>NZ_DATIHB010000170.1:0-1881 GCF_035481145.1 Nocardioides sp. | reverse complement strand
TCGCTGCAGACTCGCCGCCGGCAGCGAACTGCGGGCCGAGCTGGGAGGCATCGAGGCCCAGCATCTCGAACGCGGCCGCGGCCTGGTCGGATCCCTCGATGGCCTTGATCGAGATCTCCTTGAGGGCGTCCGCGACGGTGTCCGCGTCCCTGGCGCCGCCGGCGAGCCCCTGAGAGATGAGGCCCATGGCCTGCTGGCCGCTGATGCCGAGGTCCCGGAACTTGGTGGAGTACTCGCTGAAGGTGTCAAGGAGGTCGCCCGCCTCGTCGCCTCCGGTCTGGAAGCCGCGGGTGAGGACGTCGAGCGCTTCCTCTGCGTCCTTCGCGAGCCCAGTCTTGAGCATCTTGCCGACGGCGCGAGAGGTCGCCCCGACGTCCTGGTCGAAGGCGGTGCCGAGGTCGATGACCAGGCCCGTGACCTGCTGGAGGTCTGCGGACGAGGCGTCGGCCATCCCAGAGACGTTCTGCATGACGGAGCGGAGGGCTTCGTTGACGTCTGCGAGGGAGTCACCGTAGGCGTTCGCGTAGAGGTCGCCTGCGACCTTGCCGACCCGTGCCGACTCACCCTCGGTGAGGCCGAGCTGCGCGGCGAGCTTGTCGTTCGCGGCGTCAACCGAGATGTTCTCCACCAGAGACGACCCGAGCGCGCCCGCAACCGCGACACCAGCCGTGGCCGCGAGCGCAGCACCCTTCGGGCCGAACCCCGTCAGCAGGTCGGCTGCCCGATCGAGTCCAGCTTCGAAAGCGGACATGTCCACGTCGATGTAGGCGACAAGGGCGCCGAGGTCGAGGGACATGCTGCTACTCCTGCTCCGGCTTCAGTCGGCGGCGGATCTCGCCGGCAGGGTCATCGAACTGTGCGAGGACCTCATCCCGTGCAGCGGGCTCGAGGCTGGCGAGCACCTGGCCGGCGATCCACGCGAGCTGAGCGACGAGGGCGACAGTGCCGCCACGTCCTGCCTCGTTGACCGCGCTGAGGGCCTCCATCCGAAGTGGCGCGGTGCCGCCCTTGGCGTACGACGTTGTCGCGGTCGCGACGAGTCGAGCAGCGATAGCCCTGGTCGACGCCACGTCAGGCCACCGGCCCGTTCACGCCCGTGACCTGCAGATCGGTCGAGGCAACTGCGTCTCGAACAATCTCGAGCGGGCTCTTGCGACGGTGCTCCAGGCGAATACCGTCGACGTACGTGAGCAGTACGGTGGCATCGCCTCGGAGCTTCCCGCGCGGTGTCTCGATCCAGTCCGACTGCAACCCATGCCGGCCGGCCTCCGCGAGCGCCGCTTCTACCCGGTTGCCGACCAGGCGGGCACGACCAGCCTGCTCGTCGCAGGCGGCCTTGTACTTCGCGAACGCCGCAGCCGCCTCCTGCTGGAGGACGGACAGGTCGCGGAGCGAGCCCACGAACGCGAGAGCGGCGTCGCCAGCGGCAACGCACTCGCGTTCGACCGCCTCGACCTTCGCGGCCGCAGCCTTCCGCCTCGCAGCCTCCACCCGCAGCCGTGCGAACCGACCGAGACGCTCAGCTGTCGCGATCTCATCGGGCGACACCGACTCGTCGCCCTCGCGAACACGCTCCTCCAGTGCCTCCAGCAGCGCCTCCGCCTCTTCGGCCTCGTTCTGTGCGTCGTACACGTTGCTCATGCCTGCTCCTTGTCGGCTCCATAGCGGCGGGCGATGGCTGCCTCCAGCGACTCGGGCCCGCGGGCCTCGCGCTCCGTCCGGAGGGCTGCAGCCTTGGCCTGCCGCTCCTCGAGCTCCTTGGCCATGCGGGCCTTGATGGCTTGATCGACGCTCACTTGTTCCTCCCGATGACGTTCCGCAGCGATTCGATGTCGACTAGCAGGGACCGGGGGCCGAGCCGCGAGTGGCGGACGCGGCCGG
>NZ_DATIHB010000169.1:0-2154 GCF_035481145.1 Nocardioides sp. | reverse complement strand
GGGCTGACCGAGGCCGACCGGGCCGACGCTGCCGCCGACGCCGTCGCCTTCAAGGAGCTCGAGGGTGTCGACGGCGCGATCAGCGGCCCGTTCCCCTCCGAGGACGGCGAGGCGCTCCAGACCATCATCAACTTCAACCTGGGCGCCGACGGCTGGAACAAGATGCCTGACATCGTCGAGGAGATCCGCGACATCGCGGACACCGACGGCGTCGCGGTCCATGTCGCAGGTGCCGGTGGCCAGGCTGCCGACGCCGTGGAGGCGTTCGGTGGCCTCGACGGCCGGCTGCTCTACTCGGCGCTGGGCGTCGTCATCCTGATCCTGCTCGTGGTCTACCGCAGCGCCTACCTGTGGCTCTTCCCGATCATCTCGGCGGTCGTCGGTCTGGTCGCCGCCATGGGACTCGTCTACTTCCTCGCCAAGTCTGACGTCATCACCGTCAACGGCCAGAGCCAGGCGATCCTCAGCATCCTCTGCATCGGCGCCGGCACCGACTACGCACTGCTGCTCGTCGCGCGCTACCGCGAGGAGCTCCGCAACTACGAGGACCGCCACGAGGCGATGGCGCACGCCCTGCACCGGGCGGCGCCGGCGATCCTCGCGAGCGCTGCGACCGTCATCCTCGGCATGCTCTGCCTGACCTTCGCCGAGATGAGCTCGACGGCCGGCATGGGTCCGGTCGTGGCCGTCGGCGTCGCGGTGACCTACCTGGTGATGGTCACCTTGCTGCCGGCGCTGCTGGTCATCGCGGGCCGTTGGGTCTTCGGGCCGGAGAACGGCCGGCTGGGCCGCTGGTGCCTGGCGACGGGCCTCAGCCTGCCGGCCGGGCTGCTGCTCGCAGGCATCGGTGGTGGCGGCGTCTTCCTCGCGGCGGTCGTCTTCGACGGCGTGGTGGCCGGCTACGTCGGAGCGCCGTTCGCGCTCGTCGCGCTGGTCGGTGCCGCTGCTGCGGTGACCACGCCGCTCGCCTTCATCCAGGCCGGGCTCGTCAAGGGGCTTGGTTGGCACATGCGGCCCGACCTCGGCTCGGCGGAGCCGACCCAGTCGGGCATGTGGTCCAAGGTCGGTGCCTGGATCGCCACGAAGCCGCGCAAGGTCTGGATCGTCACGACCGCGCTGCTCGCGATCGCCTGCCTCGGCCTCTTCCGGCTCGATGCCAACGGCCTGTCGACCGAGGACACCTACACGAAGGAGTTCGACTCCATCAAGGGCGCCAAGGTGCTTGCGGCGCACGAGATGGTCGACCAGTCCAACACCCTCCTCGTCGTCGCGAACGCCGACCACCTCCCCGCGGTGGCCACCGCGCTGGAGGGTGTCGACGGCATCGCCGACCAGGAGCTGCCCGACGGCTCGACCGCCAAGGTGGTCCCGCTCGGCCAGCCCCAGGACGGCATCGGTGCTCTGAGCGTCGTGATCAACGCCGACGTCTCCTCGCAGGCGGCGTTCGATGTCGTCGAGGACGCCCGCACGGCGGTCCATGCCGTCGACGGGGCGGGCGCGCTGGTGACGGGTGGCTCGGCGATCTACCTCGACACCAAGGTCGCCTCACAGCGCGACAACAAGGTGATCATCCCGCTGGTGCTCGCCGTGGTCCTGCTCGTGCTGGTCGCCCTGCTCCGGGCGCTCGCCGCTCCGCTGATCCTGCTCGGCACGGTCATCTTGTCGTTCGGTGCGGCGCTGGGCATCTCGGTGCTGCTCTTCGAGTACGTCTTCGGCTTCGCCGGGGCAGACGCGGGCTTCCCGCTCTTCGCCTTCGTCTTCCTCGTGGCTCTGGGCATCGACTACAACATCTTCCTGATGACCCGGGTCCGGGAGGAGTCGGCCGTCCACGGCACGCGCAAGGGCGCCCTGATCGGCCTGACCTCGACGGGAGGAGTGATCACCTCCGCGGGCATCGTGCTGGCCGCGACGTTCATCGTCCTCGGCACACTGCCGCTCGTCTTCCTCGCGGAGATGGGCATCGCGGTCGCGCTCGGCGTCATGCTCGACACGATGATCGTCCGGTCGATCCTGGTCACCGCGCTCAACCTGGACCTGGGCGACAGGATCTGGTGGCCGAGCAGGCTGGGTCAGGGCAAGTCCGACCCGGATGACGCGCGCGAGCTGGTCAACGCCTGATCACCCGTCGGCCCGCTGCCTCGCGCCCGTGCGAGG
>NZ_DATIHB010000168.1:0-10148 GCF_035481145.1 Nocardioides sp. | reverse complement strand
CCCCCGAGCCGGTCTCGACGAACCTGCTCTGCAGCGCGTTGACGTCGCCGATCGCGAGCACGGTGTACGGCGGCCGCAGCGCACGGTCATGGACGAGGATCGCACTTCCGGCGGCTCGGATGCCCGTGGTCGCGGTGAGTCGGATGCCGTTGACCGCGATCGCCTCGGCCCCGGCGGCCCACAGTCCGTCGACCAGCGTGGCGAGGTCCTCATCGCGCACGGCGCCGTCCTCCGACCCGTCGGCCGCGTCGTCGACCTTGGCCCGTACGCCGGGGCCGCGGACCGCCCGATAGCCAGCGAGAGCTCCGACCGTGTCATTGGCTGCGGCGAGCGTCCGCTCGCGTTTCGCGACCGACTCCTGCCGTGTCGTGAGCAGCTCGATCTCGTCGTGGAGGTCACCGATCTGGCGGTTGGCCTCGCGGAGACCCTCGCGCTTCATGTCGATCTGCTGGACGAGCTCGTCGCGCGCCAGCGCGTCGGAGTCCGCGGTCGCGCGGTTCTGCACGGCCGCCACCACGAGCAGGAGACCGAAGACGCCCACGACCACAGCCGCGCGCCAGCGGTTCGACACCTCGCCCGCTCCGGACTCCCCCGCCGCCCTCCGTGTCTCGGCCACGTGCTGGTAGTCGAGGTCGAGGGAGTTCCTCGTGACGATGTCCAGCAGGGGCATCGTTACGTGGGCAGGAAGCGGAGTGCGGTCAGGCATCGGGCCGGGCCGTCCTCGGGTCGGGAGCCGCGAGCAGCTTGCGGACCTGCCAGGCGTAGAGGAGCCCGGCCCACCAGTAGAGCGCGATGCCCCACCAGGCGAACGCCCAGCCGAAGACCCTGGCCATGGTGGCGCCCACCGAGTCACCCTCGCCGAGCAGGAGCAGGGGGAAGGCGTAGAGCAGGTTGAACGTGGCGGCCTTGCCCAGGAAATGAACGGGCAGTGCGCTGTAGCCGCGGCGGCGCAGGAACGGGACGAGTCCCCACAGGAAGAGGTCGCGGGCCGGCAGCAGCACGGCGACCCACCACGGGACGAGGTCGCGCAGCGCGAAGCCGACGACGACAGCCAGGATGTAGAGACGGTCCGCGACGGGGTCGAGGATCTCGCCGAGAGCGGAGCGCTGGTCGAGCATCCGCGCCGCGAACCCGTCGGCCCAGTCCGTGATGCCCGCCAGGGCGAGCACGCCGAGGGCCCACCAGTCCGCCTCGGGACCCAGCAGGAGCCACAGGAAGACGGGGACACCGGCCAGCCGCACGAAGCTCAGGGCATTGGGCAGCGTGAGCACCCGGTTGCTGCGTCGTACTGCCTGCACGTCTCCCCTGCCGGTAACTGCTCGTCGATGGCACGCGGGCGCGCGCCGGTGCATCGAACCCTAGTCGGACTCAGTCCTCGTCGTGGTGCGCCGCGTCGCGAATCTCCCCGACCAGCTCCTCGAGCACGTCCTCCAGCGTGATCAGGCCGACCAGCTCGCCGCTCTCGTCCACGACGCGCGCCAGGTGCGCACCGCGGCGCTGGAGCGTCTCGAGCGCGTCGTGGAGGACGTCATCGGCGCGCACGCTCGCGAACGGGCGGATCCACTTGTCGTCGACCGGCCGATGGCGACGACTCTCATCGGTCTCGAGGACGTCCTTGATGTGCACGTAGCCGATCCAGGCTTCGCTGTCGCGCACGGGGAACCGCGAGAACCCCGTCGCGGCGCAGACCTCTTCCACGTCGGCGCCCGACGCGCCCCGCTCGACGGTGGTCACGCCAGCCAGCGGCAGGACCACCGCGGCGACCGTCCGCTCGGTGAAGCCGAGAGCCCCGGCGAGGCGACCGTAGGCATCCTCTTCGAGCAGTCCTTCTCCGTGCGACTCCTCGACCAGCGCCGCCACCTCGTCGCGGGTGAAGGTGGAGGAGACCTCGTCCTTCGGCTCCACGCGCAGCAGCCGGAGGATGCCGTTGGCGATCATGTTGAAGCCGACGATCAACGGCCGGAAGGCGGTGACGACCGCCATCATCGGCGGCCCGAGGAGGAGCGCTGCCCGGTCGGGTCCGGCCAGCGCGATGTTCTTCGGCACCATCTCTCCGAGCACCACGTGGAGGTAGACGACCACGGTCAGGGCGATCACGAACGCGACCGGGTGGAGCATCTCGTCGGGCACGTGGAACTCGTGGAAGAGCGGCTCGAGAAGGTGCGCGAGGGCCGGCTCGGCGACCGCTCCGAGGCCGAGGGACGCGGCGGTGATTCCGAGCTGCGCGGCGGCCATCACGAGCGAGACGTTCTCCATGGCGCGCAGCGTCGTACGCGCGGCCTTGGAGCCGGCCTGGGCCTTCGGCTCGATCTGGGTACGTCGAGCGGAGACGAGCGCGAACTCGGATCCGACGAAGAAGGCATTGGCGACCAGGAGGGCCAAGCCGACGAGGATGCCGGTCAGGGGGCTCATGCGTCCTCCTCCTCAGCGTCGCGCTCGACGGTCTCCACACTGAGGCGGATCCGGTCGACGCGACGTCCGTCCATCCGCTCGACGTGGAGGACCGCGACCCGGGGCGCCTCATCGCCGTCGGAGGAGTCCAGCACCACATGAGCGGCGTCGCCGGCGGTCGGGATCCTGCCGAGGCTGCGCAGGACGAGCCCCGCGATCGTGTCGTAGTCGTCGTGCTCCGGGAGCAAGATCCCGGTGACGTCCTCGACCTCGTCAGGCCGCAGCAGGCCCGAGAGCGACCAGGAGCCGTCCCGGCGCTGGCGCGCCCGCGCACCGAGGCGGTCGTGCTCGTCGGAGATGTCACCGACGATCTCCTCGACGACGTCCTCGAGCGTCACGATCCCGGCGTACCCGCCGTACTCGTCCATGACGACCGCGAGCTGGAAGCCCTCACCGCGCAGCAGGGCCAGCAGCGGGTCGAGGCGCAGCGAGTCGGGCACGACGATGGGCGGCACCATGATGTGGCGCACCCGTGTCGTCGAACGCTCCTGGACCGGGAGCGCGACGGCGTGCTTGATGTGGACCGTGCCCGCCACCTCGTCGTGCTCGTTGAGCACGGGAAAGCGCGAGTGCCCCGTCTGGCGGGCCAGCTCGATCACGGCCGCGGCGCGGTCGGTGCCCTCGAGGGTCCGCGCGCGCACCCGCGGCGTCATGATCTCGCCCGCGGTCCGGGTGCCGAAGACCACAGACCGCTCCATCAGCTCGGCCGTGTCGGCGTCGAGGGTGCCCTGGTCCGCCGAGTGCTGGATCAGCGACTGCAGCTCTGCTGGTCCACGGGCCGACCGGAGCTCCTCCTGGGGCTCGATGCCGAGGCGGCGTACGAGCGCGTTGGCGGAGCCGTTGAGCAGGCGGATGGGCAGGCCCATCACCGCGGTGAACACCCGCTGCGGGCCCTGGGTTGCGCGAGCGGTCTGGTACGGAAGGGCGATCGCGAGGTTCTTCGGAACGAGCTCGCCGAAGACCATCGTGAGCACGGTGCTCAGGAGCAGCGCGAAGGTGAGGGCGAGCGGGCCGACCGCGCCCTCCGGCAGGCCCGCCGCGGTGAGCGGGTCGCGGACCAGCTCCGCGATGGCCGGCTCGGCGAGGAAACCGATCGCGAGGTTGGTGACGGTGATGCCCACCTGTGCACCCGACAGCTGGGTGGAGAGGCTGCGCAGCGCCTTCTGGATGCCGACGGCACCGCTGTCGCCGCCGGCGGCAAGACGCTCGACCTGCCCCCGGTCGACGGTGAGGAAGGCGAACTCGGCCGCGACGAAGAGGCCGCACGCGAGCACGAGCAGCAGGGAGACAACGAGCAGGATCCACTCGGTCATGGGCGGCCCTCTGGGTCGTACTTCACACCCCGCACCCTACTGGGCTGCGCTAGCGTCACGTCGCGATGGACCTCCTCACCGGTGCCGCGACCGTCTCGGTCGTGCTGGCCTGCACGCTTGCGCTGTCACTCGTCCTGCTGCTGGTCAGCCGCCTGCAGCTGCGGCGGGTCCGACGCCGGCTCGCGGCCCTCGAGAACGCAGCCGAACCACTGACCAACCGTGCCGCGAAGGCAGCAGGCTGGGCGATGCGCGGCGCCGTCGGCACAGCCGTCAGGATCCGCGAGCAGGGCGTCGGGGGCATGCTCCGCTCCTCGATCGAGGAGCTCACCGGCTTCGCCCTGGCGGACAAGCAGGCGATCGACCGGGTGATCGGCGACGACGGCACCGTCACGATCGTCTTCTCGGACATCGAGGACTCCACCGCGCTCAACGAGCGCCTGGGCGACGCCGCCTTCGTCGCCCTGCTCGACGCGCACGACCAGGTGATCCGCAAGCTCGTGGCGAAGGCGGGCGGCCACGTGGTCAAGTCGCAGGGCGACGGCTTCATGCTCGCCTTCGGTGACCCAGCAGCCGCGGTCGGCGTGGCGATCGCGATGCAGCGCGCGCTCACGGTCTCGCGGCGCCGCGCGCTCCGGCGTACGCCGATCCGGGTGCGGATCGGCGTCCATGCAGGCCATGTGGTCCACCGCGAAGGCGACTACTTCGGCCTCAACGTGGCCATGGCGGCCCGTGTGGCCGGGCTTGCCACGGGCGGCGAGATCCTCGCGACCGAAGGCGTCCGGGACGCCGTCACCGACCGCCACTTCCGCCTGCGTATGCCGGCGGCCAGCCTCAAGGGCATCCCGGGGCACCACCAGCTGTGGTCGGTCGACTGGACCCCGGTCGACCACCGCGCCTGAGTCCGAATCTGGCTCAGTTGAGCCAGAAAGTGCCGGTGCCCGCTAGATTGGGAGACCCGCCACACGTCAGAACGGAGGGGCCTTGAGCGAGACCGACGACGTCCCCGTCGCGCCGACGGCATCGGCGGCGATGACCTACGCCGACTTCGGCGAGGCGTTCCTGCGCAAGGTGGTCCACCGGCGCCGCGTGCTCGAGGTGATCGAGCGGGTGCTCGGCGAGAAGATCGAGCTCGGTCCGCTTGGCGCGGGCCCCGGCCGGAAGTTCGCCAAGGTGACGGCGACCGGATGGTTCCAGCCCGTCTCGGGCGTGGAGATCCCGGGCCCGGACCTCGGCTTCCGGATCATCATCCCGGTCGACGTGGACTTCGCGATCGAGATCGCGCGCGACGTCAACCGCTTCCGCGCCCGTCTGCTGGTCCCGATCACGGTGCGACTGCGCCTGGAGCCCCCACTCGACCTGCTGGTGGACGTGGTCCTGCCCCCTGAGGACGAGGTCTCCCTGCAGGTCGAGACCGACAAGCGCCGCTCGGCCGTCCTGCAGCGCGTGTCCGGGCTGGAGAGCGAGCTGCGCCGGTTCATGATGCGCGTGATGGAGAAGGAGTTCGCCAAGCCGCACATCCAGCGGATCATGCGCGTCGACCTGCTCCAGCTCGTCGACGACACCTGGCCCGACCTGGTCGAACGCCTCCTCCCCGACGACCCGCCACCGCACCACGACCCTGATGCAGGACCACCCGCCGACCTGCTGTAGGGTTCAACCGCTCCCGCCAGCCGGGGGCATCGGGCTGTAGCGCAGCTTGGTAGCGCACCTGACTGGGGGTCAGGGGGTCGCAGGTTCAAATCCTGTCAGCCCGACCGAGGTCGAAGGCCGGATCCGCAAGGATCCGGCCTTCGTCGTTCCCGGACATCGCGGCGCGATAGCGTTCACGGGTGCTGATCACCCACCGCCTCGCCGCCCGCGCGATCCACGCCGTGTGGCGCCGCGTGGAGTTCTGGGGCTCCGTCGCTCCCGGCACGGACAAGGCCGACGAGTTCGGCTCCTTCGGCCGTGGCTCGATGATCACCTTCCCGTATGCCGCGTTGTTCGGCTGCGCCGAGATCCACCTGGGTGCGGACACCCTGATCGGCCGGCATTGTTCGCTGAGCGTGGGCTACGGAGACAGCGACCCGTCCCTCCCCCCTCGGGGACTCGTCATCGGTGACCGCTGCGTGATCGGTCAGCGAGCGACGATCACCGCGCACGAGTCGATCGAGATCGGCGACGACGTGTGGTTCGGCCAGGACGTCTTCATCTCCGACTCCGGTCACGGCTACCAGGATCCGGACACGCCGATCGGCGTCCAGTGGGGCGAGCGCGCCCGCGTCGTCATCGGCGCCGGCTCCTGGGTCGGACACGGCGCGATCCTGCTCCCCGGCACCCGGTTGGGGCGCAACACGGTGGTCGCGGCCGGAAGCGTGGTCCGCGGCGAGTTCCCCGACCACGCCGTCGTGGGCGGCGTACCCGCGAAGGTGCTGCGGACGCTCGAGCCCGGGCTCGGCTGGGTCTCCTCCAGCGGCTCGGGCGAGGTCCGCCCGATCTGGCGCCACGAGGACGTCGAGCGGCTCCTGTCCGGCGAGGGCTGAGCCTCAGGCGATGACGGACTCGGCCGCGAGCAGTCCCAGCTCGCCCAGCATCAGGTCGCGGCGTACGACGAGCTCGGCCACAGTCTCGACGAACCGACGGGTGCTGTCTCCGACGGCGTTGTCGTCGAAGTAGTGGTGGCGCATCGCGACGCGGGCCAGGTGGTGCGTGTCCTGCTCGAGGCGCGCCGTCATCAGCATCGTGAGCTCGTCGAGGTTGCTCGAGTCGAGCACGTCCGCACAGCGGCTCACCGGAACCTCGAGGCGGAGCCGGTCGGCGTCGTGGTGGCGGTCCGTGATCATGATCGGCTTGTCGGTCTGCAGG
Source organism: Nocardioides sp. (assembly GCF_035481145.1). Classification (GTDB taxonomy): domain Bacteria; phylum Actinomycetota; class Actinomycetes; order Propionibacteriales; family Nocardioidaceae; genus Nocardioides. Next base: position 3,540 of record NZ_DATIHB010000168.1, on the reverse strand, counting down.
TAGAGCCAGTCCAGGCCCACCGACGAGACATCGGTGACCATCGCGTCGCACCGCGGGAAGACCGCGAGGATGTCACCGGCCAGCACCGCCTCGTGGCCCGCGGACGGGTCGCGACGGGCCGCGTCTGCGAGCAGGTCGAGGATGGCGCGGTGGTTGTCACGGATCGCAGGAGTCTCGCTCGTCACGACACGCGGGTGCGGCTTGTAGACGACCCGGGTCGCCTCGACCTTCAGCAGCGAGCGCACGATCTCGGGACCGAACAGGTCGACCGACGTGTAGTCGTTGTACTCCGCGTCGCCCTCCCACGTCGGCGCGTAGAGGACCGTGCGGCGCTCGGACGGGACGATCACCGGCTCCGGGCGCAGGTCGAGCTGGGGGCGGCCGATGCGCACCAGGCGCGCCTCGTCGAGCTCCATCAGGGCAGCGCGATGGCGCTGGACCGCCGCTTCGCCGGCGACGAAGACCCGGTCATAGGCCTTCGCGTTGTTGCTGACCATCGACTGCTTGTCACTCTCGCCGTGGTTGATGTGCACGTGCAGCATCCGACCCTGGAGCAGCGAGTTGAAGTTGAAGTGGCTGTTATTGCAGTAGACCGCGACCTTGGGATCGATCTCGGCGTAGAGCTCGGCGAGGTCGTTGAAGCCCGGTGCGTCGAAGACCCGCAGGCGCGTGTGCTCACGCACGATCCCGGCGGTCTCCTCGTTGCGCGTCACGACGGCGGTCGGATGGGTCGCGTCCAGACGCTCCAGCACCGGCAGCCACTGCAGCAGCTGATAGACACGGGCCGGGTCGTCGGCGAAGTACGCGATCACATCGGGGTTCTGCACGTCCGAATTTTACGGCCTCGGAACCCATGCTCATGACCAAATGAGGTGCTGCGAGGCCCCTCACGGCCGCAGGCGCTGGACCGCCCACGTGGCACCGTCGTCGGTGCTCCGGGCGACGCTGTCGCCACCGACGACGACCGCCCTGTCGGCATCCGTGAAGAGCCCCCACGGACCGTCACCCTCGACGCAGTACGCCGGCTTGAAGCCGGTGCCGCCGTCGGTGGACCGTTCCACCCTGATACCCGCGCACGACGGGTCCTCGACGAGCGCAAGCGCCGTCGTCGCAGCGACGAACCCGACCGCCTTGACGTTGCGGTTGTTGCCCAGGATCGACCAGTCGTCACCGCCGGACACGGTCCCGAGGAGCCGGCCGTCGGTGCACGCCAACCGGGCCACACGATCGTCGAGACCGGTCACCGCGAGCGGCTCGCAGGGAACCTCGACCGCTCCGCCGGGTGCGTGCACCTGACGGTCGGCGCCGGGAACGAGGGACCAGATCTCCGGGAGCCTCCCGAGCTCCTTCCAGGTCTTTCCCGCGTCGGTGGTGCGGAACCCGACGCCCTTGCAGGCAGCGTCCACACCCACGAGGACTGCAGTGTCGCCGGCCTCGACCTCGATCCCGCCGACCGCGGTCAGGCCCTTGACGGCGTATGTCGACGACGCGCCGCCGCGTGCCACCCTGACCTCGACCGAGCCGGCTCCGTCGCACCCACGCCTCGGCGCGAAGAAGACGAGGTCGCTGCCCGCACCGACGACCCATGAGCCCGTCTTCGCGCCGGCACCCTCGCGGGTCGCGGAGGCGCTGGGCGTGGGGGTCGACGAGGCCCGGGGCCGGAGCGGTGAGGGCAGGGTGCTGCTCAGGGCGTCGTCCGCCCCCTCTGTGGGGCTTGGGAGCGTGTCCGGCTTGAGCGCCACGAGTCCGAGACCGACCACGAGGACTGCCCCCGCGCCGAGCGCGAGGTCTTGGTAGCGAGGCACGGCCGCGAGGCTACCGGTCCACAGGGTGTGCTGTCCCGCGGTCGGGGTACCTCGCTAGGCACCAGACCTGGAACCGAGGAGGCACCCCGTGAACGACGTCGTCGAGCTGATCCTGAAGGACCACCGGGAGGTGGAGCGCCTGTTCGACCAGCTCCGCACCGACCCCGCCAGCCGGCCCGGGTCGCTGCCCGTGCTCACCACCCTGCTGAGCGCGCACAGCCGTGCTGAGGAGGCCGATGTCTACCCCGTCGTCGCAGACGAGGTCGGCGCCTCCGAGCACGTCGCCCACAGCCAGGAGGAGCACGTCGAGGCCGACGAGCTGCTGGCGAAGCTCGCCGCCACCGACCCCGACAGTGCCGACTTCGTCACGGTTCTGGACGAGGTCGTCAAGGCTGTCTCCCACCACATCGAGGAAGAGGAGGAGACCGTGCTCGCCGGCATGCGCAACGGCCTCTCGGCCGAGCGGCGCGCCGAGCTCGGCGAGGCCTTCCTCGCGACACGCGAGCAGCACCTGGGCGACCAGCCGGATGACATCACCCGTGACGAGCTGCGCCAGCAGGCCGCGAACATGGAGGTCTCCACGCCCAGCGGAGCAACCAAGGACGAGATCCAGCAGACGCTCCGCGAGGAAGCCGGCGAGTGATCCCCGCCGCGGGAGCGGCGCTCACCGCTACCTCTTGCGCTTCTCCCGCGGCTGCACCTTGATCTCGATCGGCGTGCCGACGAACCCGAACTCCTCGCGCAGGCGACGCTCGATGAAGCGCTCGTAGCCGGCGTCCAGCTTGCCGGTGGTGAAGAGCTTGAACGTCGGGTGCGCCACCGACACCTGCGAGCCGAAGAGGATGCGCGGCTGCTTGCCGCCCCGCACCGGGTGGGGGTGCTCCTGCACGAGGCGGCCGAGGAAGCCGTTGAACGTGCCGGTCGAGATGCGGGTCTCCCACCCCTCGAGCGCCCTGTCGAGCGCGGGCACGAGCCGGTCGATGTGCCAGCCGGTGCGCGCGGTCAGGTTGATCCGCGGCGCCCACTGCACCTGGACGAGCTCGCGCTCGATCTCGCGGTCGAGGTAGTAGCGGCGCTCCTCGTCGACGAGGTCCCACTTGTTGAAGGCGATGACGAGCGCCTTGCCCATCTCGCGGACCATCTGGATGATCCGGACGTCCTGCTCGGCGATGCTCTGCTCGGCGTCCAGCACCAGCACCGCGACCTCAGCACGCTCGATCGCGCTAGCGGTACGGAGGCTCGCGTAGTACTCGTGCCCGGAGGCCTCCTTGACCCGCTTGCGGATGCCCGCGGTGTCGATGAAGCGCCACTCCCGGCCACCGAACTCGATCAGCTCGTCGACGGGATCGACGGTGGTGCCGGCCGCGTTGTCGACGACGACGCGCGTCTCGCCGGCGAGCTTGTTGAGCAGCGAGGACTTGCCGACGTTGGGCTTGCCGACGATCGCGATCCGGCGCGGGCCGCCGACCTCCTCCGGGCTGTGCTCGGGTGCCTCGGGCAGCACCGCGAGGACCGCGTCGAGCAGGTCGCCGGAGCCGCGGCCGTGCAGCGCGGAGACGGTGAACGGCTCCCCCAGGCCCAGGTTCCACAGGCCGTAGGCCTCGGCCTCGGTGCGCTGGTCGTCCACCTTGTTGGCAGCGAGCACGACCGGCTTGCCGGCGCGGCGCAGGATCTTGACCACGGCCTCGTCGATGTCGGTGATCCCGATCGTCGCGTCGACCACGAACAGCACGGC
>NZ_DATIHB010000167.1:0-3970 GCF_035481145.1 Nocardioides sp. | reverse complement strand
TGAGGTGTCTCACGGGCAGCGCCCTCCGGTTCGCGGCATCGCCCGAACCGGGGCAGAATCCTCCCCGGCGGCAACGCAAGCGACGAGGGAGCACCTGGTGACGTCCTACACCAAGACCACCGAGAAGAACCTGATGGTCTTCAGCGGCCGAGCGCACCCCGAGCTGGGTGAGGCGGTCGCTGCGCAGCTCGACGTCAGCCTCGTGCCCACGTCGGCGTACGACTTCGCCAACGGCGAGACCTACGTCCGTTTCGAGGAGTCGGTCCGCGGCTGCGACGCCTTCGTCATCCAGAGCCACACGGTGCCGATCAACTCGTGGATCATGGAGCACCTGATCATGGTCGACGCGCTCAAGCGCGCCTCGGCCAAGCGGATCACCGTGGTCATGCCGTTCTGGGGCTACTCGCGCCAGGACAAGAAGCACCGCGGCCGCGAGCCGATCTCGGCCCGCCTCGTCGCCGACCTCTTCAAGACCGCCGGTGCCGACCGCATCATCAGCGTCGACCTCCACGCCGACCAGCTCCAGGGCTACTTCGACGGCCCCGTCGACCACCTGCACGCGCTGCCGCTGCTGGCCGACTACATCAAGGAGAAGTACGGCGACGCCGATCTCGCCGTCGTCTCCCCGGACGCCGGCCGGATCAAGGTCGCCGAGCGCTGGGCCGCGCGCCTGGGGGGAGCCCCGCTGGCGTTCATCCACAAGACCCGGCGCACCGACGTCGCCAACGAGGTCGTCGCCAACCGTGTCGTCGGTGACGTGACCGGCAAGATCTGCGTCCTCACCGACGACATGATCGACACCGGCGGCACCATCGTGAAGGCCGCCGAGGCGCTCATGAAGGACGGCGCCGCGGGCGTCGTCATCGCCGCGACGCACGCCATCCTCTCCGACCCCGCCGTCGACCGGCTGAAGAACAGCCCCGCCGTCGAGGTCGTCGTCACCGACACCCTGCCGATCGAGGACGAGAAGCGCTTCGACAAGCTGACGGTCCTCTCGATCGCGCCCATCCTGGGCCGCGCGATCCGCGCAGTCTTCGAGGACGGCTCCGTCACGTCGATGTTCGACGGCCACGCCTGACCAGAGGCACCTTGCGGGCGCCCCGCGGCGTTCTCCTCGCTCGACTCAGCGGGGGAGCAGCTCGACCCCGTCACCGGTGAGGTCGGTGGCGACCCGAGCGCGTCCGGTGCAGACCAGGAGCAGCTCCTGCATCGGTCCGCGCACCTCGGGACCACGGCCGCGCGACCAGTCGGCATCGGTCGCGACCAGGCGTACGCCGCCCCGCCGCCAGCCGGTGAGGCGCCCGATGAGGCGTGCGCGGTCGGCAGCGACCATGGCCGCATCCACGGGGGTGTCGTGGCGCAGGCCCAGGGGACGCAGGATGTCCTGGGTGTGCACGAGGACATCGAGCATCGGCTCGACACGTGTCGTGACGGGCACGTGGCGCAGTGAGCCGTCGTAGGTGTCGAAGTCGGCGAGGACCCGCTCCGGTGTCTGCCCGGCGGCCCACTCCCGGACGCTGCGCAGGATCATCGCGTCATAGCTGCGGCCGAGGTTGCGTGCGGTCATGCGGGTGATGTCGCCCCAGGTGAGCTGCGGGTTGGAGATGACGTGCGCCGCCACGTCGAGCACCGTCCAGCCGGGGCAGAGCGAGTCCTGCCGCCAGCCCTCGGCGGGCAGGCTGGCGAGCGCCTCGGCCAGCGCCCGGCGCTCGCGGTGGATGTGGCCCCACATCGTCGTCGCGTCCATGCGCTTCCCAGTGTGCTGCGCGTTCTCGTGGTCCGTGTCCATGATCGCTCCAGAAGTCGTCAGTTGCCCTGACTAAATAGTCAGATAGACTGACCTTCTCGTCAAGGGTCCAGGAGGTGCGATGTCCGACCAGCCCCATCCGGGCGTACTCATGTTCGTCTCGGTCCGCCACGTCGAGACCCGCGTGATGGCCGCGCTCCAGGAGCAGGGGTACGCCGACATCACGCTCGCCCAAGCGCGCGTGGCCGCCCGCATCGCCGACGAGGGCTCGCGCCTCACCGACCTCGCCGCCGCGGCCCAGGTGACCAAGCAGACGGCAGGTGTGATGGTCGACCAGCTCGAGCAGGCCGGCTACGTCGAGCGGGTCCGCGACCCCCGCGATGCGCGGGCCAAGCTGGTGCGCTTCGCCCCTCGGGGACGCGAGGTGATCGCCGCCGCCCGCGTCGTGGAGGAAGAGGTCAGGCAGGAGTGGGAGCGCCACCTCGGGGTCGCGCGGATGGAGCAGCTCTGCGCTGCCCTCGCCAAGCTGCGGGAGATCACCGATCCCTGGGTCTGATCGCCGAAGCCACGGATTTGGGAGGAGGTCGGGGCGGACCGTACGATTCGGTCATTGCCTAGGCGAGGGAGCAGTTGCTCCGTGATCGACGGGGCCGACTGACTCTCTCGAGAGCGTCGCGCTGTCGTGCGCGGCGCTCTTCTTCGTTTCCGGGCACCAGTCCCGGGCCCGATGGGTCCGCAACAACGAGGAGTCATCATGGCCGCCGAGATCAGCAACAACATCACCGCCGAGATCCGCAACGAGTTCGGCAAGGGCGCCGCCCGCCGTGCCCGCCGCGCCGGCCTCATCCCCGCCGTCGTCTACGGCGTTGGCGAGCCGCAGCACATCAACCTGCCGGGCCACGCCACCACCCTGCTCCTCCGCAAGAAGGGCACCCAGGCGGTCGTCATCCTCGACATCGACGGCACCGAGACCTACGCCCAGACCAAGGCCGTCCAGGTCGACCCGATCCGCCGCGTGATCGAGCACATCGACTTCGTCGTCGTCGACGCCGCTGTCGGCAAGGACGCGATCGCCGCTGCCGAGGCCGCCGTCGCCGCCGCTGAGGAGGCCGCTGTCGCCGAGGTCGCCGCCGAGGTCGTCGCCGAGGCCGAGGCCGTCGTCGTCGACGCCGAGGCTGCCCAGGCCTGATCGATCCGGTGCGCCCGTCACGCAACCATTGCGTGGCCGGCGCACCAGATCGTCCGCGACCCTGGTCGCACGCCGCGCCCCATGTCGTACGACGTGGGGCGCGTCGCATTTCCGGTGCGGCATTTGCGGAGGGGGCGGACAGAACGGACGAACCTGTCCCGCACTCTGGTCGGTTTCACCACGTGGATGGTTAGGTGGAGGCCTCCAAACCAACTAGTGAGGAAGTGAAATGTCCGAGGCAAACATCACCGCGGAGCTCCGTAACGAGTTCGGCAAGGGCGCATCCCGTCGGGCGCGCCGCGATGGCAAGATCCCGGCGGTCATCTACGGCCACGGCGAGGACCCGGTCCACGTGACCCTCCCCGGCCACCAGACCACGATGGCGCTGCGCCACCTGGGCACCAACGCGGTGCTCGAGCTGGCGATCGAGGGCAAGACCCAGCTCGCGCTGACCAAGGCGGTCCAGGTCGACCCGATCAAGCGCGTCATCGAGCACATCGACTTCGTCGCCGTGCGCAAGGGCGAGAAGGTCCACGTCGATATCCCGGTCCACACCACGGGCGACGCCGCGAAGGAGACGCTGGTCGTCCTCGAGAACGCGACCATCCAGGTCGAGGCCGAGGCCACCCACATCCCCGAGGGCATCGAGGTCGACATCGAGGGCGCCGAGGCCGGCACCCAGATCCTCGCCGGCCAGATCACGCTCCCGAAGGGCACGTCGCTCCTCTCCGACTCCGAGCTGCTCGTCGTCCACGTGACGGCTGCGCCCACGGCCGCGCAGGTCGAGGCGGAGCTCGCCGAGGCCGAGGCCGAGGCTGGCATCGAGCACGAGGCTCCCGCGGCCGAGGTCGAGGCTGCCGAGGAGGCTCCCTCCGAGGAGTGACCCCTCGCCTCGAGGCGTACGTCGAGGGCCCGGTCGCATCGCGCGGCCGGGCCCTCGTCCGTCCCCGACGGCTGTAGGGCGGAGTCACTCGCACTACCGCGCCCGCACGCAGGCGCCGAAGTGCAGGCAACTCCGCTTTACAGCGGCGGGG
>NZ_DATIHB010000166.1:0-13368 GCF_035481145.1 Nocardioides sp. | reverse complement strand
ACCGCAAGCCGAAGGCGCTCTCCGGCGGCCAGCGCCAGCGGGTCGCGATGGGCCGCGCCATCGTCCGCGAGCCGCAGGTCTTCCTCATGGACGAGCCGCTCTCCAACCTCGACGCCAAGCTCCGCGTCTCCACGCGCACCGAGATCGCCTCGCTCCAGCGGCGCCTCGGCATCACGACCGTCTACGTCACCCACGACCAGGTGGAGGCGATGACGATGGGCGACCGCGTCGCGGTCCTGAAGGACGGCGTCCTGCAGCAGGTCGCCGCGCCGCTCGACCTCTACGACCGTCCGGCCAACGTCTTCGTCGCCGGCTTCATCGGCTCGCCCGCGATGAACCTCGGCACGTTCCCGGTCGAGGACGGCGAGGCCCTGGTCGCCGAGGCCCGGATCCCGCTCCCCCGCGCGACGACCGACGCCCTCACCACCGGCGAGGTCGTCCTCGGCTTCCGGCCCGAGGCCCTCGAGCGGGTGCCGGCCGGTACCGAGGGCGCCTTCGCCGTCGAGGTGCTGGTCGTGGAGGAGCTCGGCTCCGAGGCGTTCCTCTACGGCAGCCTCGGCGCGACGCTGCACAACCCGCAGCTGGTCGCCAAGGTCGAGCCGAGGAGCGTGCCCGCCAAGGGCAGCGTCGTCCACTTCCGGGTCAACCCGGCGAAGCTGCACGCCTTCTCGACCACCACCGGCGAAGCGCTGCCGACGGCCTGATGTCCGTCCTCGTCCACGGCCCCGCGTCGTGGAACCGCCTCGTCCTGCTCGACCGGCTGCCCGCCCCCGTCCCCCACACGGTCTTCGCCGACCGCTCGTGGGAGACGGTGGGCGGGACCTCGGCCGGGAAGGCGCTCGGCCTGGCGGCACTGGGCCGCCGCACGGTCCTCTGCACGCAGCTCGCGAACGACGACGTCGGCGACCGTGTCCGCGGACTCCTCGAGCACGTCGGGGTCCGCGTCCGCGTCACGCCGTCGGAGGTGACCGAGCGGCATCTCAACCTGATGACCCCACGCGGCGAGCGGCTCTCGATCTTCCTGGAGCAGCCGCCGGCCTCCAGGGATGGCTCCGTGCCCGGACCGGGCGACACCTCCCTGAGTGAGGCGATGGCGGCAGCCGACGTGCTCGTGCTGGACCTCTCCCCCGAGTCGCGACGCCTCCTGCCCGTGGCTCGCGCGACCGGGCGGCCGATCTGGGTCGACCTGCACGACTACGACGGCCGGGCTGCCTTCCACCAGCCGTTCCTGGAGGCGGCTGACGCAATCTTCCTCAACGACGACGCGACCGACGATCCCTTCGGATTGCTCCGCGCGTGTCTGCGGTTCGGGGCCTCGTTCGCCGTGTGCACGCTCGGCGCCGACGGGGCGATCGCGCTCGATGCGTCGGGGCGTCGGCACCGGGTGCCGGCGGTTCCGGTGCCGGTCGTCGACACCAACGGAGCCGGCGATGCGTTCTTCGCCGGCGCCCTCCATGCCCACCTCGACGGTGCTGATCTGCCGCAGATGCTCGCTGCGGGCGCGGCGCACGCGTCCGGCGTACTCGGGAGCAGGCATCTGCACCCGGCCCTCGATGCCCTCCTCGGCGCGCCCTGATCCACCCCGCGCGTGCCCACCTCGCCCGTGCCCACCTCGCCCGTGCCCACCTCGCTGTAAAGCGGGATTACGTGCACTTCTGCCGCCGTAGACAACGGCAGTAGTGCACGTAATCCCGCTTTACAGCGACTGGAGCCTGCGAGACCGGCCAGCGTTCCCCACGCCGGCGCGACGGTCGCCTCAGGCGCGCGCGGGAGGGCGGTCGGTCGAGCCCCGGAGCACCAGCTCGGGCTGGACGACGAACTCGGTGCGGTGGGCGGTGTTGCCGTTGATCTCGTCGACGAGCGCGTCGACGGCCGCGATCCCCATCGCCTCGACCGGCTTGCGCAGGGTCGTGAGCGGGGGGTCGGAGAACGCCGTCATCGGGCTGTCGTCGAAGCCGACGACCGAGAGGTCGCGGGGTACGTCGAGGCCCCGTGCCCGCGCGGCGCGGATCGCCCCGAAGGCCATGATGTCGCTGGCGCAGACGATGGCCGTGCAGCCCTGGTCGAGCAGCGCGGACGCCGCGGTCTGACCACCCTCGAGCGTGAAGAGGGAGTGCGCCACCAGGTCGGTGCCGTCGAGCCCGCGGGCGGCCATCGCGTCGGTGAAGCCGGCGACCTTGCGCGCCGCCGGGACGAAGCGCGCGGGGCCGGTCGCCAGGCCGATCCGCTCGTGGCCGAGCTGCGCGAGGTGGTCCACCGCCATCCGCATCGCGGCCTCGTCGTCGACGGAGACGAACGGCGCGGAGATCCGGTCGCTGTAGCCGTCGATGAGCACGAACGGGACGCCCCGCGCGCTGATCCGGGCGTAGCGCTCGTGGTCGGCCGAGGTGTCCGCGTGGAGGCCGGAGACGAAGACGATGCCGGTCACCCCGCGGTCGATGAAGACCTCGACGAGCTCGTCCTCGGTGGAGCCACCGGGGGTTTGCGTGCCGAGCACCGGGATGTAGTCGTGGCGGGCGAGCACCTGCTCGATCACCTGCGCCATCGCGGGGAAGATCGGGTTGCTCAGCTCGGGCGTGATCAGCCCGACCAGCCCCGCCCCGGCCTCGCGTGGACGGCCCGGGCGCTCGTAGCCGAGCACGTCGAGCGCCGCGAGCACCGCCTGGCGGGTGGTCGGCGACGGGCCCGGCTTGCCGTTGAGCACGCGCGACACCGTGGCCTCGCTGACCCCGGCGTGCGCGGCGACATCAGCCAGCCGCGGAGTGGCCCGTCGAGCTTCCGCCATCTACGAGGTCCACCAGGTGGTGCTGTCCGGGGCGAGCACGACGTCGGCACCGTCGACGACGACGTCGGACGAGCCGAGGAGCAGGCGGCCGGGCAGGGACATGCGTACATGATCCCCCGACGTGTTGGCGATCACCACCACCGGGTCCCCCGCGCGCGGCGTACGACGGAACGCGAGCACGCCCTCGGGTGCGTCGAGCCACTCCACGGAGTCGCCGGCACCGAGCGCCGGCTGCTGCCGACGGACCGCGATCGCGGCGCGGTAGAGCTCGAGCGTCGAGCCCTCCACTCCCGTCTGCGCCTCGACGCTCAGGTCGGCCCACTCGGCGGGCTGCGGCAACCAGCTCGCGCCGCCCTCCGGCCCGAAGCCGTACGGCGCCTCGGCGCCGCTCCACGGCAGCGGGACACGGCAGCCGTCACGGAAGCCGTCCTGGCCGTTGTCGCGATGGAACGACGGGTCCGCCCGGACCTCGTCGGGCAGGTCGGTGACGTCGGGCAGGCCGAGCTCCTCGCCCTGGTAGACGTAGGCCGAGCCGGGCAGCGCGAACATCAACAGCGTGGCGGCCCGCGCCCGCCGGAGCCCGACCTCGCGGTCGCCCGGCGTGGTCATCTGGATGCCCGAGCCGGGCGAGTTGGCGAACCGCGTGGCGTGACGGGTCACGTCGTGGTTGGAGAGCACCCAGGTCGGGGGCGCCCCGACCGCGCCCATCGCGTCGAGGGTGACGTCGACGATGTCGCGGAGCGCTGCGGCGTCCCAGTCGGTACAGAGGTAGGAGAAGTTGAACGCCTGGTGCATCTCGTCAGGGCGGACGTACTGCGCGGCGCGCTCGAGCGTCGGGGTCCATGCCTCGGCGACGAGGATCCGGTCGCCGGCGTACTCCCCCAGGACGCGACGCCAGTCGCGGTAGATCTCGTGGACGCCGTCCTGGTCGAAGAAGGGCATCGGCTGACTGCCGAGGAGCGTGAGCTGGTCGGCGCTCCCGATGTCGGGAAGGCCAGCGGCCTTGACCAGGCCGTGCGCCACGTCGACGCGGAAGCCGTCGACGCCGAGGTCGAGCCAGAAGCGCAGAATCGAGCGGAACTCGTCGTGCACCGCACGGTGCTCCCAGTTGAAGTCAGGCTGCTCGGGGGCGAAGAGGTGGAGGTACCACTCGCCGTCGTCCACCCGGGTCCACGCGGGACCACCGAAGATCGACTCCCAGTCGTTGGGCGGGAGCTCGCCGTGCGCACCGCGGCCCGGCCGGAAGTGGAAGCGCTGGCGCGCGGCGGAGCCGGCGCCGTCGCGCACCGCACGTGTGAACCACTCGTGCTGGTCGGAGCAGTGATTGGGGACCAGGTCGACGATGACCCGCAGGCCCAGCTCGTGCGCGTCCTCGATCAGCCCCGCGGCGTCGGCGAGGTCACCGAACATCGGGTCCACACGGCGGTAGTCGGACACGTCGTACCCGGCGTCGGCCTGGGGCGAGGCGTAGAACGGCGACAGCCAGACCGCGTCGACACCGAGGTCGCGCAGGTAGGGCAGCCGGGCCCGGATGCCCGGGAGGTCGCCGATGCCGTCGCCGTCGGCGTCCGCGAAGCTGCGCGGGTAGACCTGGTAGATGACGCCGTTGCGCCACCACTCGGCCTCGGCCTGCGGGCCGGCGCCGCTCAGGTCGGCCTGCACGTCAGCCTGCACGTCGGGGATCGTCTGGAGGTCGTTCATCAGTTGCTCTCGTCTCGGGTGAAAACGGCGACGGTGCGGGCCGGCACGCTCAGGGAGCCGGTCGCCTCGTCGTAGCTGGAGGTCCTGACCACGGCGTCGGCGCCGCCGGCCTGGATCGGATGCAGTGCGTACGCCGTACCCACGGCGCCCGGCAGCATCTGCTGCTGTCGCTCGGGCGTGGCGTTGAAGACGACGACCAGGTCACCCAGGGCCATCGTGAGCACGCCGGGCGTCTCGTCGGGCCCCGACAGCGGGAAGGAGAGCTGCTCCTGGACCTGCCCGGCGGTGGCCAGCGAGAACGCCGGCTCGGCCTTGCGGATCGCGAGGAGGTCGCGGTACGCCGCCGAGGTGCTGGTGATCTCGTCGCAGCCGACGCTGATCCGGTCCAGCAGGTCGCGCGCCCACGACCACTTGGGCCTGTTGTCCTGCGCAGGCGGCAGACCGCGGCCGAAGCCGTTGCCGTCCTCGCAGTTCCAGTGGAGCGCGTTGAACCAGTCGCCGCTGTCGTAGGAGTTGCGGTCGAGCGACTTCGAGCGCAGCAGGTCGGTGCCGGCCTGCGACAGGGCCGGACCCTGGGAGAGCGTCGCGGTCGCCATCGCCACGACCTGCATGCGCGCGCGGTCCGCAGCGCTCGTCGCAGCCGGGAGCTTGAAGGCCAGCGCGTCGAAGAGCGACTCGTTGTCGTGGGCGTCGACGTAGGCCAGCGCATCACCAGGTGCAGCGGCGTAGCCCGCGGGCTGGCCGTTGTAGTCGACCTCGTCGCCGGTCACCGTCCGGCCACGGCTGTCGGTGAAGCGGTACGACGCGAGGTTCCCCGACAGGCCGACCTTGATCAGGTCGTGGGCGTGCAGGAGCCGCCGGCGCTGCTCGTCGACAGTGCCGTTGGCCGGCGACCCGTTGGGCTCGGTGAAGAGGCCGGAGGCGAAGCCCTGCACGCGGGGGTCCTCGTCGAACGGACCGCCCCCGCGCACGGCGTCACGGGCCCGGTCGGAGAAGGTGGCGATGCCGGTGCCGGCCATGTTCTGCTGCGTGGCCTGCACGAAGCGGGCGTCGTCGGCGATCTCGCCGAAGTTCCACCCCTCGCCGTACAGGATGATCTTCTTCCCGTCGACGCCGTCCTTCGCCAGCGTGAGGCTGTCGAGCGCGGCGCGCACCGCGAGGATGTTCGCCTTCGGGTGGTGGCCCATCAGGTCGAAGCGGAAGCCGTCGACCTTGTACTCCTTGGCCCACGTCACGATCGAGTCGACGACGAGCTTGCCCATCATCGCGTTCTCGGGCGCGGTGTTGGCGCAGCAGGTGCTGGTCGCGACGGTGCCGTCGCCGAGCAGCCGGTGGTAGTAGCCCGGCACGATCCGGTCGAGGACCGAGGTGGCCGACTGGCCGCTCGCGGAGGTGTGGTTGTAGACGACGTCCATCACGACCCGGAGGCCGTCACGGTTGAGCGCCGCGACCATCTCGCGGAACTCGCGGGTCCGGGTCGTGCCGTCCGGGTCGCTCGCGTACGAGCCCTCCGGCACCGTGTAGTGCAGCGGGTCGTAGCCCCAGTTGAAGCCGTCCTTCGCGGCCACCTTGCCGACGCACTCCTGCTGCTGCTCGGAGTCGGCGGCGAAGGAGGCGAGGTCGCAGTCCGGCGTCGCCTGGTCAGCCTTCCGCTCGGGCACGGTCGAGAAGTCGAACGCCGGCAGCAGGTGCACGTACGACGTGCCGGCGTCGGCCAGCGCGCGGAGGTGCTTCGAGCCGTCGCTGTCCGCCCGGGTGAAGGCGCGGTAGGTGCCGCGGTCGGCCGCGGGCACGGTGTCGTCTGCGATGGAGAAGTCACGGACGTGGAGCTCCTGGATCTGCGCGTCCCGCAGCGGCACCGCGGCCGGCTTGGCCAGGCTCCCCCAGCCACCGGGCGCGAGCGCGGGGTCGCGCAGGTCGACGAGGAGGCTCTGCTTCGAGTCGGCCGTCAGCGCCACCGCATAGGGATCGGTCACCGTGTTGGTGACGACCTCCTGCGCGCCGGGGGCCCAGACCTTCACCTGGAACCGGTAGGGCTTTCCGCGCCACGAGGCCGGGCCGGTGACCGACCAGACGCCGGTCGCGGCGTCGCGCCGCATCGGCACCTTCGTGCCGGCCAGCTCGAGGGCGACGGACTGCGCCGTCGGTGCCCACACCGAGACGGTCGGACGGCCGTCGCGGAAGACCGGACCGAGCTGTGCCTTCGTCGCCTCCGGGTGCAGGTCATCGAGTACGCCGGCGAGCTGCACGCCGGTCGCGGCCAGCACGGCGCCGGCCGCGTTGCGCTGGGTGGCGACGACCTGGCCGCGCAGCACCTCCCGGACGCGGTCACGGTCCCGCGGATCGACGGACCACGCGGCGTGCCCGGCGAGGTGGGGGAAGGCAGCCCTCTCGGCGTCGGTCAGCGCCGACGGAGCGAGGCGCAGCCACCGCTCGTCGGTGCTGGTCAGCCGACCGTCGGCGGCCCTGATCGTGCCCTCGCGGGAGGAGAGCAGCTGGGTCGAGGCGGCGCCCGCCACGCCGTCCCACACGACGGTGTCGCGGTCGATCCAGACCGCCTTGGCCGCGGCCAGGTCGAGCGCTGCAGCACTCCCCGCGACCTGCGGGAGCAGCGGCTTCTCCTGGCCGCTCAGCACCCAGGCCTCGTGGCCGCGTGGTCGGGTCAGGTCGAGCGACTGGTCCGAGGGCAGGTCCTTCTCGTCGCCCCTGTGCAGGATGTAGCTCAGGCTCTTCGCGCCGGCCGCCAGCGGCACCTCGTAGACAGCCCCGAAGGCATCCACGCGACTCGGCTCCACCGGCCGCGCCCAGTCGGTCGGGGACGCGGCACCGGTCCAGACGTGCATGCCCCAGCCGTCGTACGCGCCATCGGCCCGGTGGTAGTGGAGGACCGCCTTCGAGGTGTCCTGCGCCGGGTAGTCGGGGCGCTGCGTGACGACGGCCGGGCTGCCCTGCTCGAGCCAGACCTCACCCGTCTTCGTGACGTCGATCGAGCGGTCGGCGGCGACGTCCTTGTTGCCCTGGCCGTCGATCACGAGGAAGCCGACGTTGGAGGCGCCCGGCTTCAGCTTCACGTAGGCGAAGGCGCCGTAGGCGTCGCGCCCGATGAAGGGGTGGCCGGTCGGCCACGGCGTCGACTCGCCCTCGGCGATGTCGCCCCAGGCGTAGAGGCTCCAGTCGGCGTAGTTGCCGTCGGGGCGGTGGTAGTGGACGACCGCATGGTCGCGCGACGACGCGGTCGGCGCCTCAGGCACCGGCGGGGTGCCGGTCACGCTGCTCGCGGTGGCACTCGCCGTACGACCGGAGGTGTCGACGACGACCGCCTTGTAGCGCAGCTCCGTGCCCGCCGGCAGGTTCGTGGGCAGCGCCTGCGTCACCGTGTACGGCGCGTGGTCGGCCGAGCCGAGCACCTTCCACGCGCCGTCACCCACCTGGGCGGCGAAGACGACACGGCTCAGCTCGCCGCCGTCGACGTCGGCCGTGACCTCGACGGTGCCGGTCGCGCCGCGCGCCGGAGCGGCCAGCGTGAGGGACGGGGCGGCGGACGGTGCCGCGAGCGGCTCGGTCGCGCGGTAGACGACCGCCGATCGCGCCGGGACGGTGACGGTCAGCCGGCGCTCGGCGTCGGACGTCAGATGGTCGATGGCACCGTGGATGCCGCGGTACTCCATGCCGCCGGCACCGGTCGCGAAGGTGGCTGAGCGCGACTCGGCAGCGTTGTTGACCGCGACGACGTACTCCCGCCTGTCCTCCGCATCGGTGCGGCTGAAGGCGTAGACGCCGGCGCCGTCGTCGGCGTACCGCTCGACCTGTACGCCGTCCGCGAGGGCCGGGTGCTCCCGGCGCAGCTCGGCGAGCTCCGCGAGCTGGCGGTAGAGCGGGGCCGACGTGTCGAAGGCATCGCTCGCGTGCGTGGCGCCGGTGCCGATCCGGTCGTCGTCGAGGTAGTCGGCGACCCGCGAGCCGAACATCGTCTGCCGCGCGTCCTTGTCCCCTCCGTTGCCGGCGAAGCCCTGCTCGTCGCCGTAGTAGACGACCGGGTTGCCACGGCTGAGGAACATCACCTCGTTGGCCAGCTGGGCACGCTGCAGCAGCTCGGCGTCGCTCGCGTTGCTGTTGTCAGCGGTGAGGAAGTGACCGATCCGGCCCATGTCGTGGTTGCCCAGGAAGCTGACCTGCTCGTAGGCGTTGGCCTTGTCGGTCGTGTAGCGGTAGTCGTCGGCGAAGACGCTCGCCAGCCGCTTCGCGCTGCCGCCCTGCGAGGCATAGGCACGCACGGCGTCCTGCAGCGGGAAGTCGAGCGTGGCGTCGAGCCGGCCTTGCGTGACGTACGGCGAGGTGACGGCCGTGTCGGCGGAGTAGACCTCGCCGAACATGAAGAAGTCGTCGCGGCCCTGCTTCGCGGCGTACGCGTCGAGGGCGGTGGCCCACTGGGTCCAGAACTCCATGTTGACGTGCTTGACGGTGTCGATGCGGAAGCCGTCGATGTCGAAGTCGCGCACCCAGCGCTGGTAGATCTTCGCCATGCCCTCGACGACCTCGGGGCGCTCGGTCCACAGGTCGTCCAGGCCGACGAAGTCACCGTGCAGCGCGGACTCGCCCGCGAACGTCGAGTCGCCCCGGTTGTGGTACATCGTCGGGTCGTTGAGCCAGGCCGGGACCTTCTCCGCCGACGTCGGCTGCGGCGTGTAGGGGAACGCATCGTGGTCGACGGCTGGGAAGGTGTCGCTGCCGTCGGCGTACGCCGCATCGTCGAACGGCCGCCCGTCGCGGTCCAGGTAGGGGAAGGCGCCCTTCGCGAGGTAGTCGTAGGCCTTCTCGTGGTAGTCGATGCCGTCAGCGGTGTGGTTGGTGATGACGTCGAAGAAGACCTTCATGCCCTTGGCGTGGGCCTTGTCGACGAGCTCCTCGAGGTCGGCGTTGGTGCCGAAGTGCGGGTCGACCTGGGTGAAGTCGGTGATCCAGTACCCGTGGTAGCCGGCGGAGGCGTTCTCCCCCGTCCCCTGGACAGGGCGGTTCTTGAAGATCGGCGCCATCCAGATGGCCGTCGTGCCCAGCCCCTTGATGTAGTCGAGGCGCTCGGTGAGTCCGGCGAGGTCGCCGCCCTGGTAGAAGCCCTTGTCGGTTGGGTCGTAGCCGGTGACCATCCGCGTGCCGGTCAGGCCACCGCGGTCGTTGGCGGTGTCCCCGTTGGCGAACCGGTCCGGCAGCACGAAGTAGAACTGCTCCCGCGTCGCGTCGTGGCGGGACGGCTCGGCAGCCAGCGCTGCATCGGAGGGCGGGGCAACCGGGCGGGCGGCAGGCTGCGCCGTCGCGGGACTGGCCGCGGCGAGCACGGCGAGGAGGGTTGCAAGGGCCAGCGAGGCAGAGCGTCCGGTGAACACCGCGTGACCGTAACCGCTCCGCAACCCTGCCTGCAAGCCTTTCGCAAGATTGCGAATTTTCTTGCAGGAAACTGTTGACCTCTGCTTGTCGGGCACGCCAAGGTCGCCGGGACAGGTGTGGCGCCCATCACACGGGAAGTCACACGCCCTTCAGGACGGAGTCCCTCTGCAATGAGTCGTTTCCTCGCCCTCGCCGCCGCCGGAATCGCCGGCGCGGCCCTCGCCGTGGCAGGTCCGGTCACCCCGGCGCCGCCCGCCCACGCCGACCCCGCCACCAGCGGCGACGTCATCGCCAACCTCTGGGAGTGGAGCTGGCCCTCGATCGCCCAGGAGTGCACGAACCACCTCGGGCCCGCCGGCTACGGCGCGGTCCAGGTCGCTCCGCCATCGGAGTCCCTCAAGCAGGCAGGCTTCCCCTGGTGGGACGTCTACCAGCCGTACTCCTACTCCCTCGACAGCCGGTTCGGCACCGCCGAGCAGTTCTCCTCGATGGTGGCCGCGTGCCATGCGGCCGGCGTGAAGGTCTACGTCGACGCGGTCATCAACCACACGGCCGCGGTGAGCGGCGCCGGCTACGACGGCACCACGATCAGCAACAAGTACGACACCCCGGACTTCGACCACGCCGACTACCACCACCCGGGCGACGGCTACTGCAACGACGCCGACGGCATCATCGATGACTGGAACAACCTCTCCGAGGTGCAGAACTGCGAGCTCCTCGGGCTCGCCGACCTCAAGACCAGCGAGGATGCCGTCCGCGGCAAGATCGCGGGCTACCTCAACCAGCTCCTCGCCGCCGGCGTCGACGGCTTCCGCATCGACGCGGTCAAGCACATCGCGGCGGCCGACATGGCCGCCATCGAGGCGAAGCTGAACCGGACCGCCAGCGGGGCGGCGCCCTACGTGTTCCAGGAGGTCTACCCCGGAAGCACCCCGCAGCCGAGTGACTACTTCGGCACCGGCGACGTCCTCGACTTCACCTACGCCAGCAGGCTGAAGTCCGCCTTCCAGGGCAGCGTCTCCGACCTCGGCTCGCTCGGCTCCAGCGGCATCCTGCCGGCTGCCAACGCGGTCGACTTCGTCACCAACCACGACACCGAGCGCAACGGCCTGCACCTCTCCTACAAGAACGGCGCCAGCTACGTCCTGGCCAACCTCTTCCAGCTCGCGTACAAGCACGCGACACCCACCATCCACGCCAGCTTCACCTGGAACGGCACCGACGACGCTCCACCCAACTCCGGTGGCTACGTCACCCCGACCGACTGCTCGAGCAGCCAGTGGCACTGCCTCAACCGTGACCGTGCCGTGGTGGGCATGGTCGGCTGGCACAACGCCGTCGGCTCGGCCGACGTCTCCCACTGGCAGACGAAGTCGTCCGACGTCATCGGCTTCGGCCGCTCCGGGAAGGGCTTCTTCGCGCTGAACAACGGCGCCACCCCGGCGACGTACACCTTCACGTCGGGAATGGCCGACGGCACCTACCGCAACGTCGTCGACGGTGGCACCACCAGCGTGACCGTCAGCAACGGCAGCGCGACCGTGACGATTCCCGCCAAGGGCGCGGTCGCCTTCCACGTCGGCGCGCTGTGCACCAGCGGCTGCGGAGGCACGGGTGGGGGCACGGGCGGGGGCACCGACCCGGCCACGGTCGCGGCCACGTTCAACATCCACGCCCCGACGACGCTCGGCACCCAGGTGTACGTCGTCGGGTCGACGCCGTCGCTCGGCAGCTGGAACACCGCAGCCGCCGTCCCCCTCTCCGCGTCCGGCTACCCGATCTGGTCCGGTCAGGCCTCGGTGCCCGCAGGTACGACGTTCGAGTACAAGTTCATCAAGAAGGACGGTGCCGGCGCCGTCACCTGGGAATCGGGCGCGAACCGCTCGACCTCCAGCGGCACCACCGCCGTGACGCTCGACCATGCGTGGAACCTCGCCAACGCGAACGCCACCGACGTGACCTTCAAGGTGAACGCCACGACCGACCCCGGCACCAACCTGTACGTCGTGGGGTCGATCCCGGCCCTGGGCTCGTGGGACCCGAACAACGCGATCCCGCTGTCGTCAGCGGCGTACCCGGTCTGGGCGAAGACGGCGATCGTGCCGAAGGGGACCAGCTTCACCTACAAGTACGTCAGGAAGAACGCCTCCGGTGTCGTGACGTGGGAGTCGGGGAGCGACCGGTCCTTCACGACCGGCACCGGCACCGGCTACCAGACCGCCGACACCTGGCGCTGACCCCTGGCGCTGACCGCGCACCCCCGGCCGCCGAGAGCCCTGCGAGAGCGGGCCAGGCGGCCGGGGGTGGCGCGTGTCGGCCGACCGTCAGAGCGCAGCGGCGCGGCACGCCGCGCGCTCGCAGCCGTCGAACGCGAGCAGGCGCTCCCGCAGCTCCCGCGCCCAGGGCTTGCGCCAGTCCTCCGCGAACACGTTGCGGTCCTCCCACGGCCGGTCGTACCGGTACAGCTCCCATGCGTAGCGGACACCGGTCCAGGAACGGTCGAGGTCGACGCGGACCAGCAACCCCCGCGCACTCCGCACCGCGACGTACGACGGCACGAACTCGATGTCCCGCTCCGGGATGACGTCGGGGTCGGGGTCGCCGGGCGCGGAGAAGTTGTTGGTGTGCTCGAAGAAGACGAACCGCTTCCCCCGGGCGCGGGGCTCGCGCAGGGCCCCGCCGAAGGAGCGCCCCGCGCGCCCGACCGGCGCGATGCCGGCCAGGCGCTCCAGGGTGGGCGCGACATCGATGTTGCTCACGAACTGGCTCCGGCGGCCCGGCACCACCCCGGGCCCCGCAACCAGCAACGGCACGCGGGTGTCGGTGTCGTACGCCGTCCCCTTGCCGCCGTTGAGGCCGTGCTGCCGGAGGTGGTAGCCGTTGTCGGACGTCACCACGACGTACGTGTCCGGCCCGACCTCGGCCCGCACCCGGCCGATCAGCCGGTCGATCGACTGCGCCATCCGGGCACGGTTGCGGAAGTCGCGCAGGGCCTCGGTGACACCCATCGTCCGGGGCACCGTGTTCCACGCGGGCGCCGCGACCACCTTGCCGCGGACGACCCGCACCGGGGCGTTGTCCCTCCGGTCGTCCTCGTAGCCGACGAGATCGTCGGTGCCGAGACTGCTGCACGCGACCGCGCCGCAGTTGCCACCGGGACGACCGGCGTGCGGCCGGTCGCGGAACGCCGCCGGAAAACGGGGCTCCCCCGGCCAGGCCCGGCGCAGGGACGAGTGGGTGGCGTACGTCGACACCTCCAGGAAGTACGGCGCCCGGTCGTCGCGGTGCTTGCGGAGGAAGGCGACTGCCTTGTCCGCCATGACGTGGTTGCTGTAGCTGCGGTCCTTCTCGGCCGCCGTGGCCGACGCCCGGGGCACCGGGGTGTTGCGCAGGCGCAACCGGCCCGCGGCGTCGACGTACGAGCTCCGGTAGCCCCAACCGCTGTAGCCACCCTTGAAGATCGCCTGGAAGTCGTCCCACCCCGGCGGCAGCGGCGG
>NZ_DATIHB010000165.1:0-4004 GCF_035481145.1 Nocardioides sp. | reverse complement strand
GGTGATCACGAAGCCGAAGATGATGAACTCGGTGGTCGCCGGGAACTGCGGCATCCCGAGCTCGAACTCCATCAGGAAGACCGAGCAGACGATGCTGAGCGACAGGAAGCTGGCCATCACCCACCGGCCCAGCGGACCGGTCATCAGCTTCGCTCCGGTCTGCTGCGCCTCGGCGAGCATGAGCGGGATGCTGAAGATCGAGGTGACCGCGCCGCCGATCATGAGCACGTGGGTCGGCCCCCACTCGGTGACGTCCTGGCCGAAGAGGCGGTGCCACAGGTCGTCGAGCGGGAAGCCCACGACCGCGATGAAGCCGGAGAGCGTGAGGATGACGGAGCTGTACGGCACCCGCCAGCCCGGGGCGATGCGCAGCGTACGGCGCGGCAGCGGGTCCTTCGCCAGCGCCATCACCAGCAGGCCCAGGCAGTTGAAGAAGAGCAGCGCGAGGAAGATCGGGTAGTGGCTCGGGTTGGCCAGCGGGCCCTCGTCGCGCCCGTTCTGGAGGTGCAGCGGCACGTCCCAGTAGACCGAGGCGGCGACCAGCCAGACCGGGACCATGACCACGACCGGGATGGCAGCCCAGCCCGGGAGGCCGACCAACCGGCCGAGGCCGTCGGACGCCCGGCCCAGGAGCGTGCGGTGACCGGTGCGCTCGCGCAGGAGCGCCCAGCCGGTCACGAGGTAGAAGACGCCGGCGATGCCTGCGGCGTACAGGATCTCCGAGAACGCCGCGCCGCCTGCTGCCGGCGCTGCCTCTGCCTCGAGGGCGAGTGTGCCGAGGGCGAGGGTGTCGAGCATGCGGAGACTCCTGGAGCGAGTGAGGGTGACCGCGACCCGGATGTCCGGGTCACCGTGTACCGGTTACTCCCAACCTAGTGGCTCGCGAGGACCGCCGGGCCCCGCTCCGGGTGTGATCTCCCGCGCGTTGCGGTCAGGCTTCGTCAGACGTCCTCGCGCTCCTTGCGGCTGCCGTAGGCAGCGCGGTTGTAGCACCAGCCGTAGAAGAGCAGCAGGCCGAGCCAGGCGATGATGACGAGCGTGTAGCCGGCATCGAAGAGCCACGACGGGACGTCGTCGCGCGTCTCGCGCTGGAGGAACTTCTTCTCGAGGATCGTCTCCACGCGAGCCCCGTCCTCGACGATCACGGCGCGCCCGGTCGCCGCGGTGACGGCCGGGTCGTCGGGTGCGTAGAGCGGGAACGCGACCATCTGGCTCGGCGCGCGGTGCAGGCGCAGGAGCGTCTTCCAGGGGCCGTAGAGCGGCAGGGGGTGCTCGCTGCGGTACTGGCCGGGCTCTCCGGTCGGGAGCAGCGCGCTGCGGACCAAACCGGGCACGTCGGCCTCCGGGTCGCGGGGGACGTCGTCGCCCGCACCCTTCTTGGGGTTGCCCTGCCAGGAGAGCGCGTAGAACCACACCGCGTCGTCGGCCTGGTCAGAGCCGTCGAAGGTCACCGTCACGGTCTTCAGGCACGGCTCGAGCGAGGTGACGTCACAGGGATCGTCGCCGGTGGAGACGCCCTCGTAGTCGATGGTCGCCTCGAACGTGTCGCCGGTGCGGGGCACGGCGAAGATCGCCATCAGCACGACGAAGACGAGCATGCCGGCGAGCCCGAAGCCGCGGTAGGGGACCGGGCCGGTGTGCGCGGTCTTGGAGCCGATCAGCTTGATCCGGGCGACGAGCCAGAGCGCGAGCAGCGAGCCGCCGACGCCGGAGATGGTGCTGATCGAGAGCAGGAGCGGGAGCTGTTCGGCGTTGAACGGCTGGGGGAGCGGCATGAACTCCTTCGACCAGAGCCACTCGGCGTACATGCCGAGGGAGCCGATCAGCAGGCCGCTGAGGAGGGCGAAGAGCAGGGGCTGGTCACGCCGCTTCGGCTGCAGCGCGAGCGCGACGAGCTCGACGATGACGGCCGAGGGCACCAGCAGGAGGAAGCGCGCGACGAGGACGTCGGGGATCAGGTCGACGCTGATCCAGAGGAAGGCGTGGATGCCGAGGTAGAGGCCCGAGACCAGCAGCGCGCCACCGGGGCCCATCCACAGCCGCGACGCGACCAGGATCCAGGCGGCGAGGAAGGCGAAGATCAGGAACTGCGTCGCAGCGGGGAACTGCGGGACGCCGAGGTCGAACTCCATCAGGAAGGCGAACGGGATGCCGCACAGCGCCATCGCGCCGGTCGCGAGCAGGCGACCCAGGTAGCCACGGGTCAGCGGGGCGCTGACCTGGGCAGCCTCGGCGAGGAGGACAGGCACGCCGAGCACGAAGGTGACCGCGCCGCCGATCATCATCACGTGGGTCGCGCCCCACTCCGTGACGTCCTGGCCGAAGAGGCGGTGCCACAGGTCGTCGGCCGGGAAGCCGACGAGCGCCATCAGGCCGGCGCCGGTGATGATGCACGCACCCAGCGGCACCCGCCAGCCCGGGGCGAGCCGGAGCGCGTGGCGCGGCAGCGGGTCCTTGGCGAGCGCCATGCTCAAGAGGCCGGCGTTCGTGAAACCGAGGATGCCCAGGAAGATGAAGTAGTGGCTGGGGTTGGCCAGCGGACCCTCGTCGCGGCCCTGCTGCATGTGGATCGGCACGTCCCACCAGACACCGAAGCCCGCCGAGAGGATCGAGACCAGGCCGACCGCGACCGGCAGCGCCACCCAGCGCGGCACGCCGGCCAGGTCGCCCGCCCAGTCGGCGACGCGGCCCACGACCGTCGGCTTGTTGCGGCGCTCACGGATCAGGACCCAGCCGACGAGCGCGAGGAAGAAGGTGGCCATGCCGCCCGCGATGAGGATCTCGTCGAAGGCGGCACCTCCGGCGGACGGGACCGTTTCGGCGAACCGGATCTCCATGCTGTGGCGCCCTTCAGTCGACGAGTTCTGCCCCCAGGGCTCACCTTGGCGCGTCGTGACGCGTGGGGGAAGCACTTCCGCACGTTTCGCGCGAAATGACGCGAGGCCCGCACCGGATGACGGTGCGGGCCTCGCGGCGTACGGCTGGTCAGACCTGGAGCTGTCAGACCTGGAACTGGGCTGCCTCGATGCGTGCCTTGATGTCGCCGAGGAACCGGTAGGCATCGGCGCCGTCGATGAGGCGGTGGTCGTAGGTCAGGGTCAGGTAGGCCATGTGGCGGACCGCGATCGACTCGCCGGACTCCGGGTCGTCGATGACGACGGCCCGCTTGACCACGGCACCGGTGCCGAGGATCGCCACCTGCGGCAGGTTGATGATCGGCGTGTCGAGCAGCGCGCCGCGCGAGCCGAGGTTGCTGATCGTGAACGTGCCACCGGCGAGGTCGTCGGGGGTGATCTTGTTGGTGCGCGTGCGCTCCGCGACGTCGGCGATCTTCTTGGCCAGACCGGCGACGGAGAGGTCTCCGGCGTCCTTGACGACCGGCGTCAGCAGGCCCTTGTCGGTGTCGACGGCGAAGGAGAGGTTCTCGCGGTCGAAGTAGGTGACCTCGTTCTTCTCCGAGTCGAGCTGCGCGTTGAGCTTGGGGTGCTGCTTCAGCGCGTCGGCCGCAGCCTTGGCGAAGAACGGCGTGTAGGAGAGCTTCACCCCCTCGCGGGCGAGGAAGTCAGCCTTGGACGCCTCGAGGATGCGCGCGACACCGGTGACGTCGACCTCCATCACGCAGGTGAGCTGCGCAGCCGTCTGCAGCGACTCGACCATGCGCTTGGCGATCACCTGGCGCAGGCGGCTCAGCGGCTCGGTCTTGCCACGCAGCGGCGAGGCGGCCGCCGGCGCCGCGGGTGCAGCAGCGGCAGCGGGGGCCTCGGCAGCGGCCGGAGCCTTGGCGGCGTCGAGCACGTCCTGCTTGCGGATGCGTCCGCCGACACCGGAGCCCTTGACCGACGACAGGTCGACGCCGTGCTTGGCGGCGAGCTTGCGGACCAGCGGCGTGACGTACGACGGGGAGTCACCGCCGGCAGGCGCAGCCGGCGCTGCAGCGGGCGCAGCGGGGGTCGCCGGCGCGGAGGCAGCCGGCGCGGATGCGGCGGGCGCGGGCTCGATCGGCT
>NZ_DATIHB010000164.1:0-28187 GCF_035481145.1 Nocardioides sp. | reverse complement strand
GCGGCAGGACGATGACCGGGTCCGAGGCGAACGCAGGCATCGGGGCCATCGTCAGGCTGGCGAGGGCGAGCGGGGCGGCGACGACGAGGTTGCAGATCATCTTCTTCATGGCTGGTTCTCCTTGGCGGGCTGTGGTGGTGTGCTGCTTCGGAGGTAGGAGCAGCCAGCCGGGAGTTCCTTGCACTTTTTCCAAGAACCTTTTTCAGACCTCGTCGGGCGGTCTGGACGAGCCGCCGTGCGGCGTCGTGCTGGCGGAGGTCCGCCGGGTCAGCCCGGGCACGGGTTGATGTGAACAGCGCGGGACGGTCCAGTGGTCGTGTTGCCGCGGACGTCGCGGGCGACGACGTACAACGTGTAGGTGCCGCCGACGGTGACAGGGCCGATCTTCGCGGACCAGGAGCTGCCCGAGACGGACATCGCCGTCTGCCCCTTGCCAGCCGGCCCGGACCAGAAGAGCACCACGGAGTCGAGCCGTGACTCGTCGCGGACAGATGCGCTGACCGTCACCTCGCAGGACGGGTCGGCGCCGGTGGCAGGTGCCCCGACCACAGGAGGGTTCTCCTCGGTCAGCGTCACCGTGACGGACCGGCTCTGCCCGGCGCCACTGATGACGACGGTCGTGGTGGAGCGCCCCTCGGGAAGGTCGCTGCGATCGGCCGTGAGCGTCAGCTGGCTGCTGCCGCCCGGCTCGAGCGTGCCGGCACCCGCAGAGATACGCAGCCACCCGGCCCGGGACGTGGCGGTCCAGGCGAGGGGAGAGCCACCCTCGTTGCGGATCGTCACGGCGCCTGTCGTGCTGCGCTGACCGAGGTCGACAGCGGTCCTCGAGATGCTGAGGAGGGGAGGAGCCGGCGCGACCGACGTCGCGGAGGCGGTCGGCGAGGGTGTGTCGCTCGGCGTGGCACTCGCGGTGGGAGAGCCGCTCGGCACCGCTGAGAGTGTCGGCGTCGGCGCGGGCGTCACCGTGCCGGCGACGATCCCGTCCGCGGGCACCGTGCCGGGAGCATCCGCCTCCGCCAGCGACCAGCGCACCACGGTGCCGAGGAGCAACAGGAAGAGCAGGACGCCGACGAGCGCGGTCAGACGTGCGTCGGCCAGCCATCCACCCCGCCGGCGATCCCGATCCCCTGCGTCCGGCGCGAGCGGCGCGGCAAGCCCTGCGGCGGCAGCGGACGGCGTCGTCCACGCGACCAGCTCGAGGTCAAGCACCCGGTCACGCAGGGAAGGTGGGGCAACGAAGACCGGCACCGAGGCCAGGAGAGTCCAGGGGCTCACCATGGTGCGCCGCAGCACGGCACAGATGGAGCAGTTGTCGACGTGGCGCGCCACGCGCTTGCGCACCAGTACGGAGAAGGTGCCGTCCCAGTCGCCCAGGACGCCCGCCAGGTCGGGGCAGTCGTCGCGCCCCATGCGCGCGATGAGCAACGCGCCCAACGACCGCTCGACCTGGGTGCGCAGGCGGGTCAGCATGACGTACGCGTTGGCTGCCGTGGTGCCCATGGCCTCGCCGAGCTCCGCCCCCTCGAGCCCTTGGCGCAGGTGCAGGTCGAGGAGGGCGCGGTCGCGGTCGGCCAGACCTGCCGCAGCTGCCCAGACGAGCTCCCGCAGCGCGGCCTGCTCCGCCTGCCGTTCCGGTCCGAGTCCGTCGTCAGCCATGTCGATCAGCTGCTCCTCGCCGCCATACGCGACGCGCTTGCGTGCCTTCAGTCGGCGCAGGCACTCGCTGCGGGTGATCGCGTAGAGCCAGGGGCGCAAGCGTTCGGGGTCCCGCAGTTGGGGCAACCTCTCGGCGAACAGGACGAAGCTGTCGGCCACTGCATCCGCGGCGTCCTCGCGGTGGCGCAGCATCGCGTAGGCGAAGTCGAAGAGCTTTCCGCCGTAGCGGTCGTAGACCTCGGCGAACGCAGCACGGTCCGCAGCCAGGACGCGCTCGACCAGCACAGCATCGGTGGGTCCGAGCGGCCCGGCGGGGGCAGTCACGATCGGATCCTATGGCCGTCCGCGCCACGCTTCCGGCGTTCCACGAGAACATCACTTCCTCCCGGTGCAATCTGGTGGTGTCGGGGGTGGGAGGACGCAGGACGCCCGACCTTGCAACTTTCTGCTGGGGTTGATCTACCCGCGAGTCGGGCGGAGTGTGGAGGTCGTGAGCGGCGGCGCCGCCGGGGCGCCGTCCCCGATCGAGGGAGACCGACGTGTTCGCACGCTCCACCACCATCACGGGCTCGCCGGCGGAGGTCGATGCCTGCATCGCCTACGTCCGCGACGACGTGATGCCGATGATCACGCACATGGACGGCTGTGTCGGCCTGTCCCTGATGGCCGACCGCGAGCGCGGCCAGTGCATCGCGACCAGCTCCTGGCGCGACGCCGAGGCGCTCAGCGGCAGCTTCGACGACCTCGCGACCGTGCGTGACAGGGCGACCGAGATGATGCATGGCACCCGCCACGTCGAGGAGTGGGAAGTCGCCTGCATGCATCGCGAGCACCCGACGCTCGAGGGCGCGTGTGCGCGGTCGGTCTGGCTACGCACCAACCACACCGACATGGACAAGGGCATCGGCATCTACCGCGACGTCCTGCTCCCGATGCTCGAGGGCCTGCCCGGCTTCTGCAGCGCGAGCCTCTTCGTCGACCGCGCCACCCAGCGCGCCTGTGCCACCACGTCGTTCGACAGCATGGAAGCGATGGCCGCGAGCCGCGAGGAGAGCTGGGCCATCCGGGAGAGGGGTGTCCGCGACGCTGGCGTCGACGTGCTCGATGCGGCCGAGTTCGAGCTCTGCATCGCTCATCTGCGGGTGCCTGAGCTGGTCTGACGTCGTTCACCCGGTGGTCGCCATGGGCCGGTAGCGTCGCGCCCATGAGCGACCTCGCCGCCGACCTCGAGCTCGCCGCCTCGCTGGTCCGCGAGGCGGGAGAGCTGGCCGCGCGCATGCGTCTCGACGGCGTGGCCGCGAGCAGCAAGGGCTTGCTCTCCGACATCGTCACGGCCGCCGACCACGCGGCCGAGGAGCTCGTGGTCGACCGGCTCCGCCGGGAGCGACCCCAGGACGGCATCCTCGGAGAGGAGGGCGCGGCGTACGTCGGCACCTCCGGGCGGACGTGGGTGATCGACCCTGTCGACGGCACGTGGAACTTCTTCCACGGCCTCGACTGGTGGTGTTCAGCGATCGCGCTGACCACCGAGGACGACGTCCTCCTGGGAGCCGTCCACCACCCCGCCACCTCCACGACGTACGCCGGAGGGCCGGGCGCCCCGGCTACGCGCAACGGCGAGCCTCTCGAGGTCCTCGACGACCGTCCCTCCGCCGAGGTCTGTGCGGCGACGTACCTGCACCCTGACCGCCACGCGACGGAGGCGGGGGAGGCCTGGCGCCGGGCTGTCGCGCTGCCGGCCACACTCAGGGTGCTGGGATCGGGCAGCATGGATGCGATGGCGATCGCGACCGGCACGCTGGGCGTGAGCTTCCAGCACGACGTGCCGCCGTGGGACCGCCTGCCGGGCGAGGCGATCGTGAGGTCGCTCGGCGGCGCGCGGCGCGAGGTCGAGGCCGGGGGAGTGACGTGGAACGTGCTCGGTGTGGCGACCGCCGTCGACCAGGTGGCCACGGCACTGGCCGGTGGACGCTAACCTGCCGCCACCATGCTCGAACGCTTCCGCGGCTTCTGGACCGCCCTCCTCGCCCCCATCGCCAATCTGCTGCTCCGCCTGGGCGTCAGCCCCGATGCGGTGACCCTCGTCGGCACCCTCGGCGTCGTCGCCGGCGCCTTGGTCTTCTTCCCGCAGGGGATGCTCTTCACCGGCGTCATGGTGATCACGGCGTTCGTCTTCAGCGACCTCCTCGACGGCCACATGGCGCGGACCGCGGGTCGCACCTCGCCGTTCGGGGCCTTCCTCGACTCCACCCTGGACCGGATCGGCGACGGAGCGATCTTCGCCGGGCTGGCGCTCTACTTCGCGGGCCCCGGCGACTCGCAGCTCTACCTCGTCCTCTCCCTGGCCTGCCTGGTCATGGGCAGCGTCACCTCCTACGCCCGCTCGCGCGCCGAGTCGCTCGGGTTCGAGGCGAAGGTGGGCATCGCCGAACGGGCCGACCGGCTCGTCGCGATCCTGGTCGCGACCGGTGTCGGTGCGCTCCTCGACGTCCCCGAGCTGATGTACGCCGCCCTGTGGTTCCTCGCCGTGGCGAGCACCATCACGGTCGGCCAGCGCATCTGGGTCGTCCGTAAGCAGGCCCTGGCCGCGTGACGCTCATCATGCGGCGATAGGCTTGGGTGTTCCCCGAACCCAGTCTTGAAGGACCAGCAGTGAGCGACCAGCAGACCCAGGCCACCGGCACCTCGCACGTCAAGCGCGGCATGGCCGAGATGCTCAAGGGCGGCGTGATCATGGACGTCGTCAACGCCGAGCAGGCCAAGATCGCCGAGGACGCCGGCGCCGTCGCGGTCATGGCCCTCGAGCGTGTCCCGGCCGACATCCGCGCCCAGGGCGGCGTGTCCCGCATGTCCGACCCCGACATGATCGACGGCATCATCGACGCTGTCTCCATCCCGGTCATGGCCAAGGCCCGCATCGGCCACTTCGTCGAGGCCCAGGTCCTGCAGTCCCTCGGTGTCGACTACATCGACGAGTCCGAGGTCCTGACGCCGGTCGACTACGCCAACCACATCGACAAGTGGGCCTTCACGGTTCCCTTCGTCTGCGGTGCCACCAACCTCGGTGAGGCCCTGCGCCGCATCACCGAGGGTGCGGCGATGATCCGCTCCAAGGGCGAGGCCGGCACCGGCGACGCCTCCAACGCGGTCACCCACATGCGCACGCTGCGCTCGCAGATCCGCCGCCTGACCACCCTCGACGCCGACGAGCTCTACGTCGCCGCCAAGGAGCTCCAGGCGCCGTACGAGCTGGTCAAGGAGATCGCCGAGACCGGCAAGCTCCCCGTCGTCCTCTTCACCGCCGGCGGCATCGCGACCCCGGCCGATGCCGCGATGATGATGCAGCTCGGCGCCGAGGGCGTCTTCGTCGGCTCGGGCATCTTCAAGTCCGGCAACCCCGCCCAGCGCGCCGAGGCGATCGTCAAGGCGACCACCTTCCACGACGACCCCGACGTCATCGCCAAGGTCTCCCGTGGCCTCGGCGAGGCCATGGTCGGCATCAACGTCGACGAGATCCCGCAGCCCCACCGCCTCTCCGAGCGCGGCTGGTGACCTGCGCGCACACGCATCACACAGATGAGCAACAACGTCGAACGCGCGGAGCGTGAGCTCCGCGCGTTCGCGCGTCTCCAGGTCCGCGCCGGCCTGCTTCCGGAGGACGAGCAGCTCGCCGAGGTGCGCACCGCGGTGGCCGCCGAGCTCCCGCAGACGGACCCGGAGATCCTGGCGCGCGCCTGGCTCGCCGCAGCCCGCAAGGAGCTCCTGGCCGAGCAGCAGACCTGGCCGGCCACGACGGACGTCGACCGGCTCCGGTCGGCCTTCATGGAGTGCGGGCGCCACGGCGTGAAGGTCCTCGCTGGCGTGGAGGACCACTGGGTCGCACGCCGCGCTCTCGAGCAAGCCGGCGGCGACCTGCGGGGCGTCATCTGGTTCGTCCCGATGGACGTCTGGCATGCCGTCGACACACCCATGTTCGAGATCAACCTCTGGCACCCGACCGGCGCCAACGCAGCCGCGGGTGACCAACTGACGACCTCCGTGCTCGACTGCCTCGCGCGCCACGGGCTGAAGGCCCGCTTCGACGAGGGGCGGATCGAGATCGCTGCGCTCTGGCAGCGCCGTCTCTGACCGCTGCCTACACCGCGGCTCCCTTCGTTCACCACGGCGTCGCTGCGCCGCCACCCGCCCCGTGTTGGCTGGTCCGCATGGCCGGCCAGCGCATGGAGTGGATGGACACGCTGCGTGGTGCGGCAGTGGTCGCCGTGGTGGTGCTGCACGTCGAGCTGACCACCTCAGCCGTCACCGGTTACCCGCTGGCGCCGCTCGCCTGGATCGACGCGCACCTGGCCGCCGTACGGATGCCGCTGTTGATGCTGCTGAGCGGGGCACTGCTGTCGCGCTCGCTGGTCAAGGGCTTGCGGCAGCACGTGCGCGGCAAGGTCCGCGCGATCCTCTGGCCGTACGCCGTCTGGATGGCCGTCGACCTCACCCATGTCTTCGTCGACGCAGCCGCGGCAGGCCGCCCGGTGCCGTGGCACATGGCGAGGGAGGCGCTCTACGACCCGCCCGGCTACCTGTGGTTCCTCGCCTGGCTCTTCGCGTTCCACCTGCTGGCGGGAGTGCTCCCCGCCCGGATCCGGACCGTCGCAGCCCTCAGCGGACTGGTCATGGCCCAGGCGGCCGGCGGTGTGGCCCCTGACCTGGCCCGCTTCCTCTGGCTCCTCCCGTTCTTCCTCCTCGGCGACGCGCTCGCGCGGACACTTCCGCACGTGCTGCCGTCCGGCGCCGGGGCCGCTGCCAACCGGTTCAGCGTCCCTTGCCTGGCAGCAGTGGGACGCAGCTCGGTCGTCTACTACGTCAGCCACATGCCCGTCGTCGTGTACGCCGTCCCGCTGCTCTGGTTGGGCCTCGGCCTGCAGGCTCCGTGGGTGGTCGCGGCCCTCACCGTGACCGCAGCGCTGGCGGTTGGCTGGGCGCTGTCGACCGTGCAGCACGCCCCCGGCTGGCGGTGGCTCTTCGCCTGGCCGCGCCGTTCGCCCTGCCGGTCACCTCGCTCCAGGCCGCGCCTCGATGTGACGGAGCCCACGGGCGGAAACCCGCACTTTCCTGTTCTCCGTGACGCGTTGTCGCATTAACGTTGTGTGAACACGGCGTCTCAGGTAACCCCGAGGCCACGTTCGACCACGAGGTGAGTGACATGACGACTGATGTGACCTACGAGCAGCACCTGGCGACGCTCTCCCAGGGCTCGGTGGACCTCCACTTTGACCCGTTCGTCGACATCGACTGGGACTCCTACGACGTCTCGCCGGAGAACCCCGAGTGGATCCTTCCGCCGGAGCACGAGATGGGTGCCCACCCGTGGTACCAGTCGCTCTCGCCCGAGCGCCAGCGTCAGATCGGTCGGGCGTACATGGCGCAGGTCGCCAAGGTCGGCCTCGAGTTCGAGAACCTGCTGATCCGTGGCCTCATGCAGTACGTCTACGACCTGCCGAACGGCTCCGCGGAGTTCCGCTACGTCACCCACGAGGCGACGGAGGAGACGCACCACACGCAGATGTTCCAGGAGTTCGTGAACCGCTGCGAGTACGACGCCCCGGGCATGCAGCAGTGGACCAAGACGTTCGTCATGCAGACGTTGATCCCCGGCTTCGCGCGACTCTTCCCGGAGTTCTTCTTCATCCTCGTGCTCGGCGGCGAGGAGCCCATCGACCACATGCAGAAGGTCTACCTGCGTGCAGGCGAGGGCAAGATCCACCCGCTGATGCGGCGGATCATGCAGATCCACGTCGCGGAAGAGGCCCGCCACATCTCCTTTGCCCACGCGAAGCTGACCGAGGACGCGCCCGGCATGGGCAAGGTCCGCCGCGGGCTGCTGTCGGTGCTCACGCCGCTCGCGTTCCGGATCATGGCCGACATGATCCTGATCCCGCCGGGTCGCATGTGCGCGGACCTCGAGATCCCGCGCGAGGTGATCAAGGACATCTACTGGGAGGCTCCCGAGCGCCGCGTCGTGCTCAGCGAGATCTTCGGCGACGTCCGCATGCTCTCGACCAAGGTGGGCCTGCTGGACAACCGCGTGGCCCGCCGCCTCTGGAAGAAGCTGCGTGTCGACGGTGCGCCGTCGCGCTTCCGCGGCGAGATCCACGACCGTTCGATCCACGAGGCGGAGTCGGCGCAGCACCACGCCGCCTGACCCTCCGCCGCCGCTTCCCCAGAAGGCCCTCATGCCCCACGTCGTCACCCAGTCCTGCTGCGCCGACGCCTCGTGCGTCATCGCCTGCCCGGTCAACGCGATCCACCCGGGTCCGCTCGAGGAGGGCTTCGCGCTCGCCGAGCAGGTCTACATCGACCCGAAGACCTGCGTCGACTGTGGCGCGTGCGTCTCGGCGTGCCCGGTGGGCGCGATCAAGGCGCACACCCGGCTGGAAACCTCGGAGCTGCCGTTCGTCGAGATCAACGCCGACTTCTTCCGCGAGGTCGACCGGTCCGCCCGTCCGATCCTGGCGCCGCTGCGCAAGCGCTTCCGCCCGGCGGCGGAGAGCCTGCGTGTCGCCGTGGTCGGTGCCGGCCCGGCCGGTCTCTACGTCGCGGACGAGCTGCTCCACTTCCCGGGCGTCAGCGTCACGGTGCTTGACCGGCTCGACGTGCCCCACGGTCTGGCCCGTTTCGGCGTCGCTCCCGACCACGAGCACACCCGCAAGATCCGCACGCTCTTCGAGACCATCGAGAAGCAGGACGGCTTCACCTACGAGCTCGGGGTGGAGGTCGGCCGCGACGTCACCCACGAGCAGCTCGCGGCGGCGTACGACGCGGTCGTCTACACGGTGGGCGCGTCATCGGACCGGTCGATGGGCGTTCCGGGGGAGGACCTCCCCGGCAGCGTCTCCGCGACCAGCGTCGTTGGTTGGTACAACGGCCACCCCGACCACGCCGACCTCGGCCCGGACCTCTCCGGCGAGCGGATCGTCGTGGTCGGCAACGGCAACGTCGCCCTGGACGTCGCACGGATCATGACCGTTGATCCCGAGTCGCTCGCCGCCACCGAGATCGCGTCCGACGCACTCGATGCCCTCCGCAGCAGCGCGGTGCGCGAGGTGGTCGTCCTCGGGCGCCGCGGCCCGGCGGAGGCTGCGTTCACCCTGCCCGAGCTCGTGGGTCTCGCCGGCCTGTCCGATGTCGAGGTGCTCGTCGACGGAGGGCTGGCCGCGCTCGACGGCCTCGACGCCTCGCCCAAGCTCGACCTGATCCGCGAGATCGCTCGCCGCGAGCCGGGGGCGGGAGACCGCCGTCGCATCGTCCTCCGCTTCCACACGGCCCCGGTCGCCGTCGTCGGCGACACACACGTCACCGGCCTGGAGGTGGCCCGCACCGAGCTGGTGGCCGGCCCTGACGGCGTACGACGCGCCGAGCTGACGGCGGACCGTGAGGTGATCCCGGCATCGATGGTGCTGCGTAGCGTCGGCTACCGCGGGCGCCCGGTGCCCGGCCTTCCCTTCGACGAGACGACGGCCACCATCCCCAACGTGGCAGGGCGTGTCGAGCCGGGCGTCTATGTCGCGGGTTGGATCAAGCGCGGGCCGAGCGGATTCCTCGGCACCAACAAGACGTGCGCCGAGCAGACGGTCGACAGCCTTCTCGAGGACGTGGCGCGCGCACGGAGTGCGGCCGGATCTGACAAGATGGCGGCCCGATAACAACCCTCCAGGTCGAGAGTGGGTCATGGGGACCGACGAGCCGCAGGTCGACGGGCGCAGTGTCCGCTGGGAAGCACACAAGCGCGAGCGCCGTGCTGCCATCATCCAGGCTGCGATCGAGCTGACCGAGGCGCATCCGCCGGGCACCGACATCCACGTCCAGCTGATCGCGAAGCAGGCCGGCATCGGCCGTCCCGTGGTCTACCGCCACTTCGCCGACCGCGACGACCTCGATCGGGCCGTGCAGCGGCAGTCGCTGCAGATGCTCACCGACCACGTCTTCGCGTCCGGCATCGCCGAGGGCGGCCTGCGCGAGGTGATCGAGCGCGCCGTCCTGCGCTACGTGCTGTGGGCCCACCAGCACCGGGCACTGCACCGGTTCGCCATGCGCGAGCTCCCGGGCAAGATCGACAACCCGGTCCGCAACGTGATCCGCGGCATCTCGGTCCAGCTGAAGCCGTTGCTGCTCGAGGGCGGCAAGGTGCTCGGTGTCGAGCTCGACGACGACGACGCGGCGATGGTCGACCTGGTCGCCTTCGGTGTCGTCTCCGAGGTCGTCTCAGCCGTGCGGTTGTGGCTCGCGCGTGGCGAGGACCGCAAGCCCGACCCGGAGCCGCTCGCCTATCGCCTCGCGCAGCTGATCTGGTACCAGCTCGAGGGGATGGCGCGCACACGCGGCGGCCGGCTCGACCCCGATCTTGCGCTGGCGGACCTCTCTGCGCTCTTCCCGGTGACGCAAAACTAGAATCACGGCGTGAGCACCTCCCGCAACCTGACCATCGGCGTCCTCGCCCTCCAGGGCGACGTGCGCGAGCACCGCGCCATGCTCGAGGAGTGCGGTGTCTCCACGATCGGCGTACGCCGCCCGGCGGAGCTCGCTCAGGTCGACGGACTCGTGATCCCCGGCGGCGAGTCCACGACGATCGGCAAGCTCGCGGGCATCTTCGGCCTCCTCGAGCCGATCCGCGCGGCGCTGCGCGACGGCCTCCCGGCGTACGGCACGTGCGCAGGGATGATCATGCTCGCCGACGCCATCGAGGGCGGCACCGCCGACCAGGAGACCTTCGGCGGCATCGACATGGTCGTGCGGCGCAACGGGTTCGGTCGACAGGTCGACTCCTTCGAGGCGGTCGTCGAGTTCGAGCCGACCTGGCACGACCACTTCGACTACCCGGCCACCTTCATCCGTGCGCCGTACGTCGAGAAGGTCGGCGACGGCGTCGAGATCGCGGCGACCGTGGGGGATAGGATCGTCGCGGTCCGACAGGGGCGCCTCCTCGCCACGTCGTTCCACCCGGAGATCACCGGCGACACCCGGATCCACGAGCTCTTCGTCGAGCTCGTCAGGTCCTGATCCTCCGCCTGGTCCCACCGCACGAGCACGACGACGGAAGAGAGCGCATGTCCGGCCACTCCAAGTGGGCAACCACGAAGCACAAGAAGGCGGCGATCGACGCCAAGCGGGCCAAGAGCTTCGCGAAGCTGATCAAGGTCATCGAGATCGCGGCGCGTGCCGGCGGCGCTGACACGTCGGGCAACCCGGCGCTCGTCGACGCCATCCAGAAGGCGAAGAAGTCGTCGGTGCCCAACGACAACATCGACCGGGCGGTCAAGCGCGGTGCCGGCCTCTCGGGCGACAGCGTCGCCTACGACACGATCATGTACGAGGTCTACGGTCCGTCCGGCGTCGCCCTCCTGGTCGAGTGCCTGACCGACAACAAGAACCGCGCCGCGATGGAGGTCCGCACGGCGGTCACCCGCAACGGCGGCACCATGGCCGACCCGGGCTCGGTCTCGCGGCTCTTCGGCCGCAAGGGCATCGTCGTCGTGCCGAAGTCGCAGGACGGCAAGGAGGTCGACGAGGACTCCGTCCTCGAGGCGACCCTGGACGCTGGGGCCGAGGACGTCAACGACCTCGGCGAGGCCTGGCAGGTCCAGTCCGAGGCGACCGACGTGGTGGCGGTCCGCACCGCGATCCAGGAGGCGGGCCTCGACTACGACTCCGCCGACGTCGAGTTCGTCGCGTCGATGGACATCCCGGTCGCCGACGCGGCCACCGCTGCCAAGGTGATCAAGCTCGTCGATGTGATCGACGACCTCGACGACGTGCAGAACGTCTACTCCAACGCCGACATCCCCGACGAGGTCCTCGAGCAGCTCGACGACTGACTCCTCTTCCGTCGAAACCCGGGTTCTGGTGCGCCGAAACCCGGGTTTCGTCGTCTTCTGTCCCGGGTTTCGGCGTGATACTCGGGAGATGGACGAGGTCGAGTCGTATCTGGAGTCGTTGACGCCCGGTGAAGCGGAGGTGATCCGCGGCTACTACGCCCGGGCACTCGCGCTCGTGCCCGAGGCCGTTCCCGGCAGGAAGTACGGCATGGCCTGCCTGACCTACCGCGAGCGCGGGCTGGTCGCGATCATCCGCACCGAGGCCGGGTTCTCGCTCTTCCCCTTCGGGTCGGAGCCCGTCGCGCTGGCGCGTCCGCTGCTCGACGGCCTCCCGACGACCCGCGGCGGTGTCCAGTTCACCGCCGCCCGCGGCGTCCCGGAGCCGGCATACGACGGGATGGTGACGTGGTCGCGCAACCACATCGACACCGTCCTCGGGCCGGCGAAGGCCACGGGGTGAGGCGCTCCGCCGCAGTCGTCACGGCGTGCGCCGCGCTTCTGGTCGCGTGTGGACCGGGATCGACCACGACGGTGAGGCCAGCGCCCCATGGGCCGTTCGGAGACGTGCTCGCCTGGAGCGCAGCCGGTGTCGAGCGGGTCTTCGCCCTGACCGATGTCGAGGGCTGTGCCACCTGCGCGACGCTGTGGCGCTGGGAGGAGGCAGCGCTGACCTGGCGTCGGGTCCACGACTTCGGGGTTGCCACTGAGCCGTTCACGGACGAGTCGTACGAGCTGCCGCCGGTCCAGGCATGGGGGCTGGCGATGGCGAGTGATGGTGTCCACGGTTTCGTCAGCTGGGATGCGGAGGGTTTGCACCAGACCGAAGACGGGGGCCGCAGCTGGCAGCCCGTCGAGATCCCGGAGCTCGACCGTGAGGTCGCCGACGGCACCCCAGTCGTGGTGGGTGACCACGCCGTCCTGCTGGTCAGCGAACCGTGCACGGCCGACGACTGTGCGCCGGGTGACCTGTGGCGCAGCCCGCTGGGTAGCGCGTCGTGGGAGCCGGTCGATCAGCCTCCCGGCTACTTCTACGAGATCGGTGTCCACGGTGACGTGCTGGCGGTCGCCACCACCCATCGGGGAGACGAGCGGGTCTTCCGGTCGACCGATGCGGGCACCAACTGGGCGGAGGTGACGACCCCACGCAACGCGGCTGCCGGTTCGATCGGTCGCTGCGCTCACCGTGGCTCGGGCCGGACGACCACGGTCGTCGAGTGCCTCACCGACAACGGCACGGTGCTCCGCGTCACCGGCGACGGCGGTCGCACGTGGCGCGACCTGCTCCGGCTCGGCACCTGGCAGCACGGCCCGGAGTACACGGACAGCGTGGTCGCGATCGGTCCCCGACGGTTCCTCGTCTCGACACCGAAGCAGAGCGTCCTGGTCGACGCATCCGGGCACGAGCTGGCGGCATCCGGCCTGCCTCGCTCGGTCAGGTCCGGCGTCTGCAGCGACCGGCGTACATGCGTGGTGGCGGGCGACGGCCCCCGGCTCTGGCGCACCGAGGACGCCGGACGGACCTGGCGTGTCCTCGCCGACGAGGTCCGGAGCACCCGTTAGGGTTCGAACATGCGTTCGCAGAGCCAGCCGGCCCTCAGGGTGCTCGGCATCGACCCTGGCCTCACCCGCTGCGGTATGGGTGTGGTCGAGGGCTCCGTCGGCCGACCGCTGTCGCTCGTCGATGTCGGCGTAGTCCGGACGACGTCCAGCCTGCCGGTCTGGGAGCGGCTCGTGACGATCGAGAAGGGCGTCGACGCCTGGCTCGACGAGCACCGGCCCGATGCGGTCGCGGTGGAGCGGATGTTCGCGCGCTCCGACGTCAGCACGATCATGGGCA
This sequence comes from Nocardioides sp., assembly GCF_035481145.1. Taxonomy (GTDB): domain Bacteria; phylum Actinomycetota; class Actinomycetes; order Propionibacteriales; family Nocardioidaceae; genus Nocardioides. Next base: position 14,828 of record NZ_DATIHB010000164.1, on the reverse strand, counting down.
CTGCCCAGGCGGCGGGCGTCGCGATGGTCTGTGCGGCGCGCCGCGACATCCCGGTGGCTCTCCACACGCCGTCCGAGGTGAAGGCAGCCGTCTCGGGCAACGGCCGCGCCGACAAGGCACAGGTCGGCCTCATGGTCACGCGCATCCTCCGCCTCGAGGCGATGCCGAAGCCGGCTGACGCGGCCGATGCCCTGGCGCTGGCGATCACCCACATCTGGCGCGGTGGCGCCCAGTCGCGGCTCGAAGCAGCAGTCGCAGCCCAAGCGCGTCTCGAGATGCACTCCCCCCGAAAGGTCCTCCGTTGATCGCTCATGTCCGCGGCACCGTCACCGACCTCGGCCTGACCAGTGCGGTCCTGGAGGTCGGGGGAGTCGGCCTCGAGCTCCAGTGCACGCCCGGCACCCTCGCCACGTTGCGCCACGGCGCGCAGGCGACCCTCCCGACGAGCCTCGTCGTGCGCGAGGACTCACTGACCCTCTTCGGCTTCCTCGACGACGACGAGAAGTCCTGCTTCGAGCTCGTCCAGACCGCCAGCGGGGTCGGGCCCAAGCTGGCCCAGGCGATCCTGGCCGTCCTCGGTCCCGACGACCTCCGGGTCGCGATCGCCGGCGAGGACGTCAAGACCCTCACCAAGGTGCCCGGCATCGGCCAGAAGGGCGCCCAGCGGATCATCCTCGAGCTCAAGGACCGCATCGGTGCTCCGACCGGTCGCGGGCTGGTCCACGCGGCTCCCGTCGCCGACGTCTGGCGCACGCAGGTCGTCGAGGGCCTGACCGGCCTCGGCTGGTCGGCCAAGGAGGCCGAGAAGGCCGTCGACGTCGTCGCGCCCGATGCTGGACCCACGCCCGACATCGGCGCCCTGCTCCGCGCCGCCCTGCAGACGCTGCGGAAGGCCTGACGATGGCGCGCGACGACCTCGAGTACGACGACAGCGGCCTCTCGGCGTACGAGGAGGAGCATCTGGCTCGCATGGAAGGTCGCCTGACCGCAGCCGAGGCCGACTCCGACGAGCGTGCCGTCGAGGCCGCCCTGCGGCCCCGCAGCCTCGACGAGGTGATCGGCCAGGAGCGGGTCCGCGAGCAGCTCGGCCTGGTGCTCGACGCGGCCAAGGCGCGCGGACGCGTGCCCGACCACGTGCTGCTCTCCGGCCCGCCGGGCCTGGGCAAGACGACGCTCGCGATGATCATCGCCGCCGAGATGGAGGCGCCGCTTCGCCTGACGAGCGGTCCGGCCATCACGCACGCCGGTGACCTGGCGGCGATCCTCTCCGGCCTCAACGAGGGCGAGGTCCTCTTCGTCGACGAGATCCACCGGATGTCGCGACCGGCCGAGGAGATGCTCTACATGGCGATGGAGGACTTCCGCGTCGACGTGATCATCGGCAAGGGCCCCGGCGCCACCGCGATTCCGCTCGAGATCCCGCCGTTCACCCTCGTCGGTGCGACGACGCGAGCCGGCCTGCTGCCGGGGCCGCTCCGCGACCGGTTCGGCTTCACCGGGCACCTCGAGTTCTACGAACCCCACGAGCTCGACGGCATCGTCCGGCGCAGCGCACGCCTGCTCGACGTCGAGCTGACCGACGACGGCTCCGCCGAGATCGCCGGTCGCTCGCGCGGCACGCCCCGCATCGCCAACCGCCTGCTGCGCCGGGTGCGCGACTACGCCCAGGTCCGCGCCGACGGGGTCGTGACGCTCGACGTCGCGCACCGGGCGCTCGACCTCTTCGAGGTCGACGCCCTCGGTCTCGATCGGCTCGACCGCGGCGTCCTCGACGTGCTGTGCCGGCGTTTCGGTGGGGGACCGGTCGGCCTCTCCACGCTCGCCGTCGCGGTCGGTGAGGAGCGCGAGACGGTCGAGGAGGTCGCCGAGCCATTCCTGGTCCGCAACGGCTTCCTGGCCCGCACGCCGAGGGGCCGTGTCGCCACCCCTGCGGCCTGGGCACACCTCGGTCTGAAGCAGCCGCCCGGCACACCCGGGGACGACCTGCTGCCGGGTTCGTGACGCGGGCTACACTGCACGGCGGCCGCTGGTGCGGTCCTGCTGACGACCCCTTCGAGAGGCCTGGCGTTTTTCCGTGGAATCCCTGATCCAGCTGCTCCCTCTGCTGGCCATCTTCGCTCTCTTCTGGTTCCTGCTGGTCCTGCCGGCCCGCCGCCGCGCGAAGCAGGTCAGCCAGATGCAGGCCGAGCTCACTGTTGGTGACCGTGTCGTGACGTCGGGTGGCGTGTTCGGCACGATCGCGCGCGTCGCAGACGACCGCATCGGCCTCGAGGTCGCGCCCGGCGTCGTCATCGACGTCGCCCGGGGTGCGCTCGTCGGCAAGGCTCCCATCGACGGCGAGGACGCCTGACATGGCGGCCAAGGTCTACCGGCCCGGCCGGCACGTCCTCGCCTTCCTCGCGGGGCTGGCGATCATCTTCGGACTGGTCACGCTCGGCGGCAACTGGAAGCCGGCGCTCGGCCTCGACCTGCAGGGCGGCACCCGCATCTCGCTGACCGCCCTCGGCAGCCCCTCGGCCACGCAGCTCGAGGAGGCGCGCCAGATCATCGACCAGCGCGTCAACGGCTCGGGTGTGAGCGAGTCCGAGGTCTTCACCCAGGGCGGCGAGCACGTCGTCGTGGAGATCCCCGGCGAGAACCGTCGCGACCTCATCGACGTCGTGAAGCGCCAGGCCCGCCTCGGCTTCCGCCTGATCGCCTGCTCAGACTCCGCGCCGGGGCCCTGCGCCGGTCAGGCGGCAACGACCGCTGACCCGAAGGGCAAGGGCGCAGTCGCCGAGGCGCTCGCCTGGCGCGCCAAGCCCGACCAGGAGTGGATCGACAAGTTCAACGCCGCGACCTGCCCGTCGACCACCGAGGTCGCCGACGACGCCGACGCGCCCGGCACCCCGCTCGTGGCCTGTGGCGAGAACAACGAGAAGTTCCTGCTCTCCGAGGCTGCCATCGAGGGCAAGGAGCTCAACAACGCGAGCCCGCAGCCGCTCCAGAACGGCATCGGCTACGAGGTCAAGCTCACCTTCAAGGCAGCCGGCGCGGAGAAGTTCAGCCAGGTCTCCCAGGCGCTCCACTCCAACAACAGGGAACGCTTCGCCATGGTGCTCGACGGCGAGGTCATCTCGGCGCCGACGATGAACGACCCCAACCTGCGCAAGACCGCCTCGATCAGTGGCGACTTCAACCAGGAGTCCGCGACCGAGCTGGCCACCAGCCTGAAGTTCGGTGCCCTCCCCGTGGCGTTCGAGGACCCGCCCACGGCGGACACCGTCGGCCCCTCGCTCGCCGGCGACCAGCTCTCCGCGGGCCTCGTGGCCGGCGGCATCGGTCTGGGCCTCGTCATGCTCTACTGCCTGCTCTACTACCGGGGCCTCGGTGCGGTCGTCCTGGCCTCGCTCGCCGTGGCGGCAGCCGCGACGTACGGCCTGGTGCTGCTGCTGTCGGAGGGTGCCGGCTTCACGCTGACCCTGCCCGGTATCGCGGGCCTGATCATCGCGGTCGGCATCACCGCCGACTCGTTCATCATCTTCTTCGAGCGCATCCGTGACGAGATGCGCGAAGGCAAGACCATGCGAGTGGCCGTCGAGACCGGCTGGGTGCGAGCACGCCAGACGCGTCTGGCCGCCAACGTCGTCTCGCTGCTCTCCGCCGTGATCCTCTACACGTTCGCCACCGGCGTCGTGAAGGGCTTCGGCTTCGCCCTCGGCCTGTCGACGCTCATCGACCTGGCGGTCCTCTTCTGGTTCACCAAGCCGCTGCTCTCCTGGCTGGCGCGCTTCCACTTCTTCAACGGCGGCGGCAAGCTCTCGGGCCTGAGCACCGAGACCCTCGGCATGGATGTCGTCACGGCGGGAGGCAAGGCCTGATGGGCAAGTTCTCGAGGCTCGGCAACGAGCTCTACAACGGCCACAAGTCGATCGACTTCATTGGTCGACGCGCCCTCTGGTACGCCATCACCGGCGTGATCGTCGCAGCGGCGCTCCTCTCCGTGCTGGTGAAGCCGCTCAACTTCGGCATCGAGTTCACCGGCGGCACGGAGTACCGCATCGGCGACCTCACTGCTGCTCAGGCCAGCCAGTCGTCGGCCGACGACGTCCGTGAGGCTGTCGCCGAGCTGGGCTTCAAGGAGACCGAGAACCCGAGCGTCACCACGGTCAACGCCGACTCGCTGATCGTGCAGATCGAGACGCTCTCGACGGCGGAGTCGAAGAAGGTCGAGACGACGATCCTCGAGACCCTCGGCGACACGGAGCTCCAGGTCTCGCAGAGCGACGTCAGCGCGAGCTGGGGCCAGGAGGTCGCCAAGCGCGCAGCCCTCGGTGTCCTGGTCTTCCTGATCCTCGTGGTCCTCTTCATCTGGGGCTACTTCCGCGAGTGGAAGATGTCGGTCGCCGCCCTCGTCGCGCTCTTCCACGACATCGTCATCACGATCGGCGTCTATGCCGCCTCAGGCTTCTCGGTGACGCCCGCTGCGGTGACCGGTCTGCTCGCGATCCTCGGCTTCTCGCTCTACGACACCGTCGTGGTCTTCGACAAGATCCGCGAGAACACCGCGGACACCAGCTCCGGCCTCACCTACGGCGAGGCGTCGAACCTCGCGGTCAACCAGACCCTGGTCCGCTCGATCAACACGGGCATCGTGGCGCTGATCCCCATCGGCGCGATCCTCTTCGTCAGTGCCGTGATGCTCGGCTCGAGCTCGCTGAAGGACCTCGCCCTGTCGCAGTTCGTGGGCATGGCCGCCGGTGTCTTCTCGTCCGTCTTCGTGGCTCCGCGCGTCCTGGTGCACCTGAAGGCAGCCGAGGGCCGGCGTCCGGCCGCGGCAGCCGACCGGAAGCCCCGCCGCGCATCGGTCGACCCCTACGCCAGCGTCCCGTCGTTCTCCGAGGGAATGCCGGTCTTCGCCGACCCGACGACGACCGCGCTGGAGCAGGCCCGCCAGGGCGTCGACCCGGAGCAGCAGCGCGCCGCCGCGCAGCGTCCGATCGCGCGTGACCGCCTGCCGAAGGGCTACCTCAAGGAGCAGGAGAACACTCCGGAGGAGCTGGAGGACGACGGCCGATGAGCGTCGTCGCTCCGGAGGTCCGCGACGAGGTCGAGCGCGCCCTCACGGCCTGCGTCGTCGATGTCGCGGACTACCCGAAGCCGGGCGTGATGTTCAAGGACATCACCCCCATGCTGGCCGATCACGACGCGTTCACCGCGGTTGTGACGGCTCTCGCATCTGCTGGACGTGACGAGGACGGCAACGTCATCGTTGACAAGGTCGTGGGCATGGAGGCGCGCGGGTTCATCCTCGCCGCCCCCGTCGCCCTCGCCCTCGGAGCCGGGTTCGTCCCGGTGCGCAAGGCGGGCAAGCTGCCGCGTGAGACCCACGCCGTCTCCTATGCCCTCGAGTACGGCGAAGCCACGCTGGAGATCCACCAGGACGCGGTCGAGCCGGGCGAGCGGGTGCTCCTGGTCGACGACGTGCTGGCCACCGGTGGCACCGTCGCGGCCACGCGCGAGCTCGTCGAGTCCTGCGGGGGCACCGTCCACGCGGTCTCGGTCCTGCTGGAGCTCACGTTCCTTCCGGGACGCGAGACGAACCCGGGCCTGACGGTCACCTCCCTCGGTACCGTCTGACCGCCTGAACCTCACTGAACCGTTCGAGAAAGAGAAGCACTGACGTGACGTCTGACCACTTCGCCGACTGGAAGCGCCGGGAGGCCCTGGCCGAGGCGATGATCCCGATCATCGGCCAGCTCTACCGCGAGCGCGACGTCACCATCCTGGTGCACAGCCGGTCGCTGGTGAACAAGTCGGTCATCAGCATCCTGAAGACCCACAAGTACGTCCGCCAGATCGTCGGCAAGGAGCTCGGCATCGAGGACACGTTCCCGATCCTGCAGATCCTGGCGGGCCTCGACCTCGGCCCGTCGCGCATCGACATCGGCCGCCTCGCCCTCGCCTACGCCGAGGACGCCCAGGGCAAGACCCTCGAGGAGTTCGTCACCGCGGAGGTTGCCGGTGCCACCGGTGACAACAAGCTGGTCCGCGACGGCTCGACCGACGTCGTCCTCTACGGCTTCGGCCGCATCGGTCGCCTCCTGGCCCGCCTGCTCATCGAGAAGTCCGGCTCCGGCAACGGCCTGCGCCTGCGCGCCGTGGTGGTCCGCAAGGGCTCCGACGACGACCTCAAGAAGCGCGCGTCGCTGCTGCGCCGCGACTCGATCCACGGGCAGTTCAACGGCTCGATCTCGATCGACGAGGAGCGCAACGTCATCGTCGCCAACGGCGTCGAGATCCAGTTCATCTACTCCAACGACCCCTCCGAGGTCGACTACACCGAGTACGGCATCAACGACGCCATCCTGATCGACAACACCGGCAAGTGGCGCGACCGCGAGGGCCTCTCCAACCACCTGCGCCCCGGCGTGGCCAAGGTCGTGCTGACGGCGCCGGGCAAGGGCGACGTCAAGAACATCGTCCACGGCGTCAACCACGACACGATCTCGCCTGACGACAATGTGCTGTCGTGCGCCTCCTGCACCACCAACGCGATCGTCCCGCCGCTCAAGGCGATCGAGGACGAGTTCGGCATCGTCCACGGCCACGTCGAGACGGTCCACTCGTTCACCAACGACCAGAACCTGCTGGACAACTTCCACAAGGGCGACCGCCGTGGCCGCTCCGCGCCGCTCAACATGGTCCTCACCGAGACCGGCGCCGCCTCCGCGATCAAGAAAGCGATGCCGGACTTCGGCGCCCACATCTCGGGTTCCTCGATCCGCGTGCCCACCCCCGACGTCTCGATGGCGATCCTCAACCTGACGCTGAAGCGCGAGACGACGAAGGAGGAGCTCAACGACTTCATGCGCAACGCGTCGCTGCACTCCGACCTGAAGCGCCAGATCGACTTCACCACGTCGAACGACGCCGTCTCGACCGACTTCGTCGGCTCGCGCCACGCCTCGATCTTCGACGCCAACGCGACCATCGTGAACGGCACCAACGCCATTGCCTACCTCTGGTACGACAACGAGTTCGGCTACTCGTGCCAGGTGGTCCGCGTGGTCCAGCACATCTCCGGCGTCGAGTACCCGCTCTTCCCGACCGCCTGAGCAAGCTCATCCCGGAGGCCCCGTGCCGCAGCATTCCTGCGGCACGGGGCCTTCTGCATGCCTGCACGCGCAGCACCCGGTCGGTCGGCGGGTGACCGCTCGGCGTACGTCTGGAGGGGTGTGGCCCCTAGGATGAAAACGTGACCGACGACAGCTCCACCACGCCGGTGCCCGACACGCCGCAGGCGCCGGCCCCCGAGCCGATCGGCGCGCAGTCCGCGCGCCGGATGCGTGCGCGCCTCGCCCGCATCGGCGCGCCCCAGAAGGGCGGCACGAACCCTGTCCTGGAGCCGCTCTTCCGGTCGGTGCGCGCGAGTCACCCGAAGGCGGACCTGGCGCTTCTCGAGCGGGCCTACACGACGGCGGAGCACCACCACCGCGACCAGCGGCGCAAGAGCGGTGACCCGTACATCACCCACCCCCTCGCGGTCACGACGATCCTCGCCGACATCGGCATGACGGAGGCGACGCTCTGCGCAGCCCTGCTCCACGACACGGTCGAGGACACGGCGTACAGCCTGGAGGAGCTGCGGCGCGACTTCGGTGAGGAGGTCGCCCAGCTCGTCGACGGCGTCACCAAGCTCGACAAGGTGCAGTACGGCGCCAATGCCGAGGCCGAGACGATCCGCAAGATGATCGTCGCGATGTCGCGTGACATCCGCGTGCTCGTCATCAAGCTGGCCGACCGGCTCCACAACATGCGCACCTTGCGCTTCGTGAAGCAGGAGACGCAGGAGCGCAAGGCCCGCGAGACCCTCGACATCTTCGCGCCGCTCGCGCACCGCCTCGGCATGAACACGATCAAGTGGGAGCTCGAGGACCTCTCGTTCGCGACCCTGCACCCCAAGATCTACGACGAGATCGTGCGCCTGGTGGCCGAGCGTGCGCCCTCACGTGACAAGTTCCTGGCCGAGGTGATCGCCCAGGTGGAGGCCGACCTGCGCGAGGCGAAGATCAAGGCGACGGTCACCGGCCGACCGAAGCACTACTACTCGATCTACCAGAAGATGATCGTGGGCGGGCGTGACTTCTCCGACATCTACGACCTGGTCGGCATCCGCGTCCTCGTGGAGGAGGACCGCGACTGCTACGCCGTCCTCGGCGTCCTGCACGCCCGGTGGAACCCCGTGCTCGGGCGGTTCAAGGACTACGTCGCGATGCCGAAGTTCAACATGTACCAGTCGCTCCACACGACCGTCATCGGGCCGCACGGCAAGGCCGTGGAGATGCAGGTCCGCACCTACGCGCAGCACCGTCGCGCGGAGTACGGCGTGGCCGCGCACTGGAAGTACAAGGAGGACGGCCGCAACGGCGTCGACACGGAGCGGCTGGGCGACAAGGACGACATGACCTGGGTCCGGCAACTGCTGGACTGGCAGTCCGAGGTCGAGGATCCGGGGGAGTTCCTCGAGTCCTTGCGGTTCGAGATGAACCGCGCGGAGGTCTACGTCTTCACACCGCGCGGCGACGTCATCGCGCTGCCCGCAGGCGCCACGCCCGTCGACTTCGCCTACGCCGTCCACACCGAGGTCGGCCACCACACGATCGGTGCGCGGGTCAACGGTCGGCTGGTGTCGCTGGAGTCGACCCTCGAGAACGGCGACGTCGTCGAGGTCTTCACGTCCAAGGCGCCCAACGCCGGCCCCTCCCAGGACTGGCTCTCCTTCGTGAAGTCGCCGCGCGCCCGCAACAAGATCCGGCACTGGTTCACCAAGGAGCGGCGCGACGAGGCGATCGAGCACGGCAAGGAGGAGATCGTCAAGCTCATGCGCAAGGAGGGACTGCCCCTCAAGCGCCTGATGTCCCACGAGGCGCTCTCCGAGGTCGCCACGCACTTCAAGCTCGCGGACGTCTCGGCGGTCTACGCCGCCGTCGGTGAGCACCAGCTCTCGGCCGCGGCCGTCGTACGCCGGGTGATCGAGCTGCACGGTGGCGACCAGGGAGCGGCGGAGGACCTCGCCGAGGGTGTCACGATCACCGGCCGCACTGGCCGTACGCCGCGCTCCTTCGGGGCCGCGACCGGCGAGGTGCCGGTGCTGGTCAAGGGCGCCGACGGCCTCTGGGTGAAGCTGGCGAAGTGCTGCACGCCGGTGCCTCCCGACGACATCCTGGGCTTCGTGACGAAGGGCGGGGGAGTGTCGGTCCACCGCACCGACTGCACCAACGCCGGCGACCTCCAGGCCCACCCCGAGCGCGTGATCGAGGTGGAGTGGGAGGGCAGCGCGAAGGCGACGTACCTCGTCAACATCCAGGTCGAGGCGCTTGACCGCTCGCGGCTGCTCTCCGACATCACGATGGCGCTCTCCGACGCCCACGTGAACATCCTGTCGGCGTCCCTCAACACCTCACGCGACCGCGTGGCGAAGTCGAAGTTCACCTTCGAGATGGCCGACGCCAAGCACCTCGACAACGTCCTTCGGGCCGTGCGCGGGGTGCCTGGTGTCTTCGACGCCTACCGCATCTGACGTCGCGGTGGTGGAGCAGGCGCGCCTACTCCACCACCGAACCGGCGGAGGTCAGCCGGAGAACTCGGAGCTGACCTTCTGGGCCATCTCCAGGAACTGCTGCTTGCTCGCGATGTCGGCCTCGAGCTGCTTGACGCGCTTCTCGTCGCCCGATGCCTTCGCCTTGTCGAGCTTCGCCTGGACCTCGGCGATGCCGGCCTCCAGCTGCGCGACCATGCCATCGGCGCGGGCCGACTTCTCCGGGTCCGACTTCTTCCAGACCTCGTCCTCGGCCTGCCGGACGGCCGTCTCGACCTTGCGCATCCGGCCCTCGAGCTCCTTGATGCGGTCACGGGGCACCTTGCCGGCTGCCTCCCAGCGGTCGGCGAGGTCCCGCAGGCTCTTCTTCGCGGCCTCGAGGTCGGTGACGGGCACCAGCTTCTCGGCCTCGGCGAGGATCTGCTCCTTCACCTCGGCGTTGGCGGCGAACTCCTGGTCCAGCTCTGCGTTGGCGGCGTCGCGGGCACCGAAGAAGGCGTCCTGTGCGCCACGGAAGCGCTTCCAGAGCTTGTCGTCGACCTCACGGGGCGCGGGGCCGGCGGCCTTCCACTGCTGCATGAGCCGGCGGTACTCGCCGGCGGTGCCGCCCCAGTCGGTCGAACCCGCGAGGGCCTCGGCCTGCTCGACGAGCTTCTCCTTGATGGAGCGCGCGGCGTCGCGCTTCTCGTTCTGCTCGGCGAAGTGCGCCTTGCGGTGACGGGTGTACGCCGTGCGGGCGGTCGAGAACCGGCGCCACAGCGTGTCATCGCTGGCGCGGTCGAGGCGGGGGAGCGCCTTCCACTCCTCGAGCAGGTCACGCAGGCGGTTGGCGCCGTTGCGCCAGTCGGAGGAGGTCGCGAGCTTCTCGGCCTCGGTGACGATCTGCTCCTTGCGGGCCTTCGACTCGGCCGTCTTGGCGGCGCGCTCGGCCTTCTTGACCTCGCGCTGCTCGGCGATCACGGAGCCCAGGGCGTCGAGACGCGCGACCAAAGTGTCGAGGTCCCCGACGGCATGCGCATCGACGACCTGCTCGCGCACCTTCTTCACCGAACCAGCGGCCTCCTCCGGCCCCAGGGCACCGCCCTTGACCCGCTGCTCGAGAAGGTCGACCTCGAACGCGAGCGCGTCGAAGCGGTCGGTGAAGAACTTCAGTGCCTCCTCGGTGGTGCCCTCGGGATACTGCCCGACGGCACGTTCGCCGTCGGCGGTGCGGACGTAGACGGTGCGGTCCTCGGCGACGCGACCCCAGTCGTTCGGCTGCCCTGCGGAGGGCGCGGACGAGGGGGTCGTGTCCTGCTGCTCGCTCATGGTTGCCCATCGTAGTCACACGCGTCCCGGCGCAAGGCAGGCAATCGGTAGGCTCTGACGGTCCGCAGTACTCGAGGCAGATGAGGTCACCACGTGTTCATCGCCGGATTCCCCGCCGGTTCCTGGGGCACCAACTGCTACGTCGTCGCGACGGAGCCCGGTGCCGAGTGCGTGGTCGTCGACCCCGGACAGAACGCCGCAGCCGGCGTTGACGAGCTGATTCGCGAGCACAAGCTGAAGCCGGTCGCGGTCCTGCTCACCCACGGACACATCGACCACATGTGGTCGGTCACCCCCGTCGCGGGCACCTATGACGCCACCGCCTGGATCCATCCCGCCGACCGGCACCTGCTCACCGACCCGATGGCCGGCATCTCGCGCGAGTCCGCGCAGATGCTGCTCGGCGGGAAGTACGAGTTCACCGAGCCGGACGACGTGCGCGAGCTCGGCGACGGCAACGTGCTCGAGATCGCCGGCCTGGAGATCACCGTCGACCACGCACCGGGCCACACGGAGGGCTCCGTCGCCTTCCGCACGCCGTACGACGCGCAGGACATCGCGGAAGTGATGTTCTCCGGCGACCTGCTCTTCGCCGGCTCGATCGGTCGCACCGACCTGCCGGGCGGCAACCACGCGCAGATGCTGCAGAGCCTGCAGGACAAGGTCCTGCCGCTCGCCGACAACATCGTCGTCCTTCCCGGACACGGGCAGCAGACCACGATCGGTCACGAGCGCGCGACGAACCCCTACCTGCAGGACCTCATCGCCGCGCGCGACGTGCACCAGGCGAAGCGGGGGCTGTGATGGCGAAGCCCACCCCGCTGAGCGGGTTCCCCGAGTTCCTGCCTGCCGACCGCGTCGTCGAGCAGCGGGTCATCGCCACCCTTGCGCGCACCTTCGAGCTGCACGGGTTCGGCAACATCGAGACGCGTGCCGTCGAGCCGATGGACCAGCTGCTGCGCAAGGGGGAGACCTCCAAGGAGGTCTACGTCCTCAAGCGCCTCCACGACACCGACGGTGACGCCGGCATGGGCCTGCACTTCGACCTGACGGTGCCGTTCGCGCGCTACGTCATGGAGAACGCCGGCAAGCTGGAGTTCCCCTTCCGCCGCTGGCAGATCCAGAAGGTGTGGCGCGGAGAGCGCCCGCAGGAGGGCCGCTTCCGCGAGTTCACGCAGGCCGACATCGACATCGTCGGCCGCGACGTCCTGCCGTTCCACCACGACGTCGAGGTCGCCCGGGTCATGGTCGAGGCGCTCTCGCAGCTGGCCCGCCCCGATTCGATCGGCCTGCCCGGCTTCCGCCTGCAGGTCAACAACCGCAAGCTGATCCAGGGGTTCTACGAAGGCGTCGGCGCGACCGACACCGACAAGGTCATGCAGGTCATCGACAAGCTCGACAAGCTGCCGGTCGAGAAGGTCCGCGAGCTCCTCCAGTCGGACGCCGGCCTGGACGAGAAGCAGGCCGACCTCTGCCTCCAGCTGGCCACGATCGAGTCCGAGGACGGCTCGTTCGTCGAGGCCGTCCGCGCGCTCGGCGTCGAGAGCGACCTGCTCGAGGAGGGCCTGACCGAGCTCGCAGCGGTCATCGCGGGCTGCGCCTCGGTGACTTCCGAGACCGTGCGCGTGGTCGCCGACCTCAAGATCGCCCGCGGCCTCGACTACTACACCGGCACCGTCTTCGAGACCCGGCTGACCGGCTTCGAGTCGCTCGGCTCGATCTGCTCGGGCGGCCGCTACGACGCGCTCGCCTCCGACGGGCGCTTCACCTACCCGGGCGTCGGCATCTCGCTGGGGCTGAGCCGCCTGCTCGTGCCCCTGGTGCAGAAGGGCCACCTCACCGGCTCCCGCCCGGTCCCGAGCGCCGTTCTCGTCGCACTCAACGAGGAGGCCTCGCGTCCCGCAGCGGACGCCGTCGCGCAGCAGCTCCGCGCGTCCGGCGTACCCACCGAGGTCGCCGCCAAGGCGGACAAGTTCGGCAAGCAGATCAAGTACGCCGAGAAGCGCGGCATCCCGTTCGTCCTCTTCGAGCGTGTGGACGACGCCGGCGGGACGACGTACGAGGCCAAGGACATCCGATCGGGGGAGCAGGTGACCGTCGACCCGGCCACCTGGACCCCGCCCACCACCGACCTGAAGCCCCAGGTCATCACCAAGGAGCAGCAGTCTTGACCCGCACCCCCACGCTTCGGACGCACAGTGCCGGCACCCTCCGTGCCGAGCACGTCGGCCAGACCGTCACCCTCGCGGGCTGGGTCGCCCGTCGCCGCGACCACGGCGGCGTCGCGTTCATCGACCTCCGTGACGCCAGCGGCATCGCGCAGGTCGTCATCCGCGACGAGGAGCTCGCGCACTCCCTGCGCAACGAGTTCGTGATCAAGGTCGTCGGCGAGCTCGTTGCGCGCACCGAGGGCAACGTCAACCCGAACATCGCCACGGGTGAGGTCGAGCTCGTCGTCGCCGAGCTCGAGGTGCTCAACACCGCCGCCACGCTGCCCTTCCAGATCGACGACCACGTGGACGTCGGCGAGGAGGCGCGCCTCAAGTACCGCTACCTCGACCTGCGCCGCTCGGGTCCCGCGGCCGCGATCCGGCTGCGCTCCGACGTGTACAAGGCGGTCCGCGACGTCCTCGCTGGTCGTGGGTTCACCGAGGTCGAGACGCCGACGCTGACGCGCTCGACGCCCGAGGGCGCCCGCGACTTCCTCGTGCCCGCGCGCATGCACCCGGGCTCCTGGTACGCCCTCCCGCAGAGCCCCCAGCTCTTCAAGCAGCTGCTCATGGTCGGCGGCATCGAGAAGTACTTCCAGATCGCGCGCTGCTACCGCGACGAGGACTTCCGCGCCGACCGCCAGCCCGAGTTCACCCAGCTCGACATCGAGATGTCCTTCGTCGACCAGGAGGACGTCATCGAGATGATGGAGGACGTCATCACGGCGATGTGGGCCACCATCGGCGTGGAGGTGCAGACCCCGCTGCCGCGGATGACGTACGCCGACGCGATGCGCCTCTACGGCTCCGACAAGCCCGACCTCCGCTTCGGCAACCCGCTCGTGGAGTGCACCGAGTACTTCGCCGACACGACGTTCCGCGTCTTCCAGGCGGAGTACGTCGGTGCCGTGGTGATGCCGGGTGGCGCCAGCCAGCCGCGCAAGCAGCTCGACGCCTGGCAGGAGTGGGCCAAGCAGCGCGGTGCGCGGGGCCTGGCGTACGTCCTGGTCCAGGAGGACGGCACCCTCACGGGCCCCGTCGCCAAGAACCTCTCCGTGACCGAGGCCGCCGGCCTCGCCGCCCACGCGGGCGCCAACCCGGGTGACTGCATCTTCTTCGCCGCCGGCGCCACCAAGTCCTCGCGCGCGCTGCTCGGTGCCGCCCGCCTCGAGATCGGCAAGCGCCTCGGCCTGCTCGACCCCGACGTCTTCGCCTTCACCTGGGTCGTCGACGCGCCGATGTTCGAACCCGCCGGCGACGCAGTCGCGAGCGGCGACGTCGCCGTGGGAGCGGGGGAGTGGACTGCGGTCCACCACGCCTTCACGGGCCCCAAGCCGGAGTTCGTCGACACCTTCGACACCGATCCGGGCAGTGCGCTGGCCTACGCCTACGACATCGTGTGCAACGGCTCGGAGCTGGGCGGCGGATCGATCCGGATCCACCAGGAGGAGATCCAGAAGCGCGTCTTCAAGGTCATGGGCATCTCCGAGGACGAGGCGCAAGAGAAGTTCGGCTTCCTGCTCGACGCCTTCAAGTTCGGCGCTCCGCCGCACGGTGGCATCGCGCTCGGCATGGACCGGATCCTCCAGCACCTCACGAAGACTGACTCGATCCGCGAGGTCATCGCCTTCCCGAAGTCGGGTGGCGGCTTCGATCCGCTGACCGCTGCGCCCGCGCCGATCACCGAGCAGCAGCGCGCCGAGGCCGGGGTCGACGCGAAGCCGGAGGAG
>NZ_DATIHB010000163.1:0-17758 GCF_035481145.1 Nocardioides sp. | reverse complement strand
CAGCCGTCGCGAAGGCGAGGACCGAGTTGGCGCGATCCGGCACGTCGCCGACGACGTTCGCCAACGCAAGCAGCAGGCCGCCGACCACCAAGATGACCACGGTGAGCCCCAACGCGGTTGCGATGGTGATCGTCTGCTGATCGCGTGCGGCTTGGCTTCGCATGTTCGCATTCTCGCGCCTCGGGCGCCGCTTTGCACCCGTGCCGGAACCACCCGGAACTCGGCAGGAAGGAACTAATCGCGGCAGAAGCGGTCGGGTTGCAAACCGCGTCCCAACGGCAGCGATCGGGCTCAGTGGTCACCGGAGAGCGTCGCCCGAAGCGAGCTGCTCGCCCACCATGCAGCGTCGGCGCGGGCGGCTCGTGCGTAGTCGCGTTCGATGAGTTCTGCGAACGCTGCATCGTGCTGGGCCATCTCTTCGAGGTCCGCTGCGTGGCGCACCATCTGCTCGGCGATGGCACCGCCGAGCGCGGCGCGATCCTGCGCCGAGGCGTTGTAGCCATCGAGCAGGGCGCCGAGGTTCTCGCGCTGCCGCCTCGTCACGCTCTCATCAACGTCGATGCCGTACTCCGCGTGCCACCAAGTTCCAGCCATCAACGGAGCCCATCGCCATGCAGCCCAGGCCACGTCCTCAAGTGGGTGGCCTGGCCGAGCGAAATCCCAGTCGAGCACTACCAACGAATCATCGGCTCGTCGCACGGTGTTGTACGGGGACACGTCGTGATGAACGATCACCTGATCGGGCTCCAACACGGTTCCGGGGGCGCGGCGCCACGGCTTCGACGGGTCCACCACGAGCCCGGCTTGGGCTCCTTGGAAGTCACGGATCCACCGACCGATCGCCCAGCAAATCTCCGCGGTCCGAAAAGACGTGGGTAGCGGCGCCGACGGCGACAACGTGCCGACCTCGCCGGGCACGAATTCAAGGACCTCTCTGCCCGACTCGTCAACGCCGAGGACACGCGGCGAGCCCGCAAAGCCGATCGCCTGCAGATGGTTGAGCAGGTCATGCACGGCCGGTGTCCACGCTCCGCTAGGTCGGCGCACGGTATCGCCTACGCGTGTGACGACGGTCGTGTTGCCGCCAACGAGCAACTCTTCATCGGCCATTCGACGAGCATCGCACGGGGGCTACCGGAACAGGGAAGGCGCGAGCGGATCTCGGCAGATTGGTTCGGATCAAGTCGTCATCGAATTGCGGCAATGTACTGGGAATAGGCCACGGCGGAGTCCGTGGCGTGCTTCTCGATCGTCGCCGGGTGGTAGCCGAGCGCCTCAGCGATGATCGCGACCGGCGCAAGCTTGGTGAGTTCGTGCAGCGTCCCGAGTCGAGCCGCCCGTGTGCCAAAGACGACCTTCAGCCGGTGACGCAGCTGTGCTGGGTTGATGTGCTGGCCGGGGGAGTAGCCCCGGAACACCCAGTTGCTGACCGGGTGCGCAGCGGTCAGGTCGTGGCCAGGGTTGGCCGCCAGGAAACGCCATGGCTGGTCGAGTGGGTCGGGCAGTGCGATATCGATTGCGCCGACGCGGACGGTCACGATGTCGTCGGAGATCTTCACGTGATCCCACGTCAGGCCAGCGACGTGTTCGATCTGCTGGCCGAAGACGAGGACCAGGATGGCTGCGGCGCGGTCTCGTGGGTGCAGCTCCTCTGTGTGTACGACCCGTTCTACGACGGCCTGCTGCTCGTCGGCGGACATGCGCGGGCTCGTGCCACGGCGGTGAGCACGAATGTCCAGATGAGGAGCAACGAGTTCGGTCTTTATCGCCCACGAAAGGAAGCGGACGCCCATCAGTCGGGTGGTGGTGCCGTCGTTGACCCATGCATCGAGGTGTTCCTGCTCGAGTTCGTGGAGTTCGATGCAGTGGTCGCTGAGCCAGTTCACGAGATCGATTGCCACAGTGACGGTCTGCTTGCTCCGGAGGAAGGTTCCGTGGGCAACGGGGCCGGCCTGCTGCTTCATGCGGCGGATGTGCGCCGCCTGGATGTACTGGGCGATGACGTCGCGGTTGCGTTGGTCGTCGACGCGATTGAGTGCTTCTGTTGCCCAGGCCTTGTAGCGGGCTAGGTAGACATCGCGGCGGGGAAGTGAGCCATGCGCGACGAGCAGTCCGCGGACGAACTCTCGAGTTCGCGAGTTCGGCAGGGCGTCCAGTTGTGCATGGGTCACCTTTGGGGTGACCGCCAGTTCCTGCAGAAGCGCGGTGACGTGCTTCTGACGGATCCAGGTGACGCCGCTGTTTGAGCGCTTCATCGACTTCAACGCCGTCGCCATCGGGGCCAACTCCTTGGCGATCGTCCCGGTGTCCGGGTTGGTCAGGAGGCGGTCGACGTCGTCTTCCAGGACGCAGGTCCAGCATCGACCGCTGTCATACAGCTCGTCTTCGGCTCCGCAGCGTTGGCAGTCGATGTTGAGGCGCACGCCGGAACATGCGCGGCATGCCGGTTGGTCATGCAGTCGCCCTGGTAACACGCCTTCGTGTCCGCACGCACATGTTCCTCGGGTGCGTTTGGCTTGCTGATAGCAATAGCCGCAGATCGGTCCGTCAGGCCACCAGGCCGCCGTCGGATGATGTTCGCCGCAGCGCACGCAAGGTTCGGGCCAGCGGGTCTTGTCGCCGGCCTTCCGGGGGCGCGCCATCCTCAGGATTCTTCGTCGTCGCTGAGCAGCCGGATCCGATACGCGACCGGGTCACCGGGTTTCAGACCAAGATCCTCACTGCGCCGCGGCGCGTTGGCGGATGCCGCCGCCCGCATCTCGACGTACGGCTCGAAGAGCTCGTTGGGTGAGCAGTCGAGGATGTCGCAGAGAGCCGCGAAGGTTCGCGCAGGAATCCGTTCAGGGGTGCTGGTGACCAGCCGGTAGACCTGGCTCTCGGACAGGTTGATGCCGCGGGACCTGAGAAGCGGCATCAGTTCCGTGGTCTTCCACAGGTTTCGCTGCGCCATGACCGTCCGCAGGTTCCATCGGTAGCCGATGCGGCGTTGTTCAGACATGGGTCTCGTCCTTCGCCTGGGTCGCGATGCGACGCGTGATCATCTGCTGGACCGTCTTCTGCTTGAAGTCCGCTGAAACCGACGTGTACAGGCTGGTGGTCGAGGCGTACGAATGGCCGACCTGGGTCTGGATGAAGGCAGGGTCGTAGCCAGCCTCGATCAGGTGCGTGACGTAGGAATGCCGCAGGCAGTGGAGCCCGAGTTCTTCGGGGAGTTCCGCTGCGTCGCGCGCCGCGGCGAAGGAATCGCCCATCGCGCCGACTGTCACGCGGCCGGAGCGCTCGCTCGGCCACAGTGCTGCGGATCGATCGGCGGTCGCGAACAGTGACCTGCCCCGTGGGCCGGTCCACATCTGCATCATTCCGACCGACCAGTCGAACCTGGGCACGGTCAGAACCGTGCGTCGCCGTGGGCCAGAGCCGGCGGTTCCCTTGGCCCAGCGCACAGTCAGCGCGCCGAACATCCCGTAGTCGGGCACGTGCGGGTTCGGGCCGAAGTCGTGCAGATCGAGCATCGTCAGCTCGCGGCGGCGCAGGCCATAGGCGTAGCAGAATTTGAAGGCGATGGAGTCGCGAAACAGGGGGAGCCAGCGCTTGCTGCCGACCGCCCGCGCGGCGTCCACGGCATCGTCAAGATGGCCGAACAGATGCTCGAGCTCATCGCGCGTGAATGAGCGTCGGGTGGTCGGTACGGCATCGTCGGTCGTGTGGCGCGGCGTGTTCCAGTCGAAGCAGATCTGGTTCGGGATGCTGCCGAATTGCCGCTGACAGAATTCGACCCAGCCGTATGCGGGATTTGTTAGATACGAGCAGAACATCGCGATGGCGTTGCTCTCGGCCCGCAGCGTGTTGAGCGTGATGGGCCTGGCGCCAGAGCGCCGCTCGGCCATGAAGTCGTCCAGGTCGACGGCCTTCCAGGTCCAGGGAAACTCGGCCGCGTAGCGCTGGAATCGCGTCAGGATGCCGATCCGGCTCTTGATCGTCGCGACTTGCAGGCCACGGGCCAGCATCTGCGAGCTCCAGCCGTCGAGCATGGCCTCAAAGACGCGCTCATCGGCTCGGAACAGCCCGACCGTGGCGTCCCGCAGAAACCTGGGCACGAAGCCGGGCGCTGACGGTTCCATTGGCACCTCGCAAGAGCGGAATCCTGCATCTAATGCAAGGAACGTACGCCGACCTGCGCTGATGCGCTAGAGCAGTTCTGTCAGAAGCGTTCTGAGCGAAGTGCCATCAGAGCGCTGACCTGCGCAGACGCCGGAATCGACGTGGAACGGGAGTTCTCGCATCTACTTCAACTCCCGTTGGTTTCGATCCGATAATGGACATTATGTCATTATGCGCGGGGACGATCCGGCAGTCGGGAGCGCACCAACCTCCCCCGTACCCGCTACGTGCACGACGCACCGACCCGCTCCGGGCGACTCGCTACAGTCGCCGCATGCTGATCCGACCCGCTGTCGCCGCGAGCCTCCTCCTCGTCCCTGCACTCGCCGCGTGCAGCAACAACCAGGAGGCAGCACCGGGCACACAACCCGATGCCGCGTGCACCTACTCCGCGTCAGGCGACGCCGCGAAGTCCGCTGACCTTCCCGAGGGTGAGCCGACGGTCAAGGGGCCCCAGCAGCTGACGATCACGACGAGCCGTGGCGCGATCCCCGTGACGCTCGACGCGGATGCCGCACCGTGCACGGTCAACTCCTTCGTCTCGCTGGCCAAGCAGGGCTACTACGACGGCACCACGTGCCACCGCTTCATCAACGACTTCATGATCCAGTGCGGCGATCCCTCCGCCTCCGGCATGGGCGGCCCGGGCTACTCCTTCGATGACGAGCTGTCCGGCGAGGAGACCTACCCCCTGGGCACCCTGGCGATGGCCAACTCCGGGGCCGACACCAACGGTTCCCAGTTCTTCATGATGGTCGCCGACTACCCGCTGGACCCGGCATACACCGTCTTCGGCAAGGTCGACCCCGCTGGTCTGAAGGTCCTCGAGAAGATCAACGCAGGCGGCAACGGTCCTGACGGCACGGCTCCCGCGCCCGCGGTCGACATCACGTCGGTGAAGTAGCCGCCTCCTTCAGCTGCATCACCACAGGGGCTCCGGCCTCGACGGTGCGGCTGACCGTGCACCAGCGGTCGTGCGTGCGCTCGACGGTGGACGGCAGGATCGCCCGTGCGGCGTCACCGTCCGGCCCCTCGGGGAACTCGATCTCGAACGTCACGGTCAGCTGTCCCATGCGCGTGCCGGTCTCGTCGCGCTCCTTCTCCCCCGTCGCGACGGCGCGGAAGGTCGTGGCGGCGGCCCTGCGCGCGGTGATCGGATCGATGGTCACCGCTCCACAGCCTGCGAGGGCCGCGAGCAGGAGCTCGACCGGCGTGAAGTCAGGGTCGTCCCCGTTGCCGAGGGTGACCACTCCCCCGCGCTCGTTGGTCGCCCGGAAGCGCGCCGGGCCGATCTTCTCCAGATGTACCTCGCGGTGCGTGTCGCCCATGGGCGCGACAGTACGCCGACCCGCCCGTCTGCGGCGTGGGTCGCAGGTTCTGTCGGTGGTCGCTGTTTGGATGGAGCCATGCTTCTCCTTGGTGTGCTTCTCGGTCTTCTTCTCGGCGCGGCTCTCGGCTGGCTCGCAGCCCGGCTGCGCCAGGCCGACACCGTGCCGCCCGCGCTCCCCTCCTTCGAGGACCCTGAGGTCACCGCTGCGCGCCACCGTGCCGAGATCGCCTCTGTCCGGCAGGAGGAGGCCGAAGCGCGCGCGGTGCTGCAGGCCGATGTCGCCCATGCGGAGGCGACGGTCACCGGTCTGCGCGAGGCGGTCGCCAGCCTGCAGCAGAGCCTCGCCACGGCTCGCTCCGACCACCAGACGATGGTCGAGGCGCACCGGCGCGAGCAGGCTGAGCGTGAGCGGGCGGAGGCCGGCCAGACCCAGGTCCTCAAGACCCTCACGCCGGTCGCCCAGCAACTGCAGGCGATGCAGCGCAAGGTCGACGATCTCGAGCGCCAGCGCTCGCTGCAGCACGGCGAGCTGGCCGAGCAGCTGCGCACCACGCGGCGCAC
Organism: Nocardioides sp.; assembly: GCF_035481145.1. GTDB lineage: Bacteria > Actinomycetota > Actinomycetes > Propionibacteriales > Nocardioidaceae > Nocardioides. The sequence goes on along the minus strand of NZ_DATIHB010000163.1, from coordinate 11,706 downwards.
GGCCGAGGAGTCGCGCAAGGCGGCCGACACGCTGGCCTCCGCGCTGGGCAACAACGCCACGCGCGGCTACTGGGGAGAGACCCAGCTCAAGACCCTCGTCGAGTCCGCAGGCCTGCTCGCCCGCGTCGATTTCACGACCCAGGCGTCGATCACCGCCGACTCAGGGGCGCGCCGGCCCGACATGGTCGTCAACCTCCCCGGTGGCAAGCAGATGGCCGTCGACGCCAAGGCGCCGTACACCGCTTTCGTGGCGGCGTTCCGGGCTTCCTCCGACCCGGACGAGCGTCAGCGGCTCCTGGTCGACCACGCCCGCAAGATCCGAGGCCATGTCGACGCCCTCTCCGGCAAGACCTACTGGACCGGTCTCGCCGCGAGCCCGGAGTTCACCATCGCCTTCATCCCCAACGAGCAGCTGCTCACGGCCGCGCTCGAGGTCGATCCGTCGCTTATGGAGTATGCATTCTCCAAGGGTGTCGTCCTTGCCACTCCCGCCAACCTGTGGGCGGTCCTCAAGACGGTGGCCTACACCTGGCGACAGGACGTCCTCACCGAGGACGCCAAGCACCTCTTCGACCTCGGCCAGGAGCTCTACCGCCGGATCTGCACGCTCGCCGGCCACGCGGAGAAGATGCGCAGCTCCCTCGAGGGCGCGGTCAACCACTACAACTCGTTCGCGAGCTCCCTCGAGTCCCGCGTGCTGGTCACGGCCCGCAAGCTGGACCAGGTCGACGAGGCCAAGCTGCTGGCGACCCCCGCCCTGATCGAGAAGACACCGCGGCGGATCGTGGCCGCTGACTTCGAGGCACTCCGCGAAGTCGATCGTGACGCGCTACCGCTGCACTTCGAGGCCATTGATGCCGAGATCGTGGACGACGACTCGGCCGCCGGCTGACCGGCGGCGCCGAGGCAGCGCAGGCCGGCGTCAGAAGGACGGCAGGCGCGCCGGCGCGAGGATGACGACCGCAGCGATCAGGCCGACCGCGACGGCCCACACCATCAACCGGACCAGCTGACGGCGACGCCGGCGGGCGCGGCGCGCCGCAGTGCCACCGCGGCTACGACGCTCGCGCTCCTGCAAACGGTCGGCGAAGACACGGAGCGTCGGGTCGTCCGGTGCCCTCCAGCCGGGGATCTCGGTCGCGTCCGTCTGCGGCACGGGGCGCGCCACGGCAACAACCATCTCACCGACCGTGGGCACGACCTCCCCCGCTGCCGGCGCGGCGGGAGCAAGGAGCCCGCTCGCGAACGGGGCTGCCACCACAGGCTGCGCCGGATCCCCCGGCTGATCTGCTTCGGAGGAGCCCGTTCGATGCGCGTGCACCGGTTGCTGGACGAGCGGCTCGCGCTGCACCTGCTGCGGGACCACCGGCGCCTCCGCGGGGACGGCAGGAGCGGCAGGGGCCTCCAGGAGCGGCGCCGTGATGACCGGGATGTTGCCGGTCAGGTGGCTCCAGTCTTGGGGTGGCGGGACCGGCGCGCCGAACGGGATCCGGCAGAGCGTGCACTTCTCCGTGCCTGCCGGCGACAACGTGCCACACCACTCACAACGCTTCTCGTCCACCGTTGTCGCAGCTCCCCATCTCCCGACCCTGTTGCCCCTTGCAGGATAGAGGGAGCAGACCACTCACCTGTGCCGAATGCACGGAAAACGCCCAGACAAAAGATCGGACGTCCAACCTCTTCCGCTCTGGGGTTACTCACCAGTATCTTCCGGATGTTGTCTACGTCACACCGAGGAGAGTTCATGCGTCTGACCCGAGCAGTCGTGGGTGCCGTCGGCACCGGCGCCGCCCTTCTGGCCGGCGTCACGGCCATCCCCTCCCCCGCGCTCGCTGATGGCCCCGGTGTCGGCACGCCGTGGGTCGTCTCCGTCGGCGACTCCTACATCTCGGGTGAGGCCGGTCGTTGGGCCGGCAACACCAACAACGGCGAGCCGATCCACGACGCCGGCGGCGCCGCGACGTACTTCGACAACGCGACGCGCACCGCGGAGACGATCAACCGCTGCCACCGCTCGACGGCAGCGCAGGTCTACGTGGGAGGCGGCGTCAACGGCCTCAACCTCGCCTGCTCGGGCGCCAAGACCGGCACCGTCCCGAGCGACGGCAGCGGCTACTTCAAGCCCGGCCTCGACTTCTACAACGGCACCCGTGGCAAGGGTCAGGCGCTGATGCTGCAGGAGTTCGCCACCAGCCACAACGTGAAGATGGTGTCACTGTCGATCGGCGGCAACGACTTCAACTTCGGTGCCATCGTGCAGCAGTGCGTCAGCGACTTCCTTGCCTCCCCGTCCTGGTGGAAGGACTACTGCAAGGACGACAGCGTCGTCGTCAACGCAATGAGCGCCAGCAACATCGCCACGCAGCGGACGAACATCAAGAACGCGCTGCTCAACGTCCGCACCGCCATGCGCAACGCGGGGTACGCCGACGGCACCTGGACGCTGCTGGTGCAGAACTACGAGTCCCCGCTGCCGGCCGGTTCGGCGTTCCGCTATACGGAGTCGGGCTACACGCGGCAGAACACGGGAGGCTGTGGCTTCTGGAACGCCGACGCCGACTACGCCAACGGCACGATCCTGCCGACGATCAACAACACGATCACGGGCGCGATCACCGACACTGGCATGACCAATGTGAAGACGCTCAACCTCAGCAGCGCCTTCAACGGACGCCGGCTCTGCGAGAACACCGTCGGCCTCTACGAGGAGAAGGGCCTGAGCACCTGGCGGAGCACGGGCGCGGTCGACAAGACCGAGTGGGTGAACACCATCCGCACCGCGACCGCGACCGGCAACTACTACATCCAGGAGTCGCTGCACCCGAACTACTGGGGCCAGCTCGCCCTGCGCAACTGCCTGCGCCAGGCGTGGAACAGCGGTGCCCCGCGCAGCGGCACCTGCGTCCGGGGAGCCAACGGCGTCAACGCCAGCGGTGAGCCGAACATGCTCCTCAACTGACCCTGTGAACGCCGAAGCGGCGCAAACCTGTGCGGGTTTGCGCCGCTTCGAGGCATTCTGGCTGCAGGTCCGAGCCGCCTCGGCGCCTCAGTCGGCGAAGGCCTCCGGCGGCGGGCAGGCGCAGACCAGGTTCCGGTCGCCGTACGCGTTGTCGACACGACCCACCGGCGGCCAGTACTTGTCGGGGTCGATCCCGGTCGGGAAGACGCCGACCTCGCGGGAGTAGGGACGGTCCCACTCGCCGACGATCGAGCGGGACGTGTGGGGCGCGCGGGCCAGGGGGCTGTCGTCGTGGCTCCACTCCCCCGCCTGCACCTTCGCGATCTCGGCGCGGATCGCGACCATGGCGTCGATGAAACGGTCGAGCTCGGGCAGGTCCTCGGACTCGGTCGGCTCCACCATCAGCGTGCCGGCGACCGGGAATGACATCGTCGGCGCGTGGAAGCCGTAGTCGATGAGCCGCTTGGCCACGTCGTCCACGGTCACGCCGCTCTCTCGTGAGAGAGCGCGGAGGTCGAGGATGCACTCGTGGGCGACCAGGCCGTTCTCACCCTTGTAGAGCACCGGGTAGTGCTCCTCCAGGCGTGCAGCCACGTAGTTGGCCGACAGCACCGCCGTCGCGGTCGCCTTCGTCAGGCCCGCAGCACCCATGAGCCGGACGTACGCCCACGAGATCGGCAGGATGCCCGCCGAGCCGTACGGCGCAGCGCTGATCGCACCGATGCCCGCGCGCTTGGCAGCGTCGGGGTGCTGCTCGTGCGTCGGGAGGTACGGCGCCAGGTGGGCGCCGACCGCGACGGGCCCCACACCGGGGCCGCCACCACCGTGCGGGATGCAGAACGTCTTGTGGAGGTTCAGGTGTGAGACGTCGCCACCGAACTCGCCCGGGCGCGCGTGGCCGAGCAGGGCGTTGAGGTTCGCGCCGTCGACGTAGACCTGGCCGCCGTGCGAGTGCACGATCTCGCAGAGCTGCGTGATGCCCTCCTCGTAGACGCCGTGCGTCGATGGGTAGGTGACCATGATCGCGGCGAGGTCGTTGGAGTGCTCGTCGCACTGCTTCTGCAGGTCGTCGAGGTCGACCGTGCCGTCGTCGTTGGACTTCACGACCACGACGCGCATGCCGGCCATCACCGCGGACGCGGCGTTGGTCCCGTGAGCAGAGGCGGGCATCAGGCAGACGTCGCGGTGGGTGTCGCCGTTCGCGAGGTGGTAGGCCCGGATCGCCAGGAGTCCGGCGAGCTCGCCCTGGGAGCCCGCGTTGGGCTGGATCGAGACCGCGGCGTAGCCGGTGACCTCGGCCAGCCAGCCCTCGAGCTCGGCGACGAGGCGGTGGTAGCCCTGGGCGTCGGCGGCCGGCACGAACGGGTGCAGGTCGGCGAAGCCCGGCAGCGAGATCGGCTCCATCTCCGTGGTGGCGTTGAGCTTCATTGTGCACGAGCCGAGCGGGATCATGCCCTTGTCGAGGGCGTAGTCACGGCCCGACAGCTTCGCCAGGTAGCGCAGCATCTGCGTCTCGCTGCGGTGCGTGTGGAAGACCTCGTGGGTGAGGAATGCCGTCTGGCGCGCGAGCTCGACCGGCAGCGCGGACGGCGTGGTGCGGTCGAGCTCGTCGAGGTCGAGCTCGGTGGTGCCCTCGACGGTCGGGCCGAAGGCAGCCAGGACCTTCTCCACCGTCTCGTGCGTGGTCGCCTCGGAGGTCGAGAGCCCGACCGTGTCGGCGTCGACCAGCCGAAGGTGGAGTCCGGCGGCGCGCGCTGCGGCGACGATAGCCTCGGCCCGGCCCGGAGCGGCCACCGTCAGGGTGTCGAAGAAGGTCTCCGAGCCCAGCGCGTAGCCCAGCGACTTCAGGCCGGCGGCGATCACCGCGGCGTAGCGGTGGGTGCGCGTCGCGATCGCAGTCAGTCCCGCGGGGCCGTGGTAGACGGCGTACATCGAGGCGGCCACCGCGAGCAGGACCTGCGCGGTGCAGATGTTGGAGGTCGCCTTCTCGCGGCGGATGTGCTGCTCGCGCGTGCCGAGGGCCAGCCGGTACGCCGGACGGCCCTCGCTGTCGATCGAGACGCCGACGAGACGGCCGGGCATGTGACGCTCCAGACCCTTCGACACCGCCATGAAGCCCGCGTGCGGGCCGCCGTAGAACAGCGGAACGCCGAAGCGCTGCGAGGAACCGACGACGACGTCCGCCCCGAGGGCCCCGGGCGCCTCGAGCAGCGTGAGCGCGAGCAGGTCGGCGGCGACGACGGCGAGGCCTCCGTGCGCGTGCGTCGCGTCGATGGCGGCACGTGGGTCGCGGACGGCACCGGAGGCACCGGGGTACTGGATCAGCGTGCCGCAGACCTTGCCGCCCGACAGCTCGGCAGGCAGGCCCTGCGAGAGGTCTGCGACGACCACCTCGATCCCCATCGCCTCGGCGCGGGTGCGCACGACCTCGATCGTCTGCGGCAGCGCGTCGGCGTCGACGACGAACGGGCCCTCGGCCTTGCGGTTGGCGCGGCGTACGAGCGTCATCGCCTCCGCGGCCGCGGTGCCCTCGTCGAGGAGCGAGGAGTTCGCGATCGGCAGGCCGGCCAGGTCGCCGACCATCGTCTGGAAGTTGATCAGCGCCTCGAGGCGGCCCTGCGAGATCTCCGGCTGGTACGGCGTGTACGCGGTGTACCAGGACGGGTCCTCGAGCACGTTGCGCCGGATGACCGGCGGCGTGATGGTCGCGTGGTAGCCGAGGCCGATCAGCGGCTCACCCGGGAAGTTGAGGCCGGCCAGCTCGCGAGCGAGCGCGCCGACCTGAGCCTCCGTCATCGGTGCCGGGAGCTTCAGCTCGGAGGCGGGCCGGATGCCGGCCGGAACGGCGGCGTCCATCAGGGACTCGAGCGAGTCGTGGCCGAGCGTCGCGAGCATCGTGTCGATGTCGGACGGCGCGAGGCCGATGTGACGGTCGACGAAGGGAAGCGCTGCGTCGAGGTCGTGCAGGCTGGGCAGGTCGGTCAAGGCGATCTCCATCAGAAGCGTCCCGTGGGACGGGTCGGCGTCGCCTCCCCCTCTGTCGCGCCCGGCGCTGGGCCCTTCAGAGTTGCCTCAGTCCGCACGGTCCCTGGCGCCTGAGAGGTTCCGGGGAGGAATTGCCCCTTCGGCGCTCCGCTGACGCGGAGACTCTCCCGCGCGGTGTCAGCAGCGTGGAAAGGCTACCCCAGCGAGGGGCCGTCTTCGACGTCCGGCAGCTCCGCGTCGGTCACCTCGTGCATCTGGTGGCCGTGTCCGCTGTGCCGCACCTCGCGCCGCTGCTCGGCATACGTCCAGGTCTCGAAGGCGACCAGCGTCCAGATGAGAGCCACCACGCCGCCGAGCTGCGCCAGCGCGGGCGCGCTCCAGAGCACGAGCAACAGGACCGCCAGCGCGCCGACCGTCACCGACCGCGGGAGGCTCAGGATGCGCGTGGTGCGCATCTTGAAGGCGATGTGTCCGAGGAGGTAGAGACCGACACCGCCGTAGAGGGCGACCAGGCCCGACGCGCTGAGGGGGTCGGCGAGGTCGTGGTGGTGCGGGTCTCCGACATAGCCGAGCAGCTTCTTGAGACCGAGCGCCAGCAGGACGATGCCGACCATGAGCGGAAGGTGCAGGACGGAGTAGGCATCGCGCGCCATCGCCGTGCGGTGCCCGTCGTCCGGCTGCTCGGCCAGGGCGTGCTCGGCGTGGATCGCCGTCACGTCGAAGTAGATCCACCACAGGGCGGCCGCGAGCGCCAGGCCGAGCGCGCTGGCGGCGAGGATCGGCCAGGAGACGGGGAGCTTCTCGGCACCGATGCCGATCGCGACGATCGACTCACCGAGCGCGATGATCACCATCAGGCCGTGCCGCTCGGCGAAGTGCCCCACCGAACGCAGCCGCCACCCGCGGGAGCCGCCGAGGATGGTGCCGACGTACTCCCCCGCGAGCGCAGTCGCCCAGAGTGCCGTCTGTACGGCCGGGTCGTGGCTGGTCGCCGCCCAGGCGAGCAACGCCGTGCTCACCAGCAGTGTCGGGGTGAACTTCACCAGCTGCCTGCGCAGGCCGTGGTCGTCGCGGGCGTAGCACCAGAAGAGTGCGATGTGCGTGATCCGGAAGAGGAAGTAGCAGGCGAGCAGCACCCAGGGTCCGCTCAGCCCCCCGGGCAGGTCGTAGAAGGCCTCGGGGATGGCGAGCGAGACGGCGAACATGGCCACCATCGCCACCATCAGGATCACCCGCACGAAGCCCTCGTCGGCGCGGACCAGGTTGGTCAGCCACGAGTAGCTGACCCACGCCCACCACAACAGCGCGATCATCAGCACGCCCTGCAGCATCGCCAGCCACGGCGAGACGTGGTGGTCGTTCGGATGCGCCATGTACGCCGTCACCTGGGTGAGGGCGAAGACGAAGACCAGGTCGAAGAAGAGCTCGAGCGGTGTCGCGGTCTGGTTCTCCTCAGTGCGCTCCATGGTCGGAAAGACTAGGACATGACGAACGGCCCGCTCCCCTGCTGGGGTGCGGGCCGTCTGCCGGAGTACGTGGGAGGGGCGTCAGCCGATCTTGCGGGCACGACGCGCAGCCAGCTCGTCGCTGGCACTGCCCGTCGCGGCGCCGTCCTCGGCGCGCTCGCTCGGCAGCTCCGAGAGCGTGCCCTCGATCTCGCGCCAGACACCGCCGATCGCGATGCCGAAGACGCCCTGGCCGCCCTGGAGCAGGTCGATGACCTCGTCGTTGCTCGTGCACTCGTAGACCGAGGCGCCGTCCGACATCAGCGTCACGCGCGTCAGGTCGTCGGTGCCGCGCTCACGCAGGTGGGTCACGGCGGTGCGGATCTGCTGGAGCGAGATGCCCGCGTCGAGCAGTCGCTTGATGACCTTCAGGATCAGGATGTCGCGGAAGGAGTAGAGGCGCTGCGTGCCCGAGCCGGAGGCGCCGCGCACGCTCGGCTCGATCAGGCCGGTGCGCGCCCAGTAGTCGAGCTGGCGGTAGGTGATGCCGGCCGCGTTGCACGCGGTCGGACCCCGGTAGCCCTGGTCGTGGGGAAGCGGGGACACGTCATCGGTGAAGAGCAGACCCTGCTCCTCGGCCTCACCTGCTGCCAGCTCGGCAGCGGCGGTGTCCTTCACGCCGTCGTTCAGCTCCACGTCGACCTCCGTCGTCTCGCTCCGTATGCCGCAACTCCCGGGGGAAGGTCCGCAGGTGGTGGACCACAGCGGTGGAGTTACAACGAAGACACTCCAAGGTAGGCCCGAGCCCGCACCGGGTCAACGCGACACCCCGGCGTGTCTCACCCTCAAGTTGAAGGTGAGGGTCAGCCCTCAAAGTCTTCAGGCGTGACGTGGTCGAGGAACTCGCGGAACCGCTCGACCTCGTCCTCCTGCTCCTCGGGGACGGCGAGACCGGCCTCCGCGAGCACCTCCTCCGCACACACGATGCGCGCACCCGTGCGCAGCGCGAGCGCGATCGAGTCCGACGGGCGTGCGCTGACCTCGATGCCCGAGGCGAAGATCAGCTCGGCGTAGAAGACGCCCTCCTCCATCGAGGTGATCCGCACCTCCGACAAGGTGTTGCCGGTGCTCGCGATGACATCGCGGAGCAGGTCGTGCGTCAGCGGACGCGGGGGCACGACGCCCTGCTGGGCGAAGGCGATCGCGGTCGCCTCGACCGCACCGATCCAGATGGGCAGGTAGCGATCCCCCGCCACCTCGCGCAGGAGCACGATGGGCTGGTTGGAGGGCATCTCGACCCTCACTCCGACGACGTCGACCTCGCGCACACCTTCACCCTACCCGCGCACCGGATGCGATCAGCGGCTGCGGCGCAGACCGCTCTTGACCAGCGTGGCGTGAAGACGGACCGAGAGCGCAGCGATCGCTGCCACGGTCTCATCGGCACGGGCGGTGGCCGACGCGTCGCGGCCGTTGCGCACGGGGGCCGTCATCTGCTCCACCAGGCCGACCTCGCGGTCCGCGGCGGCCTTGAAGGCCCGCAGGTGGCGCGGCTCCAGGCCGAACTCGGCCAGCTCCGCGGCGGTGCGCGCGATCAGCAGCGCGTCGTCGTCGTACAGGTTCGTGCCCGTGCGCGGACGCACGAGCCCGAACTGCTCGAGCTCGGCGAGCTGCTCCTCGGTGATGCAGGCGATCTTCACCAGCTCCTTGCGTGAGAGGCGCGTGTCGCCGCGCTGCAGGAAGGACTCCGCACTCGGCATGCCGTCGGCAGCGAGCGTGACCGTCGGGACCGAGGGGACGACGGAGGCGATCGGCGGCGGCTCCTCGCCACTGTCGATCGCGTCGAGGTGCTCGCCGATCACCTTCAGCGGCAGGTAGTGGTCGCGCTGCATGCGCAGGATGTACCGCAGCCGCGCCACGTCGGCGTACGAGAACTTCCGGTAGCCCGCAGCAGTGCGCTCGGGCTTGATCAGGCCCTCGGACTCCAGGAACCGGATCTTCGGGATCGTCACCTGGAAGTCGTCACGGAGCAGGTCGAGGACCTGCCCGATGTTCATCCGCGCTGACGCGGATGCCTCCGGGATCGCTCCCATGATCACGCCCCGGCGTGGCCGGCGAAGAAGACCAGACGGTACTTGCCGATCTGCACCTCGTCGCCGTCCTGCAGCGTCACCGAGTCGATGCGGTCCCGGTTGACGTAGGTGCCGTTGAGCGACCCCACGTCGGTGACGGTGTACGCCGACCCCTCGCGGCGGAACTCCGCGTGGCGACGCGACACGGTCACGTCGTCCAGGAAGATCTCGCTGTCAGGATGCCGCCCGGCGGTGACCACCTCGGCGTTGAGCAGGAAGCGGGAGCCGGCGCTCGGACCACGCTGCACCACGAGCAGCGCCTGGCCCTCGGGGAGCGCGTCGACTGCCGCCGACTCGGCCTGCGCAAGCCCGCGCTCGGCGACGTCGAAGGTGATCGTCGCCGTCGTCTCGCTCTCCGACTCCCCGGCAGCGGCGGGAGCCAGACGGGTGCCGCACTGGGAGCAGAACCGCGCCTCGGCGGGGTTCTGGTGACCGCAGTTCGTGCAATAGGGCATCTCTGCCACCCTCCCTGGTCCGGCATCACCCTCAACGGGAGGTCGAGGGTGTGCGTCCAACGTATCAGCCCTGCAGGGACGCTTCGTAGGCCGCGGCGTCGAGAAGTCCGTCGACGTGCGACGCGTCGGCCGGGACGACCTCGAAGAGCCAGCCCTCGCCATACGGGTCGGAGTTCACGAGCTCCGGAGTGGCCTCGAGGGCCTCGTTGCGGGCCACGATCTCGCCGGCCACCGGGCAGTAGACGTCGGAGACGGACTTCGTCGACTCGAGCTCGCCGATGGCGGCGCCGGCCTGGACCGTCTCACCGACCTCGGGAAGCGAGACGTAGACGATGTCGCCGAGGGCCTCCTGGGCGAAGTCGGTGATGCCGACCCGCACCGAACCAGCCGCATCGCCCGGGGTGCGGACCCACTCGTGCTCGGCGGTGTACTTCAGGTCTTCGGGGGTCACTGGTTGCTCCTCGGATCAGGTCCCGGCGGTGCGGGCGGGGCGGGTTACGGGCAGGCTAGCGGTCGGCGTCAGGCTCGGCGAACTCCGGCGCGCGGTCCGTCACGACGGCATCGACGACGACCTCGTCGTCCTTCGAAGCGGTCAGCTGGCCGCCCGCCTCCTCGACCCTCTCGACGGGGCCGGAGGGAAAGTCGAGAGCACCCTCGAGCGCACCGGGCTCACCGATCACGTCGATGACGTACGGCGCCTCGACGGTCTCCCCGCCGACGTGGATCCCGTGGCTGGAGTCCTCGAACGACGTCTGCGCCACGACACGCACGCGGTCGTTGAACTCCATCGCCTCGGCTCCGGTCGCCCGGAGCTCCTGGACCATGTCGAGGAGCAGCGCAGCCGTGACCTTGCCATCGGGGTCGGTGATCGTGATCCGTACGCCGGACCCGCGCGCGGAGATGCTCCCCGAGAGGATGCCCAGCGCCGTCGCCTCCTGGCGCGCGAGCTTCACAGCGGTCTCGCGGCTGGTCGTGCTCGTGCGGAGCTTGTCGCGGTCCTTGCGGAGCTGGTCGATCTCCTTCTCGGCCCGCTCGGTGCTGGTGGCGAGACCGTCGAACGCGCGGACCAGGTCGGTCTGCCGAAGGCCGGCAAGGTCGTCGTCGGACTGGCGCGCCACCTGCGTCGCTCCCGCGAAGCCGAGCGTGAAGAGGAGGCCGGCCACGATCCACTGCCCGCGGCCGGGACGGCTGAGGAGGGAGGCACGGAGCCGGTCGCGTGCGGTGGGGGGCGCTTCGGAGCGTGGCTCAGGCATGGAACACGTGCCTCCGGATCGCGGCTGCGTTGGAGAAGATCCGGATGCCCAGGACGACGATGACACCCGTCGTGAGCTGACCGCCGACCCCGAGCTTGTCGCCGAGGAAGACGATCGTCGCGGCGATGAGCACGTTGCTGACGAACGAGACCACGAAGACCTTGTCGTCGAAGATCCCGTCGAAGTACGCGCGGAGCGCGCCAAACACCGCATCGAGCGCCGCGACGACGGCGATCGGGAGGTAGGGCACGAACGGTGCCGGCACATCCGGCTTGAGCAGCAGACCGACGACGATGCCGGCCAGGAGTCCCAAAACTGCGATCACGGGGTGTCCTCCGGGTTGGTCGGTCGCGGCACCGGCTCGGCGCGCACGAGGTCGGGTCGGCCGGCGGCCGAAAGCCGCACGTCGTTGTCATTGTCCATCGTGAAGACGAAGCCGTAGCGGGAGCGGAGCCCGAGGAACGCGACCCCCGAGCC
>NZ_DATIHB010000162.1:0-11096 GCF_035481145.1 Nocardioides sp. | reverse complement strand
CTGTGGGTCCGCGGTCGCGAGGCGATCGTGCTGACGACCGCGCTCGAGGACGCCGCCCAGCGTGGCTTCCTGCCCGCCGCCTCCATCCCGTACGTCGTCGACCTGCGGCAGCGGCGTGCGGCGCGCCGCCATGCACACCTCGTGGGCGGACCTGCCGCCGTGCGGGCCCTGCGGGACTACCAGCAGGCCGCGATCGAACTCGGGTACCTTCACCACCGGTTCCTTCGTGGGACTGCGCCGCGTGACTTCGCGCCACGGGGGCAGGCCTTCGTCGAGCTGCTGCAGCACCTCGGGCCCGCGGTGGTTCTGCCGCCCGGGCCCCACGGCCCGCTCGCGGGCACCACCCTTCCGACCATCCCTTCCGCAGCCCTGCACCAGGAGACCGACCGGCATGAGTGACTCCACGAAGATGCTCACCGCCCTGGTGCGCCTCCGCGGGGCGCTGCAGGGCGCCGTCCTGCCGCTCGACCTGCCCCAGGCGGAGGAGGAGCGGGCCAACCGGCTGGCGATGATCGACCAGCTCGAGGACTACGTCATCCCGCGCCTCACCGCGATCGACGGACCGCTCCTCACCGTGGTCGGCGGCTCCACCGGTGCCGGCAAGTCGACGCTGGTCAACTCCCTCGTGGGGCACCGGGTCACCGAGCCGGGCCTGCTCCGGCCCACCACCCGCTCGCCCGTGCTCGTGCACAACCCTGCTGACGCCGAGTGGTTCGGCCAGGACCGGATCCTGCCCGACCTGGTCCGCACGGACCGCTCGACCGGTGACACCTCGACGCTGCAGCTGGTCGCCACCGACAAGGTGCCGGCCGGCCTGGCGATCCTCGACGCTCCCGACGTGGACTCCGTCGAGGAGGCCAACCGGATCCTCGCCGCGCAGCTACTCGCCGCCGGCGACCTGTGGCTCTTCGTCACCAGTGCTGCGCGCTACGCCGACCAGGTCCCGTGGGACTACCTGAAGAAGGCCGCCGAGCGGTCGACCTCGGTCGCCGTCGTCCTCGACCGCACCGCCGACGAGGCCGTCGAGACCGTGGCGACGCACCTGGCGCGCATGCTTGCCGCCCGGGGCCTCAAGGACTCCCCGCTCTTCATCGTCCGCGAGGGCCAGCCCGACGAGGACGGCCTGCTGCCGGCGTCGTACGTCGCCGACATCCGTGGCTGGCTCGACGCGCTGGCGGACGACGCCGACGCCCGCGGTGCGGTCGTGAAGCAGACGCTCGAGGGCGCGATCCGCGTCCTGAGCGCCAAGACGTTCCAGATCGCCGCGGTCGTGGAGGAGCAGGGGAGGGCCGTGCGCCAGCTCCGCGACGACTCCGACCGTGCCTACGAGCGGGCGCTCACCGCGATCCACACCGCCACTGCCGACGGCACGCTGCTCCGCGGCGAGGTGCTGGCCCGCTGGCAGGAGTTCGTCGGCACCGGCGAGCTCCTCAAGTCGCTGGAGACGAAGGTGGGCGCGCTGCGCGACCGCCTCGTCAACGCCGTCAAGGGCAAGCCGGCGCAGGTCGAGCGCGTCACGCACGCGGTCGAGTCGGGCCTGGAGAAGCTGCTCCTCGAGCACGCGGAGAACGCCGCCGAGCAGGCCGCCGGCTACTGGGCGTCGACCGCTGCCGGTCGCAAGCTGCTCGAGAGCCAGGAGCGCGACCTCGACCGTGCCTCGCGCGACTTCCGCCGCGCGGCCGAGCGGCTGGTCCGCGACTGGCAGGACGGCGTGCTCGAGATGGTGCGCACCGAGGGCCAGGACAAGCGCTCGAGCGCCCGCTTCCTCGCCTACGGCGTCAACGGCCTGGCCGTCGCGCTCATGGTCGTCACCTTCTCTGCGACGGCCGGACTGACCGGCGCCGAGGTCGGCATCGCCGGAGGCAGCGCCGTGCTGGGCCAGAAGCTCCTGGAGGCGGTCTTCGGCGACCAGGCCGTACGCCGCCTCGCCGAGCGCGCCCGCGAGGACCTCGACCGCCGCGTCGAGGAGCTCTTCGCGGCTGAGCGCGCCCGCTTCACCCATGTCCTCGACGATCTCGGCGTCGACCCCCGCAGCCCCGAGCTGCTGCGCGCCGCTGCGCGTCGTGTCGACGACCTGCGCTTCGCTGCGCAGTCGCCCCTCTCCTCCGGAAGCGAGTGATGACCCCCGTGCTCGAAGGTGTGAAGAAGCTGGTCTCGTCCAGCTCCGACGTCGGTCGTCGTGCCGAAGCGCTCGAGGCCGTGGTCGAGTCGGCGCGCGGCCGCCTCGACGACACGCTCCTCGATGAGGCGCACCAGGTCGCCGACCGGGTCTCCGAGCGACTCCGTCTCTCCGCCCACCACACCGTCGTCGGCCTCGCCGGCGCCACCGGCTCGGGCAAGTCCTCGACGTTCAACGCGCTGACCGGCCTGGAGCTCTCTGCCGTTGGCGTGCGCCGTCCCACCACGTCGTGGGCGACCGCCTGCGTGTGGGGCGGAGGGGAGGGCGCTGACGCCGGTGAGCTGCTGACCTGGCTCGGGATCCCGCCGCGTCACCACGTCACGCGCGACTCCATGCTCGACACCAACCGCGAGGACGACGCCTTCGACGGTGTCGTGCTCCTCGACCTGCCCGACCACGACTCGACCGACGTCTCGCACCACCTCGAGGCCGACCGGCTGGTCCAGCTCGCCGACGTCCTGGTCTGGGTCCTCGACCCGCAGAAGTACGCCGACGCGGCCATCCACAACCGCTACCTCAGGCCGATGGCGTCGCACGCGGGCGTGATGATCGTGGTGCTCAACCACATCGACACCGTCCCGGAGGAGCGGCGCGAGCAGATGCTCTCCGACGTACGCCGCCTGCTCGCGGCCGACGGGCTCGCCGACGTCCCGGTCTTCGCGGTGAGCGCGCGCAGCGGCGAGAACATGGAGAAGCTCCGCAAGGAGATCGCCAAGCGCGTCGCGTCGAAGAAGGCGACCCGCAAGCGCCTCGAGGCCGACGTCAAGGCGACCGGTGAGAAGGTCGCTGCCGTCTCCGGCACCGCGGCCCCGAAGGCGCTCGGTGGCGACGTCGCGGCCGAGCTCGACGAGGCGTTCGCCGACGCGGCCGGAGTGCCGGTCGTCGTCGATGCGGTGGAGGCGTCCGCCCGCATGCGGGCAGCCCGTGCGACCGGCTGGCCGGTCGTCGCCTGGGTCACCAAGCTGAAGCCGGACCCGCTCAAGCGGCTCCACCTCGACCTCGGCCAGGAGGGCCGCGCACTGGTGAAGTCCGCGCGCACCTCCGTCCCGGCGCCGACGCCCGTCCAGCGCGCCCGGGTCGACAGTGCCGTCCGCTCCGCCTGTGACGAGGTCAGCGCCGGCCTGGCCCGGCCGTGGCAGCAGGCGATCCGCTCCGCCGCGACCGCGCGCCTCGACGACCTCAACGACCGCCTCGACCACACGCTGGCGACCACGCCGCTCGGCGTCGACCGGATCCCGTGGTGGGCGACGCTCGTGCGCGTCCTGCAGTGGCTGCTGATCGCTGCAGCCCTCGTGGGCGGTCTCTGGCTGGCCGGCATCGCGGTCGCGGGCTATCTGCAGTTCGACGTCCCGTCGCCCGGGGTCGGGCCGGTGGCACTTCCCACGCTCCTCCTGCTCGGGGGAGTGGTCGGCGGCGTCCTGCTCGCGCTGCTGTGCCGCGCGCTCGTCCGTGTCTCGGCGCGCTCGCGGGCCCGGTCGGCTGACCGGCGCCTGCGGGAGGGCATCCACGACGTCGCCCAGGACCTCGTGCTCTCGCCGCTCAACGCCGAGCTCGCGGCGTACGCCACCGTGCGGGAGCAGCTCCAGACGGTCCTGAAGTAGGAGAGCTCACCTCTTATCGAGTTAAGTCGAGTGAATTACTGGTGTTAAGGTCGGGTCATGCACCCGACCCACGCCCACTCCCTCACGCTCGATGAGCTCGCTGCCTGGACCCGCCGCGTGGCGGACGAGGTCCGCCGCGGCGAGCACGAGGTCCACGCTGACGCCGACGACCGGTGGCACGTGCGGGTGCACTGCGACGAGTCCGTCGACGTGTGGCTGATCAGCTGGACTGCCGACCAGGGCACCGAGCTCCACGACCACGGCGGTTCTGCCGGCGCGTTCACCGTCGTCCAGGGCCGGCTCACCGAGACCGCGTGGAGCGGAGGGATCGCCCCGGTGGGCGACGGCGCGCGCAGCCGGCGTCCCGGCCACCTGGCCGACCTCGTGCGGGAAGCAGGGGAGACCTCCGTCTTCGGCGGCCACTACGTGCACGACGTCCGCAACGTCGACGGGGAGGTTGCGGTGAGCGTGCATGCCTACTCCCCGCCGCTCTCGCGCATGCACTACTACGACGTCGAGGCGGGGAGGCTCGTCCGCCGCGCATCGGCGTGGACCGACGACCCCGAGGCGCCCGCTCCGGCGCGGGAGGCGTCATGAGCACCTTCGCGTCGGTGGAGGCACTGCTCGCCCACGCGCGTGCGGGGCTCGACCGCCTCGTCCCGTCGGAGGCGTACGAGGCCGTGGCGGCGGGCGCCCGGTTGGTGGACATCCGCCCGCAGTGGCAGCGCGTGGCCGACGGCGAGATCCCGGGCTCGCTCGTCGTCGAGCGGAACCATCTGGAGTGGCGCCTCCATCCGGCCTCCGATGCCCGCCTGCCCCAGGCGGTCGAGGGCCAGCGCTGGATCGTGGTCTGCACCGAGGGCTACACCTCGTCGCTCGCCGCGGCATCGCTCAACTCGATCGGGGTGGAGGCGGCGGACGTGGTCGGTGGCCTCCACGCATGGCGCGCCGCGGGACTCCCCGTGGTGCCGGGTGGTACACCGGTGGAGCACCTGGTCCACGACGCCACCCGAGGAGCCGCGTGAGTCACCCCGCCATCCGCCTCGCTGCGCTCCCCGGAAGTCGGAGACACCGATGATCGAGTTCCGTTCCGTCAGCAAGACCTTCGCCGACGGCACCCCCGCCGTGCGGGACTTCAGCCTGGTGCTGCCCTCGCGCTCCACAATCGTCCTGGTCGGCTCGTCCGGATGCGGCAAGACGACCCTGCTGCGCATGGTCAACCGCCTGGTCGAGCCGAGCAGCGGCCAGGTGCTCATCGACGACGTCGATGTCGCCACACGCAACCCGGTCGAGCTGCGGCGCTCGATCGGCTACGTCATGCAGCACGCCGGCCTGCTGCCGCACCGGCGCGTGGTGGACAACGTGGCCGTGCCGCTGCGGCTCGCAGGTGTCGATCGTCGTACGGCGACGGAGCGGGCCTTGGCCGCGCTCGAGACGGTCGGGCTGGACCCGGCACTGGCCCGCCGTTACCCCCGCCAGCTCTCCGGCGGCCAGCAGCAGCGCGTCGGTGTGGCCCGCGGTCTCGTCGCCGACCCCAACATCCTGCTCATGGACGAGCCCTTCGGCGCCGTCGACCCGATCGTCCGCGACGACCTCCAGCAGGAGCTCCTCCGGCTCCAGCGCGAGCTCGGCAAGACGATCGTCTTCGTCACCCACGACATCGACGAGGCATTCCTGCTCGGCGACCAGGTCGTGATCCTGCGACGCGGGGGAGAGGTGGCCCAGGTGGGCACCCCGGCGGAGATCCTCGCCGACCCCGCCGACGACTTCGTGCGGACCTTCGTCGGCCTCGACAAGGCCCGCCGCACGCTCCACCTCGAGGAGCGGGCGGGGCAGCGCATCGTCGTCGACGGCGACGGCCGACCCGCCGGCGTACTGGGTCCGGCATGAGCTGGTTCCTCGACAACCTCGACCGGATCGCCGACCTGGCGCTGCGCCACCTCTGGCTCAGCGTGCTGCCGGTCGTGCTCGGCTTCCTGGTCGCTGTCCCGATCGGCTGGTGGGTGCAGCGGCACCCCCGCATCGGCGCGGTCCTCCTCGGGTCGGGTGGGGTGCTCTACACACTGCCCTCGCTGCCGCTGCTGGTGATCCTGCCCGGCATCCTCGGCACGAGCTTCCTGGACCCGCTCAACGTGGTCGTCGTGCTCACCCTGTACGCCGTGGCGTTGCTGCTGCGCACCGCGGCTGACGCGTTCGCGCAGCTGCCCCGCGAGGTCGTTGACGCGGCGGACGCGACGGGTCACTCGCGGTGGCAACGGGCGCTACGCGTGGAGCTTCCGCTCGCTGGACCTGTCCTGCTCGCCGGCGTCCGGGTCGTATCGGTCAGCACGGTCAGCCTGGTCACGGTCGGGGCGATCATCGGCGTGGCCAACCTCGGATCGCTCTTCACCGAGGGCTACCAGCGTGGCTACACGACCGAGATCGTCATCGGGCTGGGTGCCGTGGTCGTCCTCGCGCTCGCGCTGGATGCGCTCTGGGTGCTGCTCGGGCGGGTGCTCTTGCCCTGGGCGCACGGAGCGAGGACGGCGACCGCATGAGCAACGTCTTCGCCGAGGCCGGGAGCTGGCTCACCGACACGGCCCACTGGCAGGGAGCGGACGGCGTGCCGGCCCGTCTGGCGGAGCACGTCGGCTACTCGGTGCTGACCGTCGCCATCGCCTCGGCCGTCGCCCTGCCGCTCGGGCTCTGGATCGGCCACACGGGTCGACTGCGCGGGCTCGCGATCGCCGTCACGGGCGCGTTGCGTGCGCTCCCGACGCTCGGCCTGCTGACGCTCGCGGTGCTCTGGGTGGGCATCGGCCTGGCGCCGCCGATCCTGGCGCTCGTTGTGCTGGCCGTGCCGCCGCTGCTCGCCGGTGCCTACGCGGGGGTGGAGTCCGTCGACCGGAGGACCGTCGACGCCGCTCGCGGCCTCGGCTTCACCGGCTGGCAGGTGCTCACCCGCGTCGAGGTGCCGCTCGCCCTCCCACTGATCCTGGGCGGGTTCCGGTCCGCGGTCCTGCAGGTCGTCTCGACGGCCACCGTGGCGGCGTACATCGGGTTGGGCGGGCTCGGCCGCTACCTGATCGACGGCATCGCCGTCCGTGACTATCCCCAGACCCTCGCCGGGTCGCTGGTCGTCGTCGTTCTCGCGCTGTCCCTCGACGGGGCCTTCGCGGTTGCGCAACGATCGGTGGCACGCGCGTGACATTCCCGAAGAGAAGAGGAACCACCATGTTGCTGACCCGTCTGCTCGCAGGCACTGCGACCACCGCCCTCGCCCTCGGCCTGACGGCCTGCGGTGGGGACCCGACCGAGGCACCCGCCGGCGAGGGCGACACGATCGTGGTCGGCTCTGCGTCGTTCGGTGAGAGCCAGATCCTCGCCGAGATCTACGCGCAGGCGCTGGACGCGAAGGGCATCGACGCGAAGACGCAGCTCGACATCGGTGCGCGCGAGGCCTACATCGGCGCGATCCAGGACGGGTCGATCGACCTCTTCCCGGAGTACACCGGCAACCTGCTCCTCTTCTTCGACCCGAAGGCGACGGCCACCGCGCCCGAGGAGGTCGAGGACGCCCTGGAGGAGGCCCTGCCCGAGGGGCTGGACGTCCTCGACGCCTCCGCGGCCGAGGACAAGGACTCGCTCAACGTCACCGCTGCGTTCGCCGAGAAGCACGACCTGACCTCCATCGCCGACCTCGCCGGGATCGACGGTCTCCGCCTGGCGGCCAACCCGGAGTTCAAGACTCGCGCCTATGGCATCCCCGGCCTCGAGAAGGTCTACGGGATCAAGGACGTCGCCTTCACCGCGATCTCCGACGGCGGCGGCCCCGCCACGGTGAAGGCGCTGACCTCCGGCAAGGTCGACGTCGCCGACATCTACTCGACGACACCGTCCATCGCCGCGAACGACCTGGTCACGCTCGAGGACCCGGAGCACCTCATCGCCGCGCAGAACGTCGTGCCGCTGATCCGCGAGGACGCGCTGACCGACGAGGTGGAGGACGTCCTCGACGCGGTCTCGGCGAAGCTGACCACCGAGGCGCTGCTCGAGCTGAACGCCGACCTCGCAGGCGACGACCACCCCTCGTCCGCCGACGTGGCTGCGGCCTGGCTCAAGGCGAACGACCTGGTCTGAGGTCCTGCCTGACCCGGTTTCCGTCCACCGTGCGGCCCCGGCACCTCCCTTCCACAGGAGGTGGCCGGGGCCGCTCGCGTCGTGGTGGGCTCGCGGCACCGTCAGGGATTGAGGGCGCGGACAGCGGGTCCGCCCACGATCCCTTGGAGGGGACATGAACGAGACGATGGTGACGGTGCTCGGCTTCGTCGGCACGCAGCCCGAGCTGCGCCCGGTGGGTGACACCTGCGTCGCCGGCTTCCGGGTCGGGTCGACGCCGCGGGTCTTCAACCCGCGCGACAACAGCTGGTCCGACCGCGAGACGAACTGGTACACGGTCAACGCGTGGCGGACGCTCGGCGAGCACTGCGCGGAGTCGCTCCGGGTCGGGGAGCCGGTGGTCGTCCATGGGCGGCTCCGCACGCGGACCTGGGCCGACGACGCGGGCAACATCCGCACGTCGCTCTCTTTGGACGCCGTGTCCGTCGGTCACGACCTGGCCCGCGGCAGCTCGGCCTTCGTCCCCGACCGGCGTCCGGCGGCGCAGCCGACGGCCGAGGAGCAGGAGGTCGCCCGGCAGAACGACGAGTGGACGGTGTCGCTGCCGCAGGTCTCGAGCTTCGGCCGCTTCGACCAGCCGGCGGTCGATGTGACAGGGCTCGAGGAGGCGTCACCGGCCGAGGTCACTGGCGAGGTCACTGCGGAGGTCGCGGAGGAGGCCGAGCTGGCGCCGTTCTGACCGACTCCACTGGCGGACCAGCCGTGGGCCGAGCGGGCGGTCCGAGGCGCGGGGGCGTGGCGTTTCGGCCGCCGTGGGGCGA
The DNA here is from genome assembly GCF_035481145.1 of Nocardioides sp. Lineage (GTDB taxonomy): Bacteria > Actinomycetota > Actinomycetes > Propionibacteriales > Nocardioidaceae > Nocardioides. The sequence goes on along the minus strand of NZ_DATIHB010000162.1, from coordinate 2,397 downwards.
CTAGAGTTACCTCCCATGGCCGAGTACATCCTTTCCCTGCGCAATGTCCGCAAGGCCCACGGCGACAAGGTCGTCCTCGATGGCGTCACCCTGTCCTTCCTCCACGGCGCCAAGATCGGCGTCGTCGGTCCCAACGGCATGGGCAAGTCGTCGCTGCTGAAGCTGATGGCGGGTCTCGACCACCCCAACAACGGCGACATCGTCTTCGACCCCGAGGCGACTGTCGGCATGCTCCAGCAGGAGCCGCCGCTCACCGAGGGCAAGACCGTCCTGGAGAACGTCGAGGAGGCCGTCGCCGAGATCAAGGGCAAGATGGCCCGCCTCGACGAGGCCTACGGCGAGATGGGTGACCCCGACGCCGACATGGACGCGCTCATGGCCGAGACCGGTGAGCTGCAGACCTACCTCGACAACATCAACGCGTGGGACGTCGATTCCAAGCTCGAGCAGGCGATGGACGCCCTCCGCTGCCCGCCGGCCGACGCCCTCGTCGACAACCTCTCGGGTGGTGAGCGCCGCCGCGTCGCGCTCTGCAAGCTGCTGCTCCAGGAGCCCGACCTGCTCCTCCTCGACGAGCCCACCAACCACCTCGACGCCGAGTCCGTGCAGTGGCTCGAGGGGCACCTCAAGAGCTACAAGGGAGCCGTCCTCGCGGTCACCCATGACCGCTACTTCCTCGACAACGTCGCCGAGTGGATCGCCGAGGTCGACCGTGGTCAGATCCACGGCTACGAGGGCAACTACTCGACGTACCTCGAGACGAAGAAGGAACGCCTCAAGGTCGAGGGCCAGAAGGACGCCAAGCGCGCCAAGATGCTCGAGAAGGAGCTGGAGTGGGTCCGCTCCAACGCCAAGGCCCGCCAGACCAAGTCGAAGTCGCGTCTGGCCCGCTACGAGGAGCTCGCGGCCGAGGCTGACAAGGCCCGCAAGATCGACACCGCCGACATCAACATCCCGCCGGGCCCGCGCCTCGGTGACATCGTCCTCGAGGCCGACCACCTCGTGAAGGGCTTCGAGGACCGCGTCCTCTGGAACGACATCAACTTCACCCTGCCGCGCGCCGGCATCGTCGGCGTCGTGGGCCCCAATGGCGTCGGCAAGACGACGCTCTTCCGGATGATCACCGGCAACGAGGAGCCCGACGCGGGCTCGCTGAAGGTCGGCACGACGGTGAAGATCTCGTACGTCGACCAGAGCCGCGGCGGCATCGACCCCAACAAGAACGTCTGGGAGGTCGTCTCCGACGGCCTCGACCACATCAAGGTCGCCAACTTCGAGATGAACTCGCGGGCCTACGTCGCGTCGTTCGGCTTCAAGGGCCCGGACCAGCAGAAGAAGGCCGGCGTCCTCTCAGGTGGTGAGCGCAACCGCCTCAACCTGGCGCTCACTCTCAAGCAGGGCGGCAACGTGCTGCTCCTCGACGAGCCGACCAACGACCTCGACGTCGAGACGCTCTCGTCGCTGGAGGACGCGCTCCTCGACTTCCCGGGCTGTGCTGTCGTCACGTCGCACGACCGGTGGTTCCTCGACCGCATCGCGACCCACATCCTGGCGTGGGAGGGCGACGAGGAGAACGAGGGCCACTGGTTCTGGTTCGAGGGCAACTTCGCCTCCTACGAGGAGAACAAGATCGAGCGCCTCGGTGTCGAGGCGGCCCGCCCCCACCGCGTCACCCACCGCAAGCTCACCCGCGACTGATCCCTTCGTCGAAACCCGGGTCTTGGTCCGCCGAAACCCGGGTTTCGGCGTCTCGGAACCCGGCTTTTGCCGGTGGGTCCGCGATACTGCTGCCATGGCCAACGACCTCGTCCTCAACCGACTCACGCCGCCAGGAGAGCAGTTCACGCTCGTGACGCTCCGGGTGCTCGACGAGAAGCCGGACGCCGCGGCACTCACGAAGTGGTACCGCACGCACCTGCACCAGATCGTCGTCGTCAACCTGCTCGAGGGCACGCAGGACTTCGCGTTCAGCGCCGCGCCGCCCACGGGCGAGGAGATGGACGCGCTGATCGCGCGCCTGGCGTCGACCGAGCACGGCATCGACCTCGTCGGCCACTCGCCGATGTTCGAGCACAGCGAGGAGGCGCCGTTCGGTGCCGGTTCGTGGATCACGGCGCGTGGGCACGACCTGGGTGATGGACGCTGGCTCAGCGTCCTCTTCGGCACCCTGACCTGGCCGACGGTCATCGGCGAGGCCTGAGCAGCCGAAACCCGGGTTCTGGCGTACCAGAACCCGGGTTTCGACGATGAGCGGGAGCGTCAGAGGCGCTCGAGGATCATCGCCATGCCCTGGCCGCCGCCGACGCACATGGAGATGACGCCGGTGCTCTTGTCGTGGAAGTCGAACGAGTTGAGCATCGTGTTCTGCAGGCGGGCGCCGGTCATGCCGAACGGGTG
>NZ_DATIHB010000161.1:0-4503 GCF_035481145.1 Nocardioides sp. | reverse complement strand
GTCGTCGACCTCCGGGACGACCGCGGAGTACGGCGCGGGTCAGGCCTGCTCGGCCGGCTCCTCGACGTCGGTGGTCTCGGGGGCGTCAGGGGCGTCCGTCGTCTCGGCGCCGGACACCTCGGCCTCCGGCTCTCCGACGGTGCCGTCGGGGCGCAGGTTCTTCAGCTCGACGACGTTGCCCGAGGCGTCCTTGACGGTGGCCGACTCGACGATCGTCGCCAGCGCCTTGCCACGCAGGATCTCCTGCACGAGCTCGGGCACGTGGTTGTGCTCGAACATGTGGTTGGCGAACTCCTGCGGGTCCTGGCCGGACTGCTGGGCGCGCCGCACGATGTGCTCGGAGAGCTCGGCCTGGTCGATGCCGAACTCCTCCTTCTTGGCGATCTTGTCGAGGATGAACTGGGCGGTGACGGCGTCGCGGACCCGGCGCTCGAGGTCGGCCTCGAACTCCTCCTGGGTCTGGCCCTCGTCCTCGAGGTACTTCTCCATCGTGAGGCCGGCGTACACCAGCTGCTGCTCGACGTTCTGGCGGCGGGCGTTGAGCTCGTCGGTGACCATGGCCTCCGGCAGCGGGATGCTCACCTTCTCGAGCAGGACCTCGAGCACGGCGTCCCGGGCGGATGCGGCCTGCTCGAGGCGCTTGCCGCGTCCGAGGCGCTCGCGCACGTCCTCGACCAGCTCGTCGGCGGTGTCGAACTCGGATGCCATCTGCGCGAACTCGTCGTCGACCTCGGGCAGCTCCTGCTGCTGGACGGCCGTGACCTCGACGGTCACCTCGACGTCCTGGCCGACCAGGTCGCCACCGACCAGCTCGGAGGAGAAGGTCTTCTGGTCACCGGCGGACATGCCGACCAGCGCCTCGTCGAGACCGTCGATCATGCCGCCACGGCCGACCTTGTAGGACATGCCGCTGACCTCGCCGCCCTCGACGGCCTCGCCCTGCTGGGCGGCCGTGAGGTCGATGGTCACGAAGTCGCCGTCGGCAGCCGCCCGGTCGACGTCGACCAGGGTGCCGAAGCGCTCGCGGAGGGCCTGGACCTGCTCCTCGACGTCACTGTCGGTGACCTCGACGTCCTCCACCTCAGCCTCGAGCCCCTCGTAGTCGGGGACCTCGAAGTCGGGCTTGACGTCCACCTCGGCGGTGAACTCGATCACGTCGTTGTCCTCGAGGCGGGTGACCTCGATCGCGGGCTGCGCGAGCGGCTCGAGGGAGTTCTCCTGCAGTGCCTCGATGTACTTGTCCGGCACGACCTGGTTGATCGCCTCGTCGAGGACCACGCCGCGGCCGACCTGGCGGTCGATGACCGCCGGCGGGACCTTGCCGCGCCGGAAGCCGGGCACGTTGATCTGCTGGGCGATCTTCTTGTACGCCGCGTCGAGGCTCGGCTTGAGCTCCTCGAAGGGCACCTCGACGGTCAGCTTGGCCCGGGTCGGGCTCAAGTTCTCGACGGCGCTCTTCACAGGCTTGTCTCCTCTTTGGTCGTCTGCCCCGCACAGGTCATGCGCGGGCTGCTGGTGATGCTCACTGGCGTGTCCAGTCGGGGCGACAGGACTCGAACCTGCGGTCTCCTGCTCCCAAAGCAGGCGCGCTAGCCACTACGCTACGCCCCGCCAAGTGGGCCGCCACCGCCGGCAAGTGCCGACTGTCACGACCTCCTTGGAGCGGATGACGGGAATCGAACCCGCGTAGCCAGTTTGGAAGACTGGGGCTCTACCATTGAGCTACATCCGCGCACACGGGGGCTCCGCCCCCGTGCCGCCCGGAACACCGGGTGGCTGGCGGGCAGGGCCCCTGTCGGGGATTCATCGTGCCATACCGACCCACGTCGCCCCCAACCGAGCACGCCACGCCGGACACGCACGGACAAGCTCGGGCCCGTTGCGACGCGCGGCCCGGCCTACCGGCGGTGCACCAGCAGCAGCGCGCGGTCGTCGTGGCGGGAGCCGAGGGAGTCGACCAGCCGTGCTGCTCCGCCGTCGAAGCTGCCGCGCAGCAGCCGCTCCGCCTGGCCCAGCATCCGGTCGATGCCCAGCATGATGTCGCGGCTGGGCGTCTCGACGAGCCCGTCGGTGTAGAGGAGCATCGCGTCGCCGCGCCGCATGACACCCGTCACGCAGCCGTAGGTGGCGTCCGGGATGAGCCCGAGGATCGGCCCGGGGGCCTCCAGGACCGACCACCTCCCGGTCCCGGCGCTGAGGAGCGCTGCCGGCGGATGGCCGGCGGAGCGGACCGTGAAGTGCCCGGAGAGGAGGTCGAGGGAGAGGTGCACCGCGGTCGCGAACCCCTCCTCCCAGTCCTGGCGGAGCAGGAAGTCGTTGGCCGCCGGCAGGAACTCCTCGGACGGCAGCGCGCCGAGCAACCCGCCCATCGCCCCGGAGAGCAGCAGGGCCCGGGTGCCGGCTCCCTCACCCTTGCCGGAGACGTCGACCACCACGACCTCGAGTCGCTCGCCCACCCGGGCGGCGACCACGAAGTCGCCGGCGAACGGCGTGCCTCCGGCGGACCGCAGCTCGCTGGCGGCGTACCACCCCGGCGGCAGGTCGGGGATGCCGCCCTGGCGCTGGATGCGGTCGCGCAGGTCGACCAGCATCGACTCGCCGCGGGCGCCGGCCACGCCGAGGCGCGACCGGCGGAAGGAGGTCAGCAGGATGAGCAGGCCGATCGCGAAGATCACCACGATGCCCAGGGTGACGCGGAGCCTGACCTCCTCCTGGCGCGGGATCACCAGCGACAGCACCGCCAGCACGAAGATCACGAACCACGGCAGCTCGCGGGGGCCGAGTCGCAGGCTGGCGACCATCAGGGGCACCACCATCAGGGTCAGCGGCGCCTCGACGGGCCACGTCCACAGGACGACGCCGAACACGACGGTCGTGAGCACCAGCCAGAACAGCACCCGCTGCTCCGTGGACACCGAGAGGCGTCGGCTCGCCAAGCGTCGCGCGGTCCCAGTGCTCGCGCGCGTGGCCTGGGCCTCAACCATGCCGTCGACCTTCCTGCCGATGGTGCGACGACTCTACGGCGCGCGACCTGAACCTCGGCTGGCAACGCGGACACCAGAACACATTTCGTCCCGCGAGCACCTCCGTCCTCACCAGGCCGCCGCAGACGTGGCAGGGCTGGCCGGTGCGGCGGTAGACGTAGACCTCGCCGCCGTGATCGTCGACCCGCGGCGGTCGCCCCATCGCCTCCGGAGTGTGCTCGGGGCGCACGGTGTCGATCCGCCCGGAGCGGACGCCCTCCCCCATCAGCACGACGAGGTCGTCCCAGATGGCCCGGAACTGGCCGACCCGCAGGGTCCGGCCGGGCCGGAGCGGGTGGATGCGGTGCCGGAAGAGCACCTCGGCGCGGTAGACGTTGCCGACGCCGGCCAGGACTGCCTGGTCCATGAGCAGGTCGCCGACGGGCCGCGGGCTGGCGGAGATGCGGCGCCAGGCCCGCGCGGGGTCGGCGTCGCTCCGCAACGGGTCCGGGCCGAGCTTCCCGAGGACCTCGGCGCGGCGGCCGGCGTCGACGAGGCTGCACTGCGTGGCGCCTCTCAGGTCGGCGTACGACGTGGGACCGAGGTCGTCGTCCGTCACCAGGCGCAGGCGCACGGCGCCCACGGGGTCCGGCACCTCGGCCACGCCGGAGTGCACGGCGAAGCCGCCGATGAGGCCGAGGTGGACGTGCACGAACCTCTCCCCCTCGAACTCGACGAAGAGGTGCTTGCCTGCGGAGTCGGCGCCGAGGCACGTGCTCCCGTCGAGCAGGGCGGCGTCGGCCGCGAAGCGACCCTGCGGGCTGGAGACGGAGACCCGTCGACCGGCGAAGGCGGCGCCCAGCTCCTCGGCCAGCCGCCGCAGGGTGTGGCCCTCAGGCATGCGTCCCGGCCGGACCGCCCAGCGCCGACTCCGGCAGCGGCGGCAGCTCTCCCGTCTCGTCGTAGGTCGTCAGCTGGGCGATGCGGCGCACGTGTCGCTCGTCGCCGGGGAACGGGGTGGTGAGGAACACCTCCACGAAGCGGGTCATGTCCTCGAGCGAGTGCATGCGACCGCCGACGGAGACGACGTTCGCGTCGTTGTGCTCACGGGCCAGCGTGGCCGTCTCCTCCGACCACACCAGCGCGGCCCGGACGCCGGTGACCTTGTTGGCGGCGATCTGCTCGCCGTTACCCGAACCCCCGATGACGACGCCCAGGCTGTCGAGGCCGTCCACCTGCTCGGCGGCGACCGCCTCTGCCGCGCGGAGGCAGAAGACGGGGTAGTCGTCGAGGGGGTCGTGGACGAACGGCCCATGATCGACGACCTCGTAGCCGTGGTCGGCGAGCCAGGCCATCAGGTGGTCCTTGAGCCCCAGGCCGGCGTGGTCGGAACCGAGGTGAACGCGCATGGGCGACATTCTGTCAGCGCACGACCTCGAGCTCGACGAGCACTCCGGGAGACACGGAACGCCCGAGCAAATGTCCATCTACGTGTCAACGAAGAACGGCCCCCAGCCCGGACTTTTTGAGGTGGCGATGG
>NZ_DATIHB010000160.1:0-22494 GCF_035481145.1 Nocardioides sp. | reverse complement strand
GGCGGGGCCGAAGGGGTTCTACGCCGTCAGGGCTGCGGCGTCACGGCAGGAATGCCGTTGGGCGGCGTAAACGGGTCGCCCCCGTCGGCGGCGAGGACGCGCGCCTCGACGGCCGCGTCGACCGCAGCCTCCACCTTCGCCTCGACCCGGGCATCGACGACGGCTTCCACCGCGGTCTTGCGACGCCCCGGGAACGGCGCCGGGTCGGGCTCGTTGCGCAGCTCCTTCACGAGGCCCACCGCGGCTCCGATCATGACGAACATGAACGGGAAGGCCGCGAGGATGCAGAGCGTCTGCAGCGCGGCGAGGCCGGCACTGTCGTCCTTGCCGCCGGCGACGAGCAGGATCGCGGCGACCGCGCCGGTCATGACGCCCCAGAAGACCGTGACGAGGACCCGGGGCTCCTGGCAGCCGCGACACGACAGCGTCGCCATCACCAGCGACGCCGCGTCGGCACCGGAGATGAAGAAGAACGCCACCAGGACGACGACGACGAAGGCCGTCACCGCGAACCACGGGAACTCGCGCAGTACGGCGAAGAGGGCAGTCTCCTGACCCTGGGCGAGCGCGCCGGCCAGGTCGGTGCCCCCGAGCTGGAGGTTGATCGAGACGCCACCGAGGATCGAGAACCAGACGAAGGTGACCAGGCTCGGCGCGAGGATCACGCCGAAGACGAACTCACGGATGGTGCGGCCGCGCGAGATGCGGGCGATGAAGGCGCCGACGAACGGCGTCCACGACATCCACCAGGCCCAGTAGAAGATCGTCCAGCCGCCGAGCCAGTCCTGGCCACCGAAGGCGCCCGAGCGGAAGCTCATCGGAGCGATCTGCCACAGGTAGCTGCCGGTCGACTCCGTGAACATGCTGAGGATGAAGACCGTCGGGCCGGCGACGAAGAGGAAGAAGAGCAGTGCGACGGCGAGCACCATGTTGGTGTTCGACAGGTACTGCACGCCGCGGTGCACGCCGCTGACCGCCGAGATGATGAAGGCGACGGTGAGGGCGGCGATGATCGCGACCGCCATCGACTTGCTCATCGGCACGTCGTACAGCTCGTTGAGGCCCGAGTTGATCTGCAGGGCGCCGAGGCCGAGGGAGGTCGCCGAGCCGAAGAGGGTCGCGAGGATCGCGAAGGTGTCGATCGCGCGACCGGCGTGACCTTCGGCTCGCTTGCCGATGAGCGGCGCGAAGAGGGAGCTGATCAGGTTGGCCTTGCCGTGGCGGAAGGAGAAGTAGGCGAGCGCGAGGCCCACGACGGCGTACATCGCCCACGGGTGGAAGGCCCAGTGGAAGAACGTGTACTGCATGCCGAGCTGGGCGGCTTCCTGGGTGTTCGCCTCGGCCATCCCCATCGGCGGTGCGGCCAGGTGCGAGAGCGGCTCGGCGACGCCGTAGAACATCAGGCCGATGCCCATGCCGGCGCTGAACATCATGGTGACCCAGCTGATCGTCCGGAACTCCGGGCGCTCGTCGTCCTGGCCGAGACGAATCCGTCCGTAGCGGCTGAAGGCGAGGACGGCGGCGAGTACGACGAACCCGGTGCTGGCGAGAATGAAGAGCCACCCGAAGCTCTGGATCACCCAGCCGAGGGCGGTGTCCGTGACCTTCGCCAGGCCCTTGTTGTCGATGACGCCCCACAGGACGAAGGCGACGGCGAATGCGGCCGAGGCCGTGAGCACCACCTTGTCCACAGGAAGTTTCATGAGCCGCTCGAGGCGTTCCGACACCGTCGGATTCTCGGGGGAGGTTGACATTGAAGAGTCCCTTCAGGGGTTCCGCTTGCCCGGGCGTTCATCGACGATAAGCCCGGAGTTGTGTGATCTGCAACACCCATCGTGATACGAAACACAACTTTTACGTCGGACGCACCTGCCCAGCCCCGTGTGACACCGCCTTCATCGTCGCCTTCCCCGTACGCCGAAGCGGCGCGAACCTGCACCCGGGAGACGCCGAAGCGGCGCGAACCTGCACAGGTAGTGCAGGTTCGCGCCGCTTCGGCGCACAGGTAGTGCAGGTTCGCGCCGCCTCGGCGACGGATCAGGCCAGCGTCAGCCGAGCCAGCCCATGCGGTGGCTGATCTGGGCCCCCGTGTCGCGGAGTGCGTCGGCAGTCCGCTTGATCTCGGCGTCGTCGAAGCGGAACGCCGGCCCCGAGGCGCTGACTGCGGCGATGACCGCGCCGGTGTGGTCGCGGATCGGGACGGCGGAGGCGTTGAGCCCTGCCTCGAGCTCCTCGTGGGCCGTCGCGAAGCCGGTCTCGCGGACTTCGGCCAGCTGGGCCAGCAGCGTCTTGCGGGCCGTGATCGTGTTGGGGGTCAGCTTCGGCAGGCCGGCCTTCTGCAGGATCGCCTCGAGCTGCGCCTCCGGCATGTGGGCGAGGAGGATCTTGCCGCTGGCCGTCGCGTGGAGCGCGGTCAGTTGGCCGACCCAGTTCTGACTGACGACGGTCGCGGTCGCCATCGCCTGCTGGACGTTGACGGCGTACTGGTCACGGACGACGGCGATGTTGATCGTCTCGTCGATCTTCGCGGCGAGCTCGTCGAGCAACGGCTGGGCTTGGCGGACCAGGTCGATGCGCGTGGGGATGGAGCTGGCCAGGCGCAGGATGCCGAAGGCGAGCTGGTACTTCCCGCGGTCGGTGTTCTGCTCGACGAGGTCGCGCTCCTCGAGGGCGGCGAGCAGCCGGAAGGCGGTGGACTTGTGAACGCCGATCTCGGCGGCCACCTCGCTCACGCCGGCGTGGCCCTCGCGGGCCAGGATCTCCAGGACGGTGATGGCACGGTCGACGGACTGCACCCCGCCTGCGCCCTCGCCCCCGCGTGCTCCGCGCGTAGTGGCCTTCTCCTGCTCCCCGTTGCTCATGGCGCAACCGTACCCGCCGGTAGCGACCCCGCAAAGGGCGCTTGGGTGAATTGCGAGGACCTCTTGACATGACCTGCGTCACGCCCACAGACTGTTGCGCATTACGCGCAGCGTTGTGCGATACGCATCGATCAGTTCCCGCCCTCCGGAAAGGCCCCACCGGTGACCACCGCTACTCGGATCGACGGACGCAAGGTCGCCGCCGGCATCAAGCAGCAGCTCGCGGCGCGCGTCGCGGAGCTCCACGCGCAGGGCATCCGCCCCGGCCTCGGCACCGTCCTGGTCGGAGACGACCCCGGCAGCCACTCGTACGTCGCGGGCAAGCACCGCGACTGCGCCGAGGTCGGAATCGCCTCGCTCCGTGTCGAGCTCCCGGCGACGGCGACCCAGGCCGAGATCGAGGACGCGGTCCGCGCCCTCAACGACGACGACGCGTGCACCGGGTTCATCGTCCAGCTGCCGCTCCCGCCGCACATCGACACGCACCGCGTGCTCCAGCTGATCGACCCCGAGAAGGACGCCGACGGCCTGCACCCGGCGAACCTCGGCAAGCTCGTGCTCGGCATCCCGGGCCCGCTGCCCTGCACTCCGCGCGGCATCATCGAGCTGCTCCGCGAGCACGACGTCGAGATCACCGGCCAGCGGTTCTGCATCATCGGCTGTGGCCTGACCGTCGGCCGTCCGCTCGGCCTCATGCTCACCCGGCCCACCGAGCACGCGACCGTCACCCTGTGCCACGAGGCGACCGTCGATGTCGCCGCCCACGCCCGTGCCTCCGACGTGATCGTCGCCGCGGCTGGCGTGGCCCACCTGGTCAAGCCCGACTGGGTCAGCGCCGGCGCGACCGTCCTGTCCGTCGGGGTCACCCGCACGATCGAGGGCATCCTCGGCGACGTCCACCCGCAGGTCGACGCGGTGGCCGGCAAGATGAGCCCGGCCACCGGGGGTGTGGGCCCGATGACCCGCGCCATGCTCCTGATGAACATCGTGGAGATCGCCGAGCGCGCTGCCGCTGCCTCGCCGGAGCTCGCGGGAGCAGGCGCCTGATGGCCGCCCAGATCCTCGAGCGCACGCTCGCCGTCGCCCACCCCCGGCCGTACGCCGACGGGTCGCTCGCCGCTCCCGCGGGCGCGCCGCTCGACGCGCCCGCTGCGCCCGCCGTGCCCTTGCCGGTCCTCGACCGCACCCGGGTGCTCGGCATCCTCAACGTCACGCCTGACTCCTTCTCCGACGGCGGCCGGTTCGCCGCGCTCGACAAGGCGGTCGAGGGCGGCCTCGCGCTGGTCCGCGACGGCGCCGACCTGGTCGACGTGGGCGGCGAGTCCACGCGGCCGGGCGCGGTGCGCGTGGACGAGGACGAGGAGCTCCGCCGGGTCGTCCCCGTGGTCGGTGCGCTGGCCGGGGCGGGCATCGCGGTCTCCGTCGACACCATGCGCGCCCGCGTCGCCGAGGCGGCCGTCGGCGCCGGTGCGGTGCTCGTCAACGACGTGTCGGGCGGCCTGGCCGACCCCGCCATGCTCGACGTCATCGCCGCCACCGGCAGCCAGTGCGTGCTCATGCACTGGCGCGGCCACTCCACCGTGATGGAGAGCCGCGCGGTCTACGACGACGTGCTCCGTGAGGTCTCCGACGAGCTCGTCGACCGGGTCGACGCGGCCGTTGCGGCCGGGGTCGACCCCGGCAACATCGTGCTCGACCCCGGCCTCGGGTTCGCGAAGGACGCCGAGCAGAGCTGGGCGCTCCTCGCGGCGTACCCGCGCCTGAGCAGCCTCGGCTTCCCGCTGCTGGTCGGGGCGTCGCGCAAGCGGTTCCTGGGTGAGTGCGTCCCGCACGAGGCGCCCGGGCTCTCCGTCCCTGCCGACCGCGACGGCGCCTCGGCGGCGGTCGCGGCGTACGTCGCCCAGGCCGGTGCCTGGGGCGTGCGTGTCCACGACGTGGCCCCGGCTGCTGCAGCGGTCCGCGTGGCTGCCCGGCTCCAGGCGGCACGCGCGGGACTCGACCTGAGGACGTGGCGCTGATGCGAAGCCACGCACGTGACCGGGTGCTGGGGCGGCTGCTCGCGCAGGTCCGTTACGAGGTCCTGCCGACGCCCCGGGTCGTCGACGAGGTCTACGGCCACCTGCCGGCGGGTGCGACGGTCACGGTGACGGCGTCGCCGGTGAAGGGCATGGAGGACACCCTCGACATCACCGAGCGCCTCGCCGCCCTCGGCTTCGAGGTCGTGCCCCACCTGGCAGCGCGGATGATCCACGGCGACACCCATCTCGCCGAGATCACCGACCGGCTCCGGCGGGCCGGGGTCAGCCAGGTCTTCATCCCCTCCGGCGATGCCGAGCCCGAGCCCGGCTGCTACCGCAGTGCGCTCCAGGTCCTCGAGGACCTCGCCGTCGCAGGCAACCCCTTCGACCAGGTCGGCATCACCGGCTACCCCGAGTCGCACCCCAGCATCAACGACGACCTCACCGTCCAGGCGATGTGGGACAAGCGGCACCACGCCACCCAGATCGTCAGCAACCTGACCTTCGACCCCGACGTCCTGGGCACCTGGATCGACCGGGTGCGTGCGCGCGGCGTGACGCTGCCGATCCTGATCGGGCTCCCCGGGCCCGTCGAGCGGCTCAAGCTGCTCAAGATGGCGACCAAGATCGGCGTGGGCGAGTCGGCGAAGTTCCTCGCCAAGAACGGCGGCCTCTTCGCCCGTATCGCCGCACCCGGCGGCTACGACCCGCTGCGCTTCCTCGGCCGGGCAGCGGAGACGCTCGGGCTCCCGGCGTCCAACGTCGCCGGTCTCCACCTCTTCACCTTCAACCAGGTGGCCGAGACCGAGGCCTGGCGCGTCGAGCAGCTCGAGCGGCTGCAGGACGGCCTCGCACGCCGGCGTACGACGCGGGCCTCCGCCCGGAGCGACGCATGAGCGCCCTCGCGCAGGCGGCACGCCCCGACGTGCGCCCCGACCTCGCGGAGGTCGAGCGGCTGCTCCTGGCGCGCTGGCCCGAGACCCGGATCGAGCCCTCGCTCGACCGGATCCGGCTCCTCCTCGACTTCCTCGGCGAGCCGCAGCGCCGCTACCGCAGCGTCCACCTCACCGGCACCAACGGCAAGACCAGCACGGCGCGGCTGGTCGAGGCGGTCCTGGCGGCGAGCGGCCACCGGACCGGTCGTCTCACCAGCCCGCACCTGACCACCATCCGTGAGCGGATCGCCCTGGCCGGCCAGCCGATCGGCGAGGGTGACTTCGTCGAGGCGTGGCGCGAGGCGGAGTTCCAGGCCGAGTGCGTCGACGCCGTCATGGAGCACCCCCTCTCCTTCTTCGAGATGACCGTCGCGATGGGCTACCTCGCCTTCGCGGAGGCAGCCGTGGACGTCGCCGTCGTGGAGGTCGGCATGGGTGGCCGCTGGGACGCCACCAACGTCATCGACGCCGGGGTCTCGGTGATCCTGCCGATCGCGCTCGACCACACCGACTACCTCGGACCGACCACGGTCGACATCGCGCGCGAGAAGGCAGGCATCATCGCGCCGGGCTCGGTCGTCGTGAGCGCCCGCCAGTCGCCGGAGGTGCTCGAGGTGCTCCAGGAGCGTGCCGACGCCGTCGGTGCCCGCCTGCTCGTCCTCGACCGTGACTTCGCGGTCGAGGACCGCGCCCCGGTCGCCGGCGGCCAGCGCGTCACCGTCCACGGGCTCCACGGCATCTACGACGGCGTCCACCTCGCGCTGCGCGGACGCCACCAGGCCGACAACGCCGCCTGTGCGCTGGTCGCCGCCGAGGCGCTGGTCGGCCGCGCACTCGACCTCGACGCCGTACGTCGTGCGCTCGCGGGGGTCACCTCGCCGGGCCGTCTCGACGTACGCCGCGGCCGGCCCACCGTCGTCCTCGACGCCGCCCACAACCCCCACGGCGCCCGCGCCCTGGTCGAGGGGCTCGACGAGATCGCCCCCGGCCACCGGCGGTACGCCGTGGTCGCGGCGATGGCGGACAAGGACGTCGAGGGGCTGCTGCGCGAGCTGGAGCCCGCGGTCACCGAGGTCGTCTGCACGGCCAACTCGAGCCCGCGCAGCATGGCCGCGGCCGACCTGGCTGCCGTCGCGGCCACGGTCTTCCCGCCCGAGCGCGTGCACATCGCCCGCACGGTCGAGAGCGCCCTCGCCGTGGCCCGCGGGCGGTCGGCGGCTCCCGGAGCGGGCCGGGAGTCGGTGGTCGTCGTCACCGGTTCGGTGGCCACCGTGGCCGACGCCGAAGGGCTCCTCCCGGCCTCACCCGGCCCTGATCGAACCGTGGCCACCCCTGATCGACCGATGGTCCAACCCCTGCCCGGGTGACCCAACTATCGGTCCGGGGCTGGGCGTCTCACGCAGGCGCCCAGCCCCACCTTTTTCGTCGAGCGCCGGCTCCTCTCGGACCGGTCGGCGCTGCACCTCGAGGAGTGAAGATGTTCCGGAAGATCCTGGTAGCCAACCGTGGTGAGATCGCCGTCCGTGCGTTCCGCGCGGGCCGTGAGGCGGGCGCGCGCATGGCCGCGGTCTTCCCCTACGAGGACCGGTGGTCGGAGCACCGACTCCGCTCCGATGAGGCCTACGAGATCGGCGAGCCCGGTCACCCGGTGCGCGCCTACCTCGACCCGCAGTCGATCGTCGACGTCGCCCAGCGCTGCGGCGCCGACGCGGTCTACCCCGGCTACGGCTTCCTCTCGGAGAACCCGGCACTCGCCGAGGCCTGTGCCGAGGCCGGCATCACCTTCGTGGGCCCGCCCGCGGAGGTGCTGACGCTGACCGGCAACAAGGCCACCGCGATCGCTGCAGCGAAGGCCGCGGGGGTGCCCACGCTGCAGTCGGTGCCGCCGTCGACCGATGTCGATGCCCTGGTCGCAGCGGCCGAGGAGATCCCGGCGCCGCTCTTCGTCAAGGCGGTCGCCGGTGGTGGTGGCCGCGGCATGCGTCGCGTCGACGACCGCGCCCAGCTGCGCGAGGCGATCGAGACCTGCATGCGCGAGGCCGAGGGTGCCTTCGGCGACCCGACGGTCTTCATCGAGCAGGCGGTGATGGACCCGCGCCACATCGAGGTGCAGATCCTGGCCGACGCCGCCGGCAACGTCATCCATCTCTTCGAGCGCGACTGCTCGGTGCAGCGCCGCCACCAGAAGGTCGTCGAGATCGCCCCGGCGCCCAACCTGGACCCGGCGATCCGGGAGCGGATGTGTGCCGACGCGGTGCGCTTCGCCCGCGAGATCGGCTATGTCAACGCCGGCACCGTGGAGTTCCTGCTCGACCCGTCGGGCACCTACGTCTTCATCGAGATGAACCCACGCATCCAGGTCGAGCACACCGTGACCGAGGAGGTCACCGGCGTCGACCTGGTCCAGTCGCAGCTGCGGATCGCGGCCGGTGCGACGCTGGACGAGCTCGGCCTGTCGCAGGAGACCGTCTCCCTCCGCGGCGCGGCGCTGCAGTGCCGGATCACGACCGAGGACCCCGCCAACGACTTCCGCCCCGACACCGGCAAGATCACCACCTACCGCTCGCCCGGTGGCGCCGGCGTACGGCTTGACGCAGGCACGGTCTACACCGGGGCCGAGGTCTCGCCCCACTTCGACTCGATGCTGGCCAAGCTGACCTGCCGCGGCCGCGACTTCACCGAGGCCGTCGGCCGCGCCCGTCGCGCGCTGGGGGAGTTCCATATCCTCGGCGTGCAGACCAACATCCCCTTCGTGCAGGGCCTCCTCGAGGAGCCGGAGTTCCTCGCCGGCCAGGTCACCACGTCGTTCATCGCCGACCACCCCGAGCTGCTCCACGCGCGCTCGAGCGGCGACCAGCGGACCAAGCTGATCGGCTACCTCGCCGACGTCACCGTCAACCAGCCCCACGGTCCGGCCCCCACCACCCTCGAGCCGGCCAGCAAGCTGCCCGAGATCGACCTGACGGTCCCCCCTGTGGCGGGCACGCGGCAGCAGCTGCTCGAGCTCGGCCCCGAGGGCTTCGCCGCGGCCCTGCGTGCGCAGCGCGAGGTCGCGGTCACCGACACCACGTTCCGCGACGCGCACCAGTCGCTGCTCGCCACCCGGGTCCGCACCCGGGACCTGGTCACGGGCGCCGCACACACCGCGCACCTGCTGCCGCAGCTCTGGTCCCTGGAGTGCTGGGGCGGCGCGACGTACGACGTGGCGCTGCGCTTCCTGGCCGAGGACCCGTGGGAGCGCCTCGCTGCCCTGCGTGAGGCGGCCCCCAACCTGTGCCTGCAGATGCTGCTCCGCGGCCGCAACACGGTGGGCTACACGCCGTACCCGACCGAGGTGACCGACGCCTTCGTCCAGGAGGCCGCCGCCACCGGCATCGACGTCTTCCGGATCTTCGACGCCCTCAACGACGTCGAGCAGATGCGCCCCGCGATCGAGGCCGTCCGTGCCACGGGCACGACGCTCGCGCAGGTCGCGCTCTGCTACACCGGCAACCTCAGCGACCCGCGCGAGCAGACCTACACGCTCGACTACTACCTGAAGCTGGCCGAGAAGATCGTCGACGCCGGTGCCCACTCGCTGGCGATCAAGGACATGGCAGGCCTGCTCCGCGCCCCCGCCGCGCGCACGCTGGTCACCGCGCTGCGCCAGGAGTTCGACCTCCCGGTCCACGTCCACACCCACGACACCGCCGGTGGCCAGCTCGCGACGCTGCTCGCCGCGATCGACGCCGGCGCCGACGCCGTCGACGCGGCCAGCGCCGCGCTGTCGGGGACCACGTCGCAGCCGGCGATGTCCGCCCTCGTCGCGGGCACGGAGCACGGTGAGCGCACCACCGGCCTCGACCTCGACGCCGTCTGCGGCCTCGAGCCCTACTGGGAGGCGACCCGTCGCCTCTACGCGCCGTTCGAGTCCGGCCTGCCCGCCCCCACCGGCCGGGTCTACACCCACGAGATCCCCGGCGGCCAGCTCTCCAACCTCCGCCAGCAGGCCGTCGCGCTCGGCCTCGGCGAGAAGTTCGAGCAGATCGAGGACATGTACGCCGCGGCCAACCGCATCCTCGGCAACCCGGTCAAGGTCACCCCCTCCTCCAAGGTCGTCGGCGACCTCGCCCTCCACCTCGTCGCGGTCGGCGCCGACCCGGCCGAGTTCGAGGCCAACCCCGGCAAGTTCGACCTGCCCGACTCGGTCGTCGGCTTCCTGGCCGGCGAGCTCGGCACCCCGGCCGGCGGCTGGCCCGAGCCGTTCCGCAGCAAGGCGCTCGAGGGGCGCACCCACAAGCCAGCCAGCCCCACGCTCGCTGCAGCGGACGCGGTCGCGCTGTCGTCCGCCCGCCGCGCGACCCTCAACCACCTCCTCTTCCCCGCACCCACACGGGAGTTCGAGGACAGCGTCCGCGCGTACGGCGACTTGTCGGTGCTGCCGACCGTCGACTTCTTCTACGGCCTGCGCCAGGGCGCCGAGCACACGGTCCCGCTCGGCCCCGGTCAGCGCGTGCTCATGGGCCTGCAGGCGGTGGGTGATCCTGACGAGCGTGGCTACCGCACGGTGATGTGCACCGTCGACGGCCAGCTCCGCCCCGTCGTCGTCCGCGACCGCTCCGTCGCCTCGGTGGCCGCCGCTGCAGAGAAGGCCGACCGGTCCCACCCCGGCCACGTCGCGGCGCCGTTCCAGGGCACGGTCACCGTCACCGTCGCGGTCGGAGACGCCGTCAAGGCGGGCGACCCGGTCGCCACGATCGAGGCGATGAAGATGGAGGCTGCGATCGCCGCCCCGGTGAGCGGTACCGTCGAACGTGTCGCGCTTCCGGGTGTCTCGCCCGTCGACGGTGGCGACCTGGTGCTCGTGATCGCGCAGGAGGGACCGCAGAAGTGAAGCGACACAACAAGAACCCCGAGACGCTGGTCGACCCGGTCGACCACCTCGAGGTGACCCCGCCGAAGACGTACGCCGCGGGGCTGCCCGCCGTCCGCAAGGCGATCGAGTACTCGCTCTCCCAGACTACCGTGCGGCGTACGGCGCTGACGCTGCTGGCGATCAATCAGCCCGGCGGCATCGACTGCCCCGGCTGCGCCTGGCCCGACCCGGAGCACGCGCACAAGAACGAGTACTGCGAGAACGGCGCGAAGCACATCAACGACGAGGCGACCTCGGCGCGGGTGACGCGGGAGTTCTTCGCCACGCACTCGGTCGACGAGCTCGACGGCAAGTCGGACTACTGGCTCAACCAACAAGGCAGGCTGACCGAGCCGATGGTGAAGCGGCCGGGCGCCACGCACTACGAGCCGATCGCCTGGGCCGAGGCGTTCGACCTCATCGGCCGCGAGCTCAACGGGCTCGCCTCGCCGGACGAGTCGATGTTCTACGTCTCGGGCCGCCTCAACAACGAGGCTGCCTTCCTGCTGCAGACCTTCGTCCGCGCCTTCGGCACCAACAACCTGCCGGACTGCTCCAACATGTGCCACGAGTCGTCGGGCTCGGCGCTGGGCGAGACGCTCGGCATCGGCAAGGGATCGGTGCAGCTGGAGGACATCTACGACGCGGACCTGGTCCTGGTCGTCGGGCAGAATCCCGGCACCAACCACCCGCGCATGCTCTCCGCGCTCGAGGAGACCAAGGGACGCGGTGGCCGGGTGGTCGCGGTCAACACGCTGCCCGAGGCGGGCCTGATCAGGTTCAAGAACCCGCAGAAGCCGCGCGGCGTGGTCGGCAAGGGCACCGCGATCGCCGACGACTTCCTGCTGATCCGCCCCGGCGGCGACCTGGCGCTCTTCAAGATGGTCAACAAGCTGCTGCTCGAGGCGGACGACGCCTCGCTCGCAGCCGGCGGCGAGGGCGTGCTCGACCGCAGCTACATCGCGACGTACGCGACCGGGTTCGAGGAGTTCGCCGAGCAGGCCCGCGACATCACCTGGGAGCAGGCGCTGGAGGCGACCGGCCTGACCCGCGAGGCGATCGAGGGGCTCGTGGAGCAGGTGCTCGCGGCGAAGTCCGTCATCGTCTGCTGGGCGATGGGCCTGACCCAGCACAAGCACGGCGTGCCGACGATCCGCGAGATCGTCAACTTCCTGATGCTGCGCGGCAACATCGGCAAGCCCGGCGCCGGCGTCTGCCCGGTCCGGGGCCACTCCAACGTGCAGGGCGACCGCACGATGGGCATCTGGGAGCGGATGCCCGACACGTTCCTCGACGCGCTCGGCAAGGAGTTCGGCTTCGAGCCACCGCGCCACCACGGATTCGACTCGGTCGAGGGTGTGCGGGCGATGCGTGACGGCACGGCGAAGGTCTTCGTCGGCGTGGCGGGCAACTTCGTCCGCGCCATGTCCGACAGCGACGTCACCGAGGCGGCGCTGCGCAACTGCTCCCTGACCGTCCAGATCTCGACCAAGCTCAACCGCTCGCACACCGTGGTCGGCGAGACCGCGCTGATCCTGCCGACCCTCGGCCGCAGCGACCGCGACGTGCAGGAGAGCGGCGAGCAGTTCGTCACCGTCGAGGACTCGATGAGCGCGGTGCACGCGACCCGCGGCAAGCTGCCGCCCGCCTCGCCGCACCTGCTCTCGGAGGTCGCGATCATCGGCCGCATCGCCACCGCGACCCTCGCCGGCCGTGAGGACGCCCCGGTGATCGACTGGGCGGCGTACGAGCGTGACTACGGGCTGATCCGCGACCACATCGCCGCGGTCGTGCCCGGCTTCGAGGAGTTCAATGAGCGGATCAAGGAGCCGAAGGGCTTCACGCTGCCCAACCCGGTCAACTCCGGCATCTACCGCACGGCTACCGGCAAGGCGACCTTCACCGGCAACCACCTCGAGTGGCTGGAGACCCCGCCGGGTCACCTGATCCTCCAGTCACTGCGCTCGCACGACCAGTGGAACACCATCCCCTACGCCATGGACGACCGCTACCGCGGCATCCACAACGCGCGCCGGATCGTGATGGTCAACCCCGACGACATCGCCGAGCTCGGCTTCGCCGACGGCGACGTCGTCGACATCGTCTCGATCTGGAAGGACGGCATCGAGCGCCGGGCGCCTCGGTTCACGCTGGTCGCCTACCCGGCCTCGCGCGGCTCCGCGGCGGCGTACTACCCGGAGACCAACGTGCTGGTCCCGCTCGACAGCGTCGCGGAGATCTCCAACACCCCGACGTCCAAGGGCGTGCTGGTCCGCTTCGAGCGGGCAGCGCAGGAGGGCTGAGGCCATGGGCCGCGTGACCGTACGCCGCCGGGTGCTGCGGGTGCGTGACGGCGTGACGTCGCACGCCCCCGACGCGCTCGCGGGCGAGGAGCCGATGGAGATCCGGGTCAACGGGCGCCCGGTCACGGTCACCATGCGCACGCCCGGCCACGACTTCGACCTGGCCGTCGGGTTCCTGGTCAGCGAGGGCGTCGTGCACGCCCGCGAGGACGTCGCCGCGGTGCGCTACTGCGCCGGCGCGATGGAGGACGGCACCAACACCTACAACGTCGTCGACGTCCAGCTCGCGCCCGGTGTGCCCGAGCCGGAGACCTCGCTGGAGCGGAACTTCTACACGACCTCGTCCTGTGGTCTCTGCGGCAAGGCGTCGCTCGACGCGGTCCGCACGCGCTCGCGCTGGTCGGTCGCCGAGGACCCCTCGCGCCTGTCCACGGACCTGCTGCTCTCGCTGCCGGACCGGCTCCGTGAGGCCCAGCAGGTCTTCGACCGCACCGGGGGGCTGCACGCGGCGGGGCTCTTCACTGCGGCGGGCGACCTGCTCGGTCTCTGCGAGGACGTCGGTCGGCACAACGCCGTCGACAAGGTGATCGGCGGCGCCGCCCTCAACGACCAGCTCCCTGCCCGCGGCACGGTGCTGATGGTGAGCGGCCGGGCGTCGTTCGAGCTCGTGCAGAAGGCGGTCATGGCCGGCATCCCCGCCCTCGCCGCCGTCTCCGCCCCGTCGTCCCTCGCCGCCGACCTCGCCGAGGAGTCGGGCATGACGCTGGTCGGCTTCCTCCGGGGCAGCTCGATGAACGTCTACGCCGGAGCCGACCGCCTGCTCTGAGCGCCACGCGGGGCGTCGCAGCGCCGTCGCAGCGCCGTCGCCCCCCCGTCGCAACGTCATAGGACCTGGTCGCTAGAGCAGCCAACTCCTATGACGTTGCGCAGGCGCTCAGCCCTTGGCGGCCTTCTCGGCCGCCTTGGCCGCCTTGCGCTCGGCACGCTTCTGCTTCTCCTCGACGTCGAGGCGCTCGGCCTCCTCGAGCGACGGCGCGCTGCCGCCGTACGCCGCGGGGAGCCACCAGGCGCCCGGCTCCATCTGGTCGGCCGGGTAGGCGTTGACGCACTCCTCGAGGAGGGCGTCCATGCGGCGCTTCAGCTCGGCGGTCTCGGCGGCGACGTCATCGCCGGTGGGGAAGAAGGGCTCGCCGACACGGATGACCACGGCCTTGCCGCGGGAGAGGTCGCGCGCGTGGCCCTTCGTCTGGACCCGGTGGAAGCCGAAGTGGACCACGGGGATGACCGGCACGCCGGCGGCGGCCGCCATGCGCACCGCGCCGGACTTGATCTCCTTGATCAGGAAACTGCGCGAGATCGTCGCCTCGGGGTAGACGCCGACGACCTCGCCGCGCTTGAGGGCGTCGACAGCCACCTGGAACGCCTCGGCGCCGTTCGACCGGTCGACCGGGAGGTGGTGGAAGGAGTTCATCGCGACCTTGCCGACCGGGTTGTCCCACACCTCCTTCTTCGCCATGAACCGCGTGTAGCGCTTGTTGCGCTCGCCGGGGTAGCCGCTGGCGATGAAGTCGAGGTAGGAGTTGTGGTTGCACGCGATGACCGCGCCGCCCTCGGCGGGGACGTGCTCGGTGCCCTGCATGTCGATCTTGAAGCCGCCGACGCGGAACCACGTCTTCGCCATGCGGATGATGATCGGGTAGGTGATGTCCATGCGGGGCTGCTCCTCGGCGGGGCTGGTCGGGATCGAGGCAGAGTGCCCCGGATGATGCCATGGTCGCAGCCTGCGTGCGCCCGTGGTTGACCTGATCGCGTGAAGGGACGGTGATCTCTTGTCCGCTGCGAACAATCCGGCGGCCGCACAACGCCCTAAACCGATCCGCCAGCCCGGGCGTCACAACGGTGTGAGCAGAGACGAGTTCGCGGCCTTCTACGCCGAGCGCAAGGACGCCTGCCTCCGGGCGGTGATGGCGACCGGCATGTCGCGCGACGCGGCCGAGGACGCGGTCGCCGAGGCCTTCGCCCGTGCCTGGTCGCGCTGGCGCACGGTCCGCAGCTGCCGTTCGCCCTCGGCGTGGGTCGTGCGCACCGCGGTCAACGCGAACATCTCGGCCTGGCGCAAGCGGCACCGCGAGCAGGCGTACGCCGAGGTGCCCGACGCGGCGGGTCCGGCCGGCGCGTCGGTGGAGGCCGTCGATCTCCTCGCCGCGATCCGCCGGCTGCCGGCGCGGCAGCGCGACGTCGTCGTGCACCGCTACCTGCTGGACCTCGACACCGCGACGGTCGCGGCCGAGCTCGGCATCGCGCCGGGCACCGTCAAGGCCCACCTCCACCATGCGCTCGCCGCGTTGCGGGCACAGGTCACCACCCCTGAAGGGACCCACTGATGGACATGGAGCACGAGATCCGCGACGCAGGTCGCACCGCAGTGATGACGCGACCGCTCGACGACATCCTCGACCGTGGCGACCACCTGCGTCGCCGGCGTACCCGTCTGGTCGTGCTCGGCACGACTGCCGTGGCGGCGTTCGGGGTCATCGGGGCGAGCGTCGTGCTGGAGCCCGGCACGAGCCCGCTGGTCGGTCCGGCCGTGGCCTCCTTCTCGGGGCCGAGCACCAACCTCTCCGCCGACCGGCTCGCCGAGCTCAACGCCGCCTGCTTCGCCGCCCAGGGTGAGAAGACCGCCCGCTCCGATGCGGGAATCCCGGCCGGTGTGATGCCGCGTGCCGCCGAGGAACGCGACGGCCGGCTGCTCGCCTTCTACCAGTACGCCGACCGCAACGGCTCCTGCGCTGCACGGGTCGCCGGCGACGGGGAGATCCGCGTGACCGGGATGTCCTCCGGCACCGCAGCCCAGCCGCTCGGGCCCGACCAGGCGGTCACGGTCATCTCCTCCGGCTATGCCGGTGATGGGGACGCGGGTCCGGTCACCGAGGTGCACGCGGTCGCCGAGGTCGCGCCCGAGGTCAGCCGGGTGGTCATGCGCATCGACGGCGCCGACGTCGAGGGTGCCGTCAGCGACGGGGCCGCGTTCTGGTGGATCACCGACCGCACCTTCCCGGAGGACGCCGCGGCCGCGGCCCGCGTCACGGCGTACGACGCGGACGGGCGGGTGCTCGGCCGGACCGGCTGAAGCTCAGCGCTGAGCTGCGGCCGCGATGACCGCGGCCATGAGCTCGCCGAGGTCGCCGCCCTGTGCCTGCACCGCGAGCGGGACGATCGAGGTCTCGGTGAAGCCCGGCGCCACGTTGACTTCGAGGAACCAGACGGTGCCCTCGGCATCCACGATCAGGTCGGAGCGCGAGAGATCCCGCAGGCCGAACGCCGCGTGGGCGGCCAGGGCGACCCGCTGGCACTCCGCGGTGAGCTCGTCGGAGAGCGACGCGGGCGTCACGAAGGTCGTGCTGCCGGCCGTGTAGCGCGCGGAGTAGTCGTAGACGCCGCCGTCGGGGCGGATCTCGACGACGGGCAGCGCAGCGGGCCCGGCACCGGTGTCGATGACCGGCACGGCCACCTCGGTCCCCTCGACGAAGCGCTCGAGCAGCGCAACCGCGCCGTAGGCGTAGGCGCTCACCATCGCCGCCGGCAACTCCTCGGCGGAGCGCACGACGGAGCAGCCCAGCGCGGAGCCGGAGCGGGTCGGCTTGACCATCAGCGGCAGGCCGAGGCGCTCGACGATCAGGTCCATGATCGCGCCGGCACCGAGCTCGCGGAACGCCTCCGCGGGCAGGCAGACCGACTCCGGGGTGTTGATGCCCGCGCGGGCGGCGACGATCTTGGCGACCGGCTTGTCGAACGCGACGCGGCACGCGGCGGGTGACGCGCCGACGTACGGGATGCCGACGAGGTCGAGGACCTCGCGGATGGCGCCGTCCTCGCCGGTCTCGCCGTGGAGCATCGGGACGACGCAGGCCGGCTTGTCGGCGAGCAGCGCGGGCAGGAGGGAGGAGTCGACGTCGCGCTCCTCGACCTCGAGGCCGACCGAGCGCAGCGCCTCGGCGACGCGGCGGCCCGAGCGCAGCGACACGTCCCGCTCGTGGGAGAGGCCACCAGCCAGCACCATGATGCGACCGTCGGCGCGGCCTGCGGGCGTGGGATTCTCGGTCACGGTCGTCTCCAGTTCGCGGCAGGCAGGGTCAGGACAGGTCGTTGCTGGGCGCGTCGTACTCGGTGCGCGCGATCGTCGGGAGCGGGCCGGTCGCGCCGAACGTCTCGCGCAGCTCCATCTCCGCCTCGAGCACGCCGGCCAGGCGGCGTACGCCCTCGCGGATGCGCTCGGGCGTCGGGTAGCAGAACGAGAGCCGCATCGAGCTGGAGCCGTAGCCGTCGGCGAAGAACGCCGTACCCGGCACGTAGGCCACGCGCGCGGTGACGGCGCGGGGGAGCATCGCCTTGGCGTCGATGCCCGGGGGGAGGGTGAGCCAGACGTAGAAGCCGCCGGTGGGGACGTTCCACCGGCAGGCGGCCGGCATGAAGTCCTCGAGCGCGCTGACCATCGCGTCGCGCCGCTCCTTGTACATCGCCCGGAACGCCTCGACCTGGCCGAGCCAGTCGTGGTTCTCCAGGTAGCGCGAGACGGCCATCTGGCTGAAGGCGGAGGGGCAGAGCGTCGCCGACTCCTGCGCCAGGACCAGCTTCTCGCGTACGGCGTGGGGCGCGAGCGCCCACCCGACCCGGAAGCCGGGAGCGAAGGTCTTGGAGAACGAGCCGAGGTAGATGACGCCCTCGGGCTCGTCGGCGCGGAGGGCGCGGTGGATCCGGCCGTCGAAGCCGAGCAGGCCGTAGGGGTTGTCCTCGAGGATCAGGATGTCGGCCTCGCGGCAGATCCGCAGGATCTCCGGGCGCCGCTCCGCACTCAGCGAGATGCCGGCCGGGTTGTGGTAGTTGGGGATCGTGTAGAGGAACTTGATCGTGCGGCCGGCGGCCTTCGTCGCCGCGATCGCCTGCTCGAGAGCCGCGGGCACGAGCCCGTCGGCGTCCATCTCGACGTGGACGATGTCGGCCTCGTAGGCGCGGAAGACGCCGAGCGCGCCCAGATAGCTCGGGGCCTCGCAGAGCACGACGTCGCCCGGGTCGCAGAAGATCCGGGTGACCAGGTCGACGGCCTGCTGCGAGCCCACGGTCACGACGATGTCGTCGGGGTGCGCCTCGATGCCCTCCAGGCGCATCACCTCGCAGATCTGCTCGCGCAGCTCGGGGGTGCCCTGTCCAGAGCCGTACTGCATCGCCGTCGGCCCGTCGCTGGCGATCAGGTCGGCGATGCCCTTGCCGACCACGTCGAGCGGCAGGTCGGAGATGTTGGGCATGCCGCCGGCGAGGCTGACGACCTCGGGACGGCTCGCGACGGAGAAGAGCGCCCGGACCTCGGAGGCCTTCATCCCCTCGGTGCGTGCGGCGTAGCGGTCGACGTAGTGGTCGAGCCGTGTGCTGCCGCGCGTGCCACCGGGAGAGATCTCGCTCATGATGGGGTCAAGGATAGGAGGTGGCGTCCATGGGTTTGTCGCGTCGTCCGGTCCGACTGACCGTCGACCACCTCACCGCGCTGTCCGGCCACGGGGCCGACTGCCTCTACTGGCAGCTCGACCCGGTACGCCGGTCGCGGCTCTCGGGCGAGGAGGCCGCGGAGGAGAAGCGCGACTGGGTCTCCGAGGTGCTCCGCGAGTGGGGCGCGTGCGGACACGTGCTGCTCGACGACGACGTGGTCGTGGCGCATGCCCTCTACGCACCCGCCGCCTTCGCTCCGGGGAGCGCGAGCCTCCCGACCGCTCCGGTGACGCCCGATGCCGTCCAGCTGCTGACGGTGTGGGTCGACCTGGAGCACCGCGGTGGCGGGTTGGGCCGGCTGCTCGTGCGGGCTGCCGCGAAGGACCTGGTCGACCGTGAGGTCGTGGCGCTGGAGGCGTTCGGTGACAGTCGGCGCCACCCGCACGGCTGCGTCGTGCCGACCGGGTTCCTCACGGCGCTGGGCTTCCGCACCCAGCGCGCCCACCCGGCGTACCCGCGCATGCGGATGGAGCTGCGCTCCACCCTGCGCTGGAAGGACGAGGTCGAGCAGGCGATCGGCGCGCTCCTCGGTGCTGTGCGTCCTGCCAAGGCGCCGAAGCCCGCCCCGCCGGCCGTGCGGGAGTGAGCGCGCCCTCGCGGTGCCGGCGTTGCCCGCCGGGTGCTGCAGGGGCAACTCAGGTGCCCGTGCGCCTGGGTCGCCCTCAGTAGACGGTCGGCGGGTCGATCCAGGTGCCTGCGCACCTGAGTTGCCGCCGGTACGACGGTCCGCGACGTCCGGCACGCGCCCTAGCCCTGGCGGCGCAGCTCCAGGAAGTGCGCGATCCGCTCGATCGCCTCTTCGAGCACCTTCGCGTCGGGCAGGGTGACCAGCCGGAAGTGGTCGGGCCGCGGCCAGTTGAAGCCGGTGCCGTGGGTGATCAGCAGCTTCTTGGCGCGCAGCAGGTCGATGACGAACTGCTGGTCGTCCTCGATCGGGTAGACCTCAGGATCGAGCCGCGGGAAGCAGTAGAGCGCACCCTTGGGCCGGACGTTGGAGACGCCGGGGATCTCGTTGAGCAGCCGGTCGGCGAGCATCGACTGCTCGTAGAACCGTCCGCCGGGCACGATGAGCTCCTCGATGGACTGGTAGCCACCGAGCGCCGCCTGGATGGCGTGCTGCGCGGGTACGTTGGAGCACATCCGCATGTTGGCGATGAGGGTGAGGCCCTCGAGGAAGTCGGTGGCGATCTCCTTCGGCCCGGAGACCATCACCCAGCCGGCGCGGTAGCCGCACACGCGGTAGGCCTTCGACAGTCCTGAGAACGTCAGGCACAGGACGTCGTCCCCGGCGTACGTCGCCGCGTGGTGGTGCTGCGCGTCGTCGAAGAGGATCTTCTCGTAGATCTCGTCGGCCATCAGCACGAGGTTGTGCCGCCGGGCGATGTCGACGAGCCCCTTGACGACCTCCTCGGAGTAGACCGCTCCGGTCGGATTGTTCGGGTTGATGATCACCAGCGCGTGGGTGTTCTCGGTGATCTTCGACTCGATGTCGGCGAGGTCGGGGTTCCACCCGTCGGCCTCGTCACAGAGGTAGTGCACCGGGGTGCCGCCCGACAACGTCACGGCCGCCGTCCACAACGGGTAGTCGGGCGCGGGCACGAGGATTTCGTTGCCGTCGTCGACGAAGGTCTGCAGCACCATCGAGATCAGCTCGGAGACGCCGTTGCCGATGTAGATGTCGTCGACACCCACCTCGCGCAGGCCTCGCGACTGGTAGTAGTTCATCACCGCGGTGCGCGCGGACCAGATGCCCCGGGAGTCGCTGTAGCCGGCCGCCTTCTGCAGGTGGTGGACCATGTCCGCCACGATCTGCTCAGGTGCCTCGAAGCCGAACGGCGCGGTGTTGCCGATGTTGAGCTTGAGGATCCGGTGGCCCTCGGCCTCCAGGCGCTGGGCCTCGACCAGGATCGGTCCGCGCACGTCGTAGCGGACACCCTGCAGCTTCTTGCTCTGTCGAATCTGGCGCACCCGCACAGTCTCGCAGGTCGCCGAGGTGGGGCTGGTGGCTGCGCTGGCCCCTTCGTACGCCGAAAGCCGGGTCCGGACGCGCAGAAACCCGGGTTTCGGCGGACCAGAACCCGGGTTTCGACGGTGAAGCTGTGGCTGGGTCAGCCGATTCGGCTCACATGTTCATCGGCCTGACTTCGTCAGCCGATGAAGTCCTCGAGCTCCTTGAGGAGCGCGCCCTTCGGCTTGGCGCCGACGATCGTCTTGACGATCTCGCCGTTCTGGAAGACCGCGAGCGTCGGGATGCCGGTGACGCGGTAGTTGCTGGGGGTGACCGGGTTCTCGTCGACGTTCATCTTGAGGAACGTGATCTTCTCGCCATGGGCGGCGTTGATCTCGTCGAGGATCGGCGCGACCTGGCGGCACGGGCCGCACCACTCGGCCCAGAAGTCCACGAGGACGGGCTTGTCGGACTTGAGGACGTCGGCGTCGAACGCGGCGTCGGTGACTGCGGGGATGTTGCCCACGGTGTTCCCTTTCGGTTGCCGTGATCCCTCCGTGGGACCAGTGGGGTAGTCAGCCAGAGGCTTGGTACGGGTCTTTGAACAGTACGTCGGCCGGATGCATTCCCGCCTGACGCAGGGTCAGACGGCGGCTTCGACCGCCGTCGCCTCGGCGCTGCCGGCGGTGGAGGCGGCGTGGTCGAGGGCGGCGATGTAGCGCTCGGCGTCGAGGGCCGAGGCGCAGCCGGAGCCGGCAGCGGTGATCGCCTGCATGTAGTGCGTGTCGACCAGGTCTCCGGCGCCGAAGACACCGGTGAGGTTGGTGTGCGTGGTCGGCGACTTCACCAGGACGTAGCCCTCGGCGTCGAGGTCGACCTGGCCCTTGACCAGCTCGGAGCGGGGGTCGTGGCCGATCGCGACGAAGAGGCCGGTGACGGCCAGCTCGCTGGTCTCGCCGGTCACGGTGTCGCGCAGGGTGAGGCCCTCGAGCGACTCGGTGCCGTTGATCGCAGCGACCTCGGAGTTCCACACCATCTCGATCTTCGGGTCGGCGAAGGCGCGCTCCTGCATCGCCTTCGACGCGCGCAGCTCGCCGCGGCGGTGGACCAGATAGACCTTCGACGCGAAACGGGAGAGGAAGGTGGCCTCCTCGACGGCGGAGTCGCCGCCACCGATGACCGCGATCGCCTGCTCGCGGAAGAAGAAGCCGTCGCAGGTCGCGCAGTAGGAGACGCCGCGGCCGGAGAGCGCGTCCTCGTTGGGCAGGCCGAGCTTCCGGTGGGCAGAGCCCATCGCGAGGATGACGGAGCGGGCGCGGAACTCGCCGTCGTACGTCTTGACGACCTTGATGTCGCCGGTGAGGTCGACCTCGGTGACGTCGTCGGTGACCAGCTCGGCACCGAAGCGCTCAGCCTGGGCGCGCATCTCGTCCATCAGGGCCGGGCCCATGATGCCGTCGCGGAAGCCGGGGTAGTTCTCGACCTCGGTGGTCTGCATGAGCGCGCCGCCGGCGCTGACCGCACCCTCGAAGACCAGCGGCTTCAGGCTGGCGCGCGCGGCGTAGACCGCGGCCGTGTAGCCGGCGGGGCCGGAGCCGATGATGATGACGTTGCGGACTTCGCTCATGAGCGCGTGGCCTCCTGGCCGGTGGGACGTCTGACGATGTGGTGCTCAACGGATCCTAGGCGCGCGTTGTTCCGCCCCGGTGCCCTGCCCGGGCAGCGGGCGCCGAACGGCGCACTGTCAGTCGAGCGGGAGCCGCTCCGGTGCGCCGCTGCCACAGGGGTACGCCGTCACCTCGGGCCCGGGAAGGACCACCAGCACCGCCTGCTCGCCCTCGTGACGGGCCAGGTAGTAGGTGGGAACGACCCCGGTCGGCAGGTCGAGGTCGGGGAGCGAGCAGCGGCGGGCCAGTGCCTTGAGGTCGCTGGTCGCGCCGGTCGCCGGCGTGGGACTGCTGAGCGACTTCGCTGCGGACCGCTCGCTGTTCGTG
>NZ_DATIHB010000159.1:0-8609 GCF_035481145.1 Nocardioides sp. | reverse complement strand
ACCCGATCGTGCCGAGCTGCTCGGACAGCGCGCTCTTCGCGAGCCGGTTGGGCAGCTTGACGCCGCAGGGCAGGGCCAGGGAGGTCTCGATCACGGGCGCAATCTATCCAGCGCGGCACGCGGAAAGCCTCCTCCTGTGGGCGGAATCTCGTCGTCCGCCCACGAGTGGACCTCAGGCGCCGTCGACGGCTGAGGTGCCGACCTCGTACTCAGCGGTGTCCACGGAGAACCCGTCGCCGAACGGGTTGCCGGCCAGCGACACGAACTTCTCCTGGTGGCGCCGCTCCCGCGGGATCTCCAGCTCACGCAGGGCCAGCGACACCGCCTTCATGAACGGTGCTGGGCCGCAGCAGAAGGCGTCGTACGTCGCGTACTGCGCGGCGAAGGCCTTCAGCTGGTCCTGGGTCGGCAGCCCCTGGACGCTCTCCAGCCAGTGCACGACGAGCAGCCGATCGGGGTGCGCAGCGGCCAGCTCGGCGAACTCGCGCGCGAAGATGACCGACCTCTCGTCGCGGTTGGCGTAGAGGACGACGATCCGGCCGGTGCCTTCGGCGAGGGCCGTGCGCGTGATCGACATGATCGGCGTGACGCCCGAGCCACCGGCGAAGAGCAACAGGTCGGCGTCGAGGTCCTTGGGCGTGAAGATGCCCGCAGGCGGGAGCACCCGGAGACCGTGGCCGGGGCGCAGGTTGTCGGCGATCCAGTTGGACGCGTAGCCCTCGGCGGTCCGCTTGACCGTGACCCGGAGCGGCCCGCCGTCGTGGGGCGACGACGACAGCGAGTAGCAGCGCGCCGCGAGCTCGTGGGTGTCGCTCGGCACGGCGATGGTCAGGAACTGGCCGGGCCGGTAGGCGAACGCCTCCTCGAGTCCCGCCGGCACTTCGAGCGCAACCGTGAGGGCGTCGTGCGTCTCCTCCACGACCTCGACGACCGGGAGGAGATACGAGTCGATTTCGACAATCTGGCCTGACATGTAAAGCAGACTAGCGGAGCAGGCCCGCCACACCGTTGGTGAGTTGCACCACGTAGAAGCCCGAGTTGGCATCGGTGTACCAGACCTGGCCGCGCGCCGCGTCGTACGCCGGAGCACTCATCGCCCACGAGCCGATCGCCGGCGGCAGGAAGACCGCACCCTTCGTGGCGGTCAGCGGGCGGTTGAAGTAGGCGGCCTCCTTCGGGTGGCGGAGGTCGCTGATGTCGAAGAGCCGGAGTCCGGAGAGGATCATCGAGCAGCCGACCAGCTTGGGGGCGTCCGTGCGGGGCAGCGAGCAGTAGTGCGCGGCGTAGCCCTGCGCGGGGAACGACGCGCCCGGGTCGGTCCACTCGGCGTCGCGTCGCCAGGGCTGGTGCGCCTCGAGGCGGAGCGTCGACACGACGGCCGGACGGACCGGGTCGGTGACGTCGATGATGCGCGCGGCACCCACCGGGGACGTCTTCAGGCTCGTGAGCGCCTTGGCCGAGAAGAGGTCGATGAACTCGTCGACCTCGAGCACGTAGCGGCGGCCGTCCTTCGTGAACGGCTCGGCGACCTGCGGGATCGACCCCTCGCGCCAGGAGAGGTCGGAGAGCACCTTGATCTGCGGGTTGGCGACCCGGTCCTGGACCTGGCTGACGTCCAGGATCCGCAGGCCGCCGCCGGTGATGCCGGAGAGCGAGGGGGCGCCGATGTTGGCGACGTACATCGTGCGGCCGTCGGGCGAGAGCCGGACACCGTGGTAGACGACGCCGGTCTGCAGCTTGACCAGCTTCGGCGCGCGGGGGTTGACCAGGTCGATCGCCGCCAGGGTGCCGGCGATGCCCGCGCTCCAGAACGTGCGGCCGTCGGGGGCGAAGCCCGACTCGTGGCCGAGGATGCCCATCGGCGTGGTCGACAGCAGGCGCGGGTGCCGGCAGTCGGTCTTGACGTCGTAGACGTCCATGATCCCCGGCAGCGTCGCAGCCGTGCCCAGGACAGCGACGAGCAGACCGCGCTGGCGGTTGAGGACGAGCGTCTCGTGCGGGCTCAGCATCGCCGGCGTGATCAGTCCCGCCGTCTTCGTGGGCGTCGCCGGGTTGGTCATGTCGAGGACCTGTACGCCGAGGCCGGTGCCGTTGAGCGTGTTGCTGAGGAGGTCGCGACCGGCGATCAGGGTCGAGTCGTAGAAGGCGCAGGTGTGGCCGGCGGCGTCGGTGTAGCGGTGGACCTTGAAGCCGCCCGAGGCACCCTGGCGACCCACCTGGCGCGTGTTGCAGAAGTACCCCTTCGCGGCGCGGCCGCTGTCGTAGTCGGCCTTCGGCACCCGCCCCTGCCACGAGGTCTCGGGCAGCGAGCCGGGGCCGCAGGTCGCCTGGGGCGTCGCCGCGGGCCACGTGGTCTCAGCCCCCGCGGAGCCACCCGTGATCGCCACCGTGCCGAGGCCGCCGGCGACGAGGAGTGCAGCGAGGAGACGACGGAGGGCAGGGGTGCGGACCATGCATGCACCAACGACCCGGCGTGGCGTCGGTCACGCGTCGACGTAGTCAGCGAGGTGCTGGCCCGTGAGCGTCGAGCGGTCCGCGATCAGCGCGGCCGGGGTCCCCTCGAAGACGATCCGCCCACCGTCGTGGCCCGCGCCGGGGCCAAGGTCGACGATCCAGTCCGCATGGGCCATGACCGCCTGGTGGTGCTCGATGACGATCACCGTCTTGCCGGAGTCGACGAGGCGGTCCAGGAGACCGAGCAGGTTGTCGACGTCCTTGAGATGGAGGCCCGTGGTCGGTTCGTCGAGGACGAACACTCCCCCGTCGCCCTTCATGTTCATCGCCAGCTTCACGCGCTGGCGCTCACCGCCCGACAGCGTGTTGAGCGGCTGGCCGAGGCGGAGGTAGCCGAGCCCGACGTCCTCGAGGCGCGCGAGGATCGCCGCCGCGGCCGGCGTCTTCGTCTCGCCCTCGGAGAAGAAGGCCAACGCCTCGGTCACCGGCAGGTCGAGCACCTCGGCGATGTTGAGCCCGCCCCACCGCAGCTCGAGCACGGCCGCCTGGAAGCGCTTACCGCCACAGTCCTCGCACGGCGTCGAGACGGTGTCCATGAAGCCGAGCTCGGTGATGATCACGCCTGCGCCGTTGCAGGTGGGGCACGCACCCTCGGAGTTGGCGCTGAAGAGCGCGGGCTTCACCCCGCACGCCTTCGCGAACGCCTTGCGGATCGGCTCGAGCAACCCCGTGTACGTCGCAGGGTTGCTGCGGCGGGACCCCTTGATCGCGGACTGGTCCACCACGACGACACCCTCGCGCCCGGCGACCGAGCCGTGGATCAGTGAGCTCTTGCCCGAGCCTGCCACTCCCGTGACCACTGTCAGCACACCTGTCGGGAGGTCGACGTCGACGTCCTGGAGGTTGTGCGAGCTCGCGCCACGCACCTCGATCACGCCGGTGCGCTCGCGTACCTGCTCCTTCAGCGAGGCCCGATAGGCCAGCGCCCGCCCGGTCGCGGTGTCGGCGGCCTGGAGGTCGGCGTACGTGCCCTCGAAGACCACCTCGCCGCCCGACGTACCAGCTG
Source organism: Nocardioides sp. (assembly GCF_035481145.1). Lineage (GTDB taxonomy): Bacteria > Actinomycetota > Actinomycetes > Propionibacteriales > Nocardioidaceae > Nocardioides. The sequence goes on along the minus strand of NZ_DATIHB010000159.1, from coordinate 5,089 downwards.
CCGGGCCCATGTCGACGACGTGGTCGGCGATCGCGATCGTCTCGGGCTTGTGCTCGACGACGAGCACCGTGTTGCCCTTGTCGCGCAGCTCGGTGAGCACCGCGTTCATCCGCTCGATGTCGTGCGGGTGGAGGCCGATCGTCGGCTCGTCGAAGACGTACGTGACGTCGGTGAGCGCGCTGCCGAGGTGACGCACCATCTTGGTGCGCTGCGCCTCGCCGCCGCTCAGCGTCCCGGACGGCCGATCGAGCGAGAGGTAGCCGAGGCCGATCTCGGTGAGCGCATCGAGCAGGTGGAGCAAGGCGGCGACCAGCGGCGCCACGCCCGGGTCGTCGATGGTGCGGACCCAGGCGGCGAGGTCGGTGACCTGCATCCGGCAGACCTCACCGATGTCGAGGCCCTTGATCTTCGAGGTGCGTGCGGACTCGTTGAGGCGCGTGCCCTCGCAGGTCGCACACTCACCGAACACCGCAGCCCGCTCGACGAACGCCTTGATGTGCGGCTGCAGGCTGTCGGGGTCCTTGGAGAACATCGACTTGCGGATCTTGGGGATCAGGCCCTCGTAGGTCATGTTGATCTTCTCGACCTTGACCTTGCGCGGCTCGGCGTAGAGCAGGTCCTGCTTCTGCTCGTCGGTCAGCTTCCCGACCGGCACGTCGGAGGGGACGACCGCCTTGAACGCGGCCACCATCCAGCCGTCGGCGGTGTAGCCGGGCACGAGGATCGCACCCTCCTCGAGCGACTTCGACTCGTCGACGATCGCGCTCAGGTCGAGGTCGGAGACCGTGCCGCGGCCCTCGCACTGCGGGCACATGCCGCCGAGGTAGACCTGCTGCTTGATGACGTTCTTCTTGCCGCTCTCGGTGACCGACACTCCCCCGACCTTCGTCGTCGGGATGTTGAAGGAGAACGCCGTGGGCCCGCCGATGTAGGGCTGCCCGAGGCGGCTGAAGAGCGAGCGGAGCATCGCGTTGGCGTCGGTGACCGTGCCGAGGGTCGAGCGCGGGTTGGCGCCGATCCGCTCCTGGTCGACGAGGATCGCGGTGGTCAGGCCCGAGAGCGCATCGACGTCCGGGCGCGGGAGGTTCGGCATGAAGCCCTGGACGAACGTCGAGTAGGTCTCGTCGATCAGCCGCCTGCTCTCGGCCGCGATCGTGCCGAAGACGAGGGAGCTCTTGCCGGAGCCCGAGACGCCCGTGAAGACGGTCAGCCTCCGCTTCGGGATCTCGACGCTGACGTCCTTGAGGTTGTTCTCCCGGGCGCCCTGCACTGTGATGAAGTCGTGGTTGTCCGCAGCATGCACGAGCCCATCATGCCGGTCCATGCACGGCTAGCATCGCGTTCATGCGTTCAGCCAAGGATTTCTTCTCCCCGCTCGCCGTGGGCGCTCCGGCGCCCGTCCGTGAGATCCCGGCCAAGCCGAGCCGCGCGATCCACTTCTTCGACCCCGGCAACCCGAAGATGGCCGCCAAGGTCCCGGACATGGTCGGCTCCGTCGACGTCCTCCTCGGCAACCTCGAGGACGCCGTGAAGGCCGAGAACAAGGAGATCGCCCGCGCGGGCCTCGTGAAGATCGGCCAGGAGGTGGACTTCGGTCCGACCCAGTTCTGGACCCGGATCAACTCGCTCGACTCGCCGTGGGTGCTCGACGACCTCACCACGCTCGTGCCCGCCATCGGCGAGAAGCTCGACGTGATCATGGTCCCCAAGGTCCAGGGCGCCGAGGACATCCACTACATGGACCGGATCCTCGCCCAGCTCGAGGCGAAGGCCGGCATCACCAAGCCGATCCTGATCCACGCGATCCTCGAGACCGCGCGTGGCGTCGCCAACATCGAGGAGATCTGCGCCGCGTCGCCGCGCATGCAGGGCCTCTCGCTCGGCCCGGCCGACCTCGCCGCGGACCGTCGCATGAAGACCACCCGCGTCGGCGGCGGCCACCCGGGCTACCTGGTCCGCGCCGACGCCCCGCGCAACGACGCCGGCGAGCTGCAGTACGACGCCGACCGGACGACGTACCAGCAGGACCTGTGGCACTACACGATCGCCCGCATGGTCGACGCGTGCGCGATGCACGGCCTCTTCCCGTACTACGGCCCGTTCGGCGACATCAAGGACACCGTCGCGTGCGAGGACCAGTTCCGCAACGCGTTCCTGCTCGGCTGCGTCGGCGCCTGGTCGCTGCACCCGGTCCAGATCAAGATCGCCAACAAGGTCTTCTCGCCGTCGGTCGAGGACATCAAGCACGCCCGCCGCGTCATCGCCGCCATGGGCGACGGCACCGGCGCCGTCATGCTCGACGGCAAGATGGAGGACGACGCCTCCGTGAAGCAGTGCAAGGTCATGGTCGAGCTCGCCGAGCGCCTCGCCGCGACCGACCCCGACCTGAAGGCCATGTACGACGCGATCGAGATCGAAGGCTGAGCCTGATGACGACTGAGAACTTCCGCCCCCGCCGCACCGTCCTCTACATGCCCAGCTCAAACGAGCGGGCCCTGGAGAAGGCGAAGACGCTCGCCGTCGACGCGCTGATCCTCGACCTCGAGGACGCCGTCGCCCCTGACGCCAAGCCGCAGGCCCGCCTGAACGCCGCTGCCGCGGTGAAGTCCGGCGAGTACGGCGCCAAGGAGCTCACCATCCGCATCAACGGTGCGGACACCGAGTGGCACGCCGACGACCTGAAGGCCGCCGCCGAGGCCGGCCCGGACGCGATCGTCGTTCCCAAGGTCAACTCGGCCGAGCAGGTGCGCGACCTGATCGCGTCGTTCGAGGCCGCGGGCGTGCCCGAGCACACCAAGCTCTGGGCGATGATCGAGTCGCCGCAGGCGATCCTCGACGCGCGCGAGATCCTCGGTGCCTCCGACCGCCTCACGGTCGCCGTGCTCGGCACCAACGACCTGGTCAAGGAGCTCTTCGTCGACCACGTCGTCGGGCGCACCAACCTGGTGACGTCGCTGCAGCTCGCCGTGCTCGCGGCGCGCGCCACCGGCACGGTCATCCTCGACGGCGTCTACAACGACGTGAAGAACGCCGAGGGCTTCCTGGCCGAGGTCGCCCAGGGCCGGGAGTTCGGCTTCGACGGCAAGACGATCATCCACCCCGGCCAGATCGACCCGGCCAACGAGGGCTTCGCCCCGTCGGCCGAGGCGGTCGAGAACGCCAAGGGCCTGATCGAGGCCTTCGAGTCCTCCGACGGTGGCGTGGTGACCTACAACGGCAAGATGGTGGAGAACCTCCACGTCGAGTCCGCGAAGCGCACGCTCTCCATCGCCGAGGCCATCGCCGCCCTCTCCTGAGCGCTCGTCGAAACCCGGGTCTTGGTCCGCCGATACGACAACTGAGCGAGCGCCGAGTCGAGTTTGCTCGATCTCGGTCGAGCGAAGGCGGAGTGCACGAGCGAAGCGAGTGCTGACCCGGGTTTCGGCGTCTTCAGACCCAGGTTCTGATCAGCTGAGCCGGCCGGTCAGCTTCCACTGGCGACGGGCGTCGAGCCGGTGCGGCTCAGCCCTCGGGTACGGCGCGACCTGGTCGTCCCAGGCCTCGATCTCGCCACGAGGCTCGGCCTGGAGGGCGCCGCGCACCGCAGGCGTCAGCGTCTGCACCAGATCCTCGAACTCCATGGAGGCGAGGGGCTCGAGCTTCATCACGTAGCGCATCATCGCGGCAGCCGACAGGGTGCCGAGGGCGAGCTGGATCCGGGTCGTGGAGACGTGGAGGCCGGCCGGTCCGGCGAGCGGAACGAAGACGAGCCGGTTGAGCCGGTGGAAGACCTTCTGGCTGCGCCCCTCCCCCTCCATCGCCGAGCGGATCGTGGCGATGACGGCAGCACGGGTGCGCTGGTTCTCGCAGAAGCCGAGGAAGCGGCGGGTGACGGACTCGGCGAAGTCGTCCATCGTCACCGGAACGCGCCCCGGTGGTAGAGGAGCGGTTCGGCGTCCGAGCACGAGGAGAGCGCCCGGACCAGGCCGATCGCGATGTCGTGGTCACCCGCCGGGTGCACGACCTCGAGGGTGCAGTCGATGTAGGCGAGCGCGCCGGCGAGCACCGGTGCCCCGCTCTCGGCAGTGCGCCACTCGATACCGGCGAACTTGTCGGCGCCCTTGGAGGCGAAGACCGTGGCGAGTTCCTCCTGCCCCGCGGCGAGCACGTTGACGCAGAAGTGCCCCGCCGCACGCATCAGCGGCCAGGACCGCGACGTACGGGCCGGGATGAAGCTGACCAGCGGCGGGTCGAGCGAGACGCTCGAGAAGGTCTGGCAGGTCATGCCGACCGGGCCCTCCGAGGCCTGTGCGGTGACGATGACGACGCCGGTGGCGAACTCCCCCATCACCTCGCGGAAGTAGCGGGCCCGGACGCGAGCAGCCACCGAGTCCGCGACGTCGACGGGCTCCCCCGGACGCAGCTCGAAGTCAGGGTGGCCGTGCATGGCGACGATTCTCCCAGACACTAGGGTCGGGCCCGTGACCAGCACGCCGCAGATGGACCCCGCGCTCCTCGACCTGATCCGCACCACGAAGGGCTTCATGCCCGAGGACGAGGGCGCGCTGCTCCACCGCTGGGCGCTCGCGCAGCTGCCCTCGGGCCCGGCACTCGAGGTCGGCAGCTACTGCGGCAAGTCAGCGGTCTACCTCGGCGCCGCTGCCCGCGAGGTCGGCTCGGTCGTCTTCGCCGTCGATCACCACCACGGCTCCGAGGAGAACCAGGCCGGCTGGGAGCACCACGACGTCGACGTGGTCGACGCCGAGACCGGCCGGATGGACACGCTCCCGTTCTTCCGCCGCACCATCGAGCGGGCGGGCCTGGAGGACCACGTGGTCGCCGTGGTCGGGCAGTCCGGCACCGTCGGGCGCGTCTGGACCACTCCCCTTGCGCTGCTCTTCATCGACGGCGGCCACGGCGTCGAGCCTGCGCGCACCGACTTCCGGGCCTGGGTCCCCCACGTCGCAGTCGGCGGCGTGCTGGTGATCCACGACGTCTTCCCCGACCCGGCCGACGGCGGGCAGGCGCCGTTCGGCGTCTACCGCCGGGTGCTGGCCTCCGGGAACTTCACCGAGCTGCCGGGAACCGGCTCGATGCGACTGCTGCGGCG
>NZ_DATIHB010000158.1:0-29056 GCF_035481145.1 Nocardioides sp. | reverse complement strand
CCCCGCCGCACTCCTTGCGCAGGGCGTTGTGCGTGACGCCGTGCGGCTGCCCGGTGCGGTGGTACCACGCAGCGACGAGGCCGTTGAGCTCACGACGGAGTACGCCGAGGCGCTCGTGCGCGACCGCCCGGTCCTCGTCCGTCACCCCCAGAGCGCGCTCCTGCTTCTGTTGCTGCTTCTGCTTCTGGGCGCGGTCCGACTGGCGCTGGTGCAGCAGGTCGCGCACCTGGTCCGGCTCGAGGAGGCCCGGGATGCCGAGAAAGTCCATCTCCTCGTCGGAGCCCACGTGGACCTCACCCGAGTGACCGAACTCGCCGCCGTCGTACAGCACGCGGTCGAAGGTCGCCTCGGAGCCGAGCGCCTCGAAGTTGCCGAGCAGGTCGTCACTCGCCCCTTCGCCCGCATTGGCCTGGTCGATCAGGCCCTGCTCGGCGGCGAAGATGTCGCCGTCGTCGTTGACCTTGCGGCCGAGGACGTGGTCGCGCTGGACCTCCATCTCCGAGGCGAGCCCGAGCAGGTTGGGCACCGACGGCAGGAAGACGGACGCGGTCTCGCCGAGCTTGCGGGCACGCACGAAGCGTCCGACGGCCTGCGCGAAGAAGAGTGGCGTCGAGGTGTTGGTCGCCCAGACGCCCACTGCCAGGCGCGGAACGTCGACGCCCTCGGAGACCATGCGGACCGCGACCATCCACCGCTGATCGCCCTCGGAGAAGGCCGTGATCTTCTTCGACGAAGCCTTCTCGTCGGAGAGTACGACGACCGCCGCCTCGCCGCTGATCGCCCGCAGCAGCTTGGCGTAGGCGCGGGCCGTGGTCTGGTCCGAGGCGATGACGAGGCCGCCCGCGTCCGGGACGTGGCGGCGTACCTCCGTCAGGCGCTTGTCAGCGGCCTCGAGCACGGCCGGCATCCACGATCCCGCGGGGTCCAGCGCGGTGCGCAGCGCCTGCTGGTGCATGTCCTTGGTGAGCGGCTCGCCGAGGCGCGCGGTGATCTCGTCGCCGGCGCGCGTGCGCCACTGCATCTCGCCCGAGTAGGCCATGAAGAGGACAGGGCGGACGACGTGGTCGGCGAGCGCGTGCGCGTAGCCGTAGGTGAAGTCGGCCTTCGACTGCGGGATGCCGTCCTCGTTGGGCTCGTAGCTGACGAACGGGATCGGGTTCACGTCGGAGCGGAACGGCGTGCCCGTGAGCGCGAGCCGACGCGTCGCCGGGTCGAACGCCTCGCGGACGCCCTCGCCCCAGGACAGCGCGTCGCCCGCGTGGTGGACCTCGTCGAGGATCACCAGGGTCTTGAAGCGCTCGGTGCGGATCCGCATCGCGAGCGGGTTGACCGCCACGCCGGCGTACGTCACCGCGATGCCGAGGAAGTCACTGGAGGTCTTGCCCTGTCCCGCGGAGTACGCCGGGTCGATCGGGATCCCTGCACGGGCGGCGGCCTCCGCCCACTGCACCTTCAGGTGCTCCGTCGGCGCCACGATCGTGATCCGGTCGATGACCCGGCGGCCGAGGAGCTCGGCCGCGACGGTGAGAGCGAACGTCGTCTTGCCGGCGCCCGGCGTCGCGACCGCGAGGAAGTCGCGCGGCTGCTCGTCGAGGTACTTCCGCATCGCTGCGGCCTGCCAGGCGCGCAGCGACGTCGCCGTGCCCCACGCGGCACGGTCCGGCCAGGCCGGCGTGAGCTGGCCGGGAGCCTGGGGAACCGCGTCGAACAGGTCAGCCTCGGGCTGACCGCTCAAGACTCGTCCCCGTTGCCGCCGGAACCGTCACCGGAGTTGAGCGACTCCCAGATCTCCTTGCACTCCGGGCAGACCGGGAACTTCTCCGGCGCCCGGTTGGGGACCCACACCTTGCCGCACAGGGCGACCACGGGGGTGCCCATGACCATCGCCTCGGTCAGCTTCTCCTTGGGGACGAAGTGACTGAACCGCTCGTGGTCCCCGTCCTCGACGGACAGCGTCTCGCGGTCCTCGACGACGTCGAGCTGGGTGAATCCGATGGGCGTGCTCACAAGGTCGATCCTATGCGACAGACGGGGAGGGTCCGACCAGCCCGAACCCCGCACCTGGCCGGAAATGACGATCCCCGGGGGCCGGCGCGGGGAGGGAGGGAGCGCAACCACGAGGGTCACGGGGAGGGTGCGCCAGCACCCGGGGGACGTCAGTTCTGTGCTGACCGGAGAGGGTCAGGCGATGGCGGACGTGCGCGAGCGCGTGCCCGCCTTCAGCCGCTCGAGGAGCGTCGGCACGGGCTCGGGGGTCCAGTTCGCACCGATCTCGAAGGCCTCGCGGGCCTTCGCCTCGACGCCGGCACCGACATGGGCACCGTGCTCGGCCAGCTGGTAGGCCGAGATCTTGCCGGAGTTGAGCGCGAGGAGCTCGCGCTCCTTCTCCCTGCTCCGCTCGAGGATCGCGACGACCTCGTCGTCACCCTCGGCAAGAGCCGCGTCGAGCACCAGGCGGATGCCCGGGATCTCGTCGGCGGCTGCGCGCCAGGCCTCGATGGTGGCCTGCTCGAGGTCGAGCGGCTGGTCCTTCGCCTTGGTCTCGATGTGGCCGGACAGCCGGGTGTGCCACTTGAGCGACAGCGCGCCCAGGAGGTCGAGCTCGTCGCCGAAGACCTGCTCGACGCCGGGCACGTACATCGGAAGCTCGCCGTCGCGACGGATGTTCGCTTCCTTGATCACGGCCTGGAGGACGTCCCCACGGCGATGAAAAGCTTCCCAGTTCATGGGTGAGCTCCTTTCACTGATCCTGCGCACCGCGGCGCAACTCGGTCATCGCATACCGACGGTACGTAACGACCGTACGTGGCATACCGGCGGTACGCCAACTGTGCGGACGGTGATACGTGACACGTCACCGTGACCGCCATCACCCGATGCGCCCTAGACTCCCCCGCATGAGCAAGACCGACGGTGCCGCCAGCGACCGACGGCCCAAGCTGGCCATGCCCCGCGTGCCGTCCGTCCCCACCGTCCCCGGCCTCAGCCGACGCCAGCAGTACTCTGCGGCGACCCGCAAGGCGCTGATCAAGGCGGCCGGCCAGCTGTTCGCGGTCCGGGGGTACGCCGCCACCTCGCTCGATGCGATCGTCAGCGAGGCCAAGGTGACCAAGGGCGCGCTCTATCACCACTTCGCCGGCAAGCAGGGCATCTTCGAGGCGGTGCTCACCGATCTCGAGGACCAGGCTGCGCGCCAGATCAGTAAGGCGATGAAGGGCGTCAAGGACCCGTGGGACCAGGCCCGGGCCGGCCTGATGGCCTTCCTGGAGGTGCTGCGCGAGCCTGCTTACAGTCGGCTCGTCGTCCACGAGGCCCCGACGGTCCTCGGCCCGCGTGCCACCGACCGCGAGGACCGGTCGACGTTCGGCGTGATCCGCGAGGTCGTCGCCAACGTGCTCGGCGGTGCCGACGCCGAGGGCCTGGATCCCCAGATGCAGGAGACGTTCTCCCGGATCTTCTTCGGTGCACTGGCCGCGGCAGGCGACGCCATCGTCGAGAGCACCGACCCCGCCGCCGCGACCCAGCGGGTCGAGGCGGCGTTCGCGATGCTCTTCGACGGCATGCGCACACTCACGGGAGCGGCGCGACCGGCGACGGAGTCGGTCAGCGGAAGCTGACGCCACCGCCGTTGTTCGGCACCAGGTGGAGCCAGGTGCGGCCGGCGGGGACCTTGATCTCGCCCGCCTTGGTCATGAACGTGACGGTGTCGCCGACCTTCGGCTTCTTCCACGTGGCGCGGACTGCCTTGCCCTTGTGGAAGATGACCGCCTGGCCGCGTCCCTCGAAGTGCGAGATCGGCACCGGGTTACCGGCGGGGTCGACGTAGTTGGCCACCGAGGTGCGGACCATGCAGACGACCAGGGTGTCCGCCTTGAAGACATCCCCGTCGGGCATGTAGCCGTTCTGCAGGATGTACTTGTTGCCCATCAGCTGCCAGCGCGAGGTGCGCCCCGCCGACATCCGGGCGTCCACTGCCTTCGCCGGCTGGCCGGCCGGGAAGTCCGCGGCCTTGCCGAACGGCAGGTAGTCCACCGGACGGCTGCGCTGCTTGCCCTGCTTCGCGAGCTGGGTCAGGTCGGCCATCACCGAGTAGAGCGAGCTGTGGACACCGTCCGAGACCCGGCGCACGGCAGGGTTGCTCATGTCGGCGAACTTCACGCCCGCGCGGGCCAGGCCGTCGAGGGTCGGCCCCGCGGCACCCGAGGTGACGATCTCGGCGCCGAGGGGCTTGGCGATGCCGATGTCGGTGAGCCGCATCGACCGGACGGGACCGACCTGGCGGGGCAGGCGGGACTGGAAGAAGGTCGCCAGGCGCGTGGAGCCACCCTCGACCAGCTCTTCGACCACGAGGTCGGCCTTGCCCAAGCCGACCTGCGGCGAGCTCTTGGCCGTGTTGTCGATCTTGACGATGTACGCCGGCGACTTCGCCGAGCGGCCGTCCGGGACCTTCTGGCCGGTGAGCGGCCAAGTCTCGGGCGGCGCGGGCGCCGCAGCGGTGGACGAGGGCTCGTCCGACGTGGAGGGGGTGTCATCGCTGCCCTTGTCTCCCCCGCATCCGACGAGGACGAGACTCGCGGCGAGGGTGGCGGCAACGGAAAGGCGCATGCGGCGCACGGGGTTCTCCTTCTGCAGTGAGGTCCTGCTCCTCGAAGTCTGAGGGCGCGCCTCCGCACAGTGGCGGAGGCGCGCCCTCAAACCCCGAGATCAAGCAGGGCGGCGGAGCGCCCTCAGCGGAGCGTGTACGCCGACCAGGAGGTGGTCCACGGACGCCGGATGCGCACGTGGTCGCCCGACTTCGGGGAGTCGAGCATCAGCCGGTGGCCGTCCTTCCAGCCCACGAAGATGGCGATGTGGCCGCCGAAGTACATGAGGTCGCCGATGCGCATGTTCGACTTGGCGATGGGCCGGGCGTAGTCGGCCTGGGCGCCCGAGCTGCGCGGCACCGCGATGCCGGCCTTGCGCATCGAGTAGTAGATCAGGCCGGAGCAGTCGAACCGGCCCGGGCCCGCAGCGCCGTAGGCGTACGGGTCGCCGATCTGGTTGCGGGCGATCTTGACGCCGAGGCGGATCTTCTCGACGCGCGTCAGCGTCGCGGAGGCCTCGGGAGCGGTGGAGACGTCAGTGGCGACGAGCCCTGCCAGGAGGACGAGCAGGACGAAGGGCAGCGCGAGGACGCTGCGCATGCGAGAGATCGCAGGCATGGTGGAGTTCCTTTCCCACGCCTGTGAGGTGAGCTGTCGGGTTGGAGCTGGAAAGTGCTCCGCCACTGCTGTGGCTTCACCCCGAGCGGTCCGGAGACCGCGTGGAACCTGTGGGTCCCCCACTCCTGCCCAGATCGCTAGATCACGGGGACGCATCCGGCCGGGCAGGACTCGGCGAAGGCCGGTGCGTTGATGTTCGGTTGTGGGCCACGACGGTACGTAGCGATCGTGCTACTCGCCAGTCGGGACCCCTACTTTGGTATGTGATCCCCGTCGCGTGACGCACGCAACCCCGCCCGAAGAGCTCGGACGGGGTTGCGTTTGCGCAGGTCAGGGCCTGATTCAGCGCCGCTCAGTGGATCGCGGCGCCACCACAGACGTTGAGCGTCTGGCCCGTGATGTACGACGCTTCGTCGCTGCAGAGGAACGCTGCGGCCGCCGCGATGTCCTCCGGCAGGCCGACGCGGCCGACCGGGTTGAAGTCGGCGTTCATCTTGAAGAACTCCTCCGGCTCCATGCCCAGGCGCCGGGCCGTGGCCTCGGTCATCTCCGTGACGATGAAGCCCGGAGCGATCGCGTTGACGTTGATGCCGAACTTGCCGAGCTCCTTGCCGAGCGTCTTCGTGAAGCCCTGCACACCCGCCTTCGCAGCCGAGTAGTTGGCCTGGCCGCGGTTGCCGTAGGCGGAGATGCTCGAGAGGTTGAGGATCTTGCCGTAACGCTGGGCGGTGAAGACCTTCTGCGCGGCCTGGGCCATCAGGAACGCGCCCTTGAGGTGCACGTTCATGACGAGGTCCCAGTCGACGTCGGTCATCTTGAAGAGCAGGTTGTCGCGCGTGATGCCGGCGTTGTTGACCAGCACGTGCAGGCCACCGAGCTCGGCGACCGTGCGCTCGACCGCCGCCTCGACACCCGCGCGGTCGGCCACGTCGCAACCAATCCCGATGGCCTTCGGGAGCTTTGCCGCCGCGGCAGCGGCGTCCTCCTCGTTGAGGTCGACGATCGCGATCGCGGCACCCTCCTCCGAGAACCGCTGTGCCATGCCGAAGCCGATGCCGCGCGCAGCACCCGTGATCAGGACGACGCGTCCGTCGTAGCGACCCATGTTTCCTCCAAGTCCGTCGGCCCGCCGTCGTGGTCAGGCACCGCTGGCCACCCTAGCCACGCTCGAGCGCGGCGCGCAGCCGGGCGGCGTACGCCGAGGGCTCGCCGTCGGCGTACCGGTGCCGGGGCCAGAAGAAGCCGCGGAGCCCGTCGCCCTTCGTGCGCGGCACCACGTGGCAGTGCAGGTGGGGTACGGACTGGCTGACGATGTTGTTCATCGCCACGAAGGAGCCCTGGGCACCGAGCCCCTCGACCATCGCGGTCGCGAGGCGCTGGGCTGCGGCGAGGAACGGGTCGCGCAGGCCCGCCGGCAGATCGGGCAACGTGACGTGGTGCGCCTTGGGCACGAGGAGCACGTGCCCCTTGAACACGGGCCGACGGTCGAGGAAGGCGAGGAGCTCGTCTGTCTCGAGCACGACGTCGGCCGGGGTCTCCCCCGCCACGATCGAGCAGAACACACAGTCCACGACGACGACGCTAGCGGCCCCGCCCACCGAACGACACAGGTCAGCCACCATCACACCGTCGAACGAAGCAGGCGACCAACCACCACACCGTGAGCGGAGCAGGCGGGAGCGTCCGGCGGAGCCGGACACGCGGACGGAGTCCGCGCATGAAATGACGAACCGACGTGGCCTGCTGCGCGAAGCACAGTCAGGCACACGTCGGCCAGAGGGGCGTGGAGCTGCGGGGAATCGAACCCCGGTCCTCGAGCGTCGATCCAGGTCTTCTACGGGCGTAGTCCGCGGTGTGCGCTTTTCTCGGCCCCGGCGCTTGCACGGACACGTGCGCCGACGGGCTCAGTCGGGATTAAGTCCCGATCAACCCTCCCGACGGAGGTTGATCAGCAAGTCCTCTAGATGAGGTCAAGGTCCGGGACGAGGACGGATGCCCGGCTTGACCCTTCGATCACTGCTCAGGCAGCGAGAGCGAAGTCGTTGCGGTTAGAGTTGGCAACTATTGGTTTCCAGCGATCGTTAACGAGATGACGCTGGCTTCTCGACCCGCTTCCCCTGGAACTAACGTCCCAAGTCGAAACCGATCAGCCCCTCTTGATTTTTCAAGCGTCGACCGCGGCCGACGACCACAGTCTACGGGGCTCAACCGACAGATCACGACCGCTTATTCCACGGCGACGCGGTGCCCCACACCCGTCAGTCCTTGTAGCCCTTGAGCCGACGCTGGACGGCCTGCTCCTTCTCCCGGTTGGCCTGCTTCTCGGCGAGCGTGTGCCGCTTGTCGTACGCCTTCTTGCCGCGCGCGAGCGCGAGCTCGACCTTGGCGCGGCCATCCTTGAAGTAGAGCTGCAGCGGGACGAGGGTGTATCCCTTGTCGCCGAGCTTCCGCTCCATTCGGGTGATCTCGGCCCGGTTGAGCAGCAGCTTGCGACGGCGCCGCGCTGCATGGTTGGTCCAGGTGCCGTTGAGGTACTCCGGAATGTGCACGTTGAGCAGGTAGACCTCTCCGCCGTCGATCTCGGCGAAGCCGTCGACGAGCGACGCCCGGCCCTGGCGCAGCGACTTGACCTCGGTCCCCATCAGCACCATGCCGGCTTCCCACGTCTCGTCGATGTGGTAGTCGTGCCGCGCCTTCTTGTTCTGCGCGATGGGCTTGGTGCCCTGTTCCCTGGCCATGGTCCCATCCTCTCAGGAGGGGCGACCGGTTTTCCCGACGGGCGGCTCAGAGCCACTTCATCGGGTCGACGTTCGCGCCGTTCTCCTTGACGGTGAAGTGGAGGTGGCATCCGGTGGACCAGCCGGTCGTGCCGACGTAGCCGACCACCTGGCCGCGCTTCACGCGCTGGCCGACACCGACGATGTAGCGCGTGGCGTGGCTGTAGCTGGTGCTCAGTCCGACGCCGGCGACACCCCCGTGGTCGATGTAGAGGTAGTTGCCGGACGGGTCCCAGTCGCCTCCGCCACGCGCGATGACCACACCTCCAGCCCCCGCGTACAGAGGGGCGCCGCACGGAGCACCGAAGTCCACGCCGTTGTGCAGGCGCATGTCGCCGTAGATCGGGTGCCGGCGCCAGCCGTAGTACGACGTGATCGGTCCGTTGACGGGGAAGGACAGGTAGCCGTCCGACCTGCCCGGTGCCCCGTTACGCACGGCACGCTGGGCCCGGCGGGCGAGGAGCTGGGAGATCTGGCGCTCCTTCCTCTCGAGCCGCGCCAGCACGGCCCGATCGGCGGCACGCGCGGCGGCGGCTGCCCGATACACGGTGGCGCGCTTCCCGACGAGGGCGCGGACCTGAGCGGCCTCGCCGGCGGCCTTCTGCTCGAGTGCCTCCTTGGCGGCCAGGTTCGCCGCTGCCGCGGCGCGGCTCTCGTCGACCTTGCCCTTGCGCTCCTCCACCTGCGCCTCGCGCACGGTGAGCTGACGCTCGGCGGCCTCGAGGTCGGTGAGGACGGCGTCCTCGCGGTCGGTGTAGGACTCGTTGAACGCGATCGCGCGGGTCATGTCGCCCGGGTCGCCGGCGTTCGCCACCGCGACGAAGCCGAGCAGGCGCGGATCGCCCTGCTCGTAGACCGACGTGACGTACGCGGCGATGGCGTCCTTCTGCTCCGCGACCTGCTCGCGCCCCTCGGCGAGTGCGGTCCTGGCGGCCGCGAGGTTGCGGACCGCCTGGTCGAGGGCGGCCTGCATCGCTGCGTCGCGGCGTTCGGCGGCTGCGAGCTGCGTCCGCGTGCCGTGCAGCCGTTGCTGCGCCGTGCGCAGCGAAGCCTGGGCCTTGCGCAGGGAGGCGGTCGCCGTGGCGGCGCGAGCGCTCGACGACTCGAGGGCGCCCTCGGCGCGGTTGATGCTCCGCTCGACCTGGCGCTGCTTGTCCTTCAGGTCGTCGCCGACGGACGCGACCGGTGTCGTGAGGACCATCGCTGCGACCGAGGCGAGCAGCAGCGCGCCGAGTCGTCGATGGTTGGCAAGGGGGAAGGGGCCAGCCACGGGTGGAACCTTTGTTCGGGGAAGAGAACAGTTCGACGGTAGGTGACGCGGGTCAGACCTTGAGGTATTTCCGCGTCAACAGGAGTGTCGGGACAACGGTGAGGATCGGGCCGAGGATCGCCGCCGCGATGACGGCCATCCGGAGGTCGGTCCAGTCGACCCACGGCATCAGGCGCAGATCACTCACGCCGCGGATGATCGCGAAGTACTCGAACGAGGTCAGCGCGACGGCCGCCAGCAGGACGCCCGCCACCGCGGTGATCAGCGCCTCGAGGAGGAACGGCAGCATGATGTAGAGCGTGCCCGCGCCGACGAGCCGCATGATGCCGATCTCCCGGCGGCGGGCGTACGCCGTGAGGCGGATCGTGTTGGCGACGAGCAGCAGCGCGGCCATCAGCAGGATGCCCGCGGTGAGCAGCGAGCCGATCTGCATGCGGTCCAGGATCTTGAAGATCGGGCCGACCAGGCCGCGGGAGTCGCGGATGCTGTCGACGCCGTCGAGGCCCTGGACGGCGCTCATGATGCCGTCGGCCTCGTGGCGGTCCTTGAGGTCGATCCAGATCGACTCGCGCAGGTCGTCGGGGCCGAAGTCGGCGGGGAGCTTGGTCTGGTACTGCTGGCCGAAGAGGCGCTTGGTCTTGTCGTAGGCGACCTGCTGCGACTCGACGTGGTGACCCTTGGCCTCGGGGTTGGACTCGACGACCTTGATGATCGCCGCCTTCTGCGCCGGGCTCACCGAGCCGGTGCAGGTGCTCGCCTTGGAGGCGTCGTTGCAGAGCCAGACCACGACCTGGTTGATCTTGCCGAAGTGCTCCTCTGCGTGGTCGGCCTGGAACTTCAACAGGGCGCCCAGGCCCACGAGGGTCAGCGAGACGAAGAGGGTGAGGACGACCGCAAGGTGCATCGACACGTTGCGACGCAGGCCCTGCTTGAGCTCGGTGAAGACATAGGTCATCTGCATGGGAAGGCCTCAGTTCTCGTAGCCGTAGGCGCCGCGAGCCTCGTCACGGACGACCTTGCCGCCGGAGAGCTCGATGACGCGCTTGCGCATCTGGTCGACGATGCCGGCGTCGTGCGTCGCCATGATCACGGTCGTGCCGGTGCGGTTGATCCGGTCGAGCAGCTTCATGATGCCGAGCGACGTGGTCGGGTCGAGGTTTCCGGTCGGCTCGTCGGCGATGAGGATCATCGGCCGGTTGACGAAGGCGCGCGCGATCGCGACGCGCTGCTGCTCGCCACCGGAGAGCTCGTCCGGCATCCGCTCGGCCTTCTCGGAGAGACCGACCAGGTCGAGGGTCTCGGGCACCAGTCGCTCGATGTCCGAACGCGACTTGCCGATCACCTGGAGCGCGAACGCGACGTTCTCGGCGACCGTCTTGTTCTGCAGGAGACGGAAGTCCTGGAAGACCGTCCCGATCTGACGGCGCAGCCGCGGCACCTTCCACCCCGCGAGGCGGTTGAGGTCCTTGCCGGCGACGTGGACACGGCCATCGGTCGCCTGGCTCTCGCGCAGGATGAGGCGGAGGAACGTCGACTTGCCAGATCCCGAGGCGCCGACGAGGAAGACGAACTCGCCCTTCTCGATGTCGACCGACACCGTGTCAAGCGCGCTGTGGGACTGGCCCGGGTAGGTCTTGCTGACCTTCTCGAAGCGGATCACCGGACGGAGTCTAGGCGAGTCGCACGCGGGAACCGGGGACCTGCGTGTCGCACCCGGTCCCCGCACTGCACTCGCGGACCCCTGGACCTAGGCTGGACGCCATGCCTCGCCGTACCCCCTCGGTGGTGGTCGTCCGCCGCCTCAGCACCGCCCTCGCAGCAACGCTCGCGGGCGTGGTCCTGGCCGGTTGCAGCGGCTCCGGCGAGACCCCCGCGGCGACGCCCCGGCCTACGCCCCTCGCGTCGTACGACGGCACGGTGGCGCAGGTCGAGCGGGCCTCGTTCTGCTCGCGCATCCGCGACGAAGCGGTCCTGGACGCCGTCGGTGAGAAGGTCACCACCGCGCACTACGGCAACGGTGAGCACCTGCCCGGGACAGACGACGTCTCCCATGAGTACGGCTGTGTCTTCACGGGTGCGGAGCTCGTCGCCCGGAGCTGGGTCTTCGCGCCCCCGGTGACGCCCGCCCGTGCCGCCCAGCTCGCTGCTGCGACGCGGAAGACCTCCGGCTGCACTTCCGTTCCGGCCGCGAAGTTCGGCTCACCCGCGGTGGGCGCGCTCTGCCGTACCGGCGGACGGACGACGGTGACCTACCGCGGTCTCTTCGGCGATGCCTGGCTCGCCTGCTCCCTCGACATGCCGACCCGCGCGGACCAACCCGCCGGCGCCCGGGCGGCAGCAGAGAAGGAGCTGATCGCCGACGCCGGCGTCTGGTGCGTGCGCGTGGCCGCCACCGCCTCCTGACGCCGAGGCGGCGCCAACCTGCACGCCTGCACCGCCGAGGCGGCGCGTACCTGCACGCCTGCACCGCCGAGGCGGCGCGTACTCACGCCTGAGCCAGTCGAGATCAGCCCTGCTCGACGCCGCCCCGACGCCAGCGGATGCCGGCCTCGATGAAGTCGTCGATGTCGCCGTCGAGAACGCCGGCAGGATTGCCGGACTCATGTCCGGTGCGGAGGTCCTTGACCAGCTGGTACGGGTTGAGGACGTAGTTGCGCATCTGGTCACCCCACGATGCGGCCACGTCGCCCTTGAGGTCCTTCTTGAGCGCGGCCTCCTCCGCCTTCTTCTTCGCGAGGAGCTTCGCCTTGAGGACGACCATCGCGGAGGCCTTGTTCTGCAGCTGCGACTTCTCGTTCTGGCAGGAGACGACGATGCCGGTCGGCAGGTGCGTGAGGCGAACGGCGGAGTCCGTCGTGTTGACGGACTGGCCGCCGGGGCCACCCGAGCGGAAGACGTCGACGCGGAGGTCGTTCTCGTCGACCTCGATGTTGTCGGTCTGCTCGAGGACCGGCACGACCTCGACCGCGGCGAACGACGTCTGGCGGCGTCCCTGGTTGTCGAAGGGCGAGATCCGGACAAGGCGGTGCGTGCCGGCCTCGACCGACAGGGTGCCGTAGCCGTAGGGCGCGTGGATCGCGAACTCGGCGGACTTGATGCCCGCCTCCTCGGCGTAGGAGACGTCGAAGACCTCGACAGAGTACTTGTTGCGCTCGGCCCATCGGGTGTACATCCGCATGAGCTGCTCGGCGAAGTCAGCGGCGTCGACGCCACCGGCACCGGCACGGATCGAGACGATCGCCTCGCGGGCGTCGTACTCACCGTTGAGCAGCGTGCGCACCTCGAGGGCCTCGACGGACTTCTTGATCCGCTCGAGGTCGGCCTCGGCCTCGGCGAGGGTGTCGGCGTCGCCCTCCTCCTGGCCCATCTCGACGAGGACCGCGAGGTCGTCGATGCGTCCGGTGAGGCTGCTGAAGCGCTCGAGCTCACCGTTGAGCTGCGAGAGCCGGGCGGTGACCCGCTGCGCGTTCTCCTGGTTGTCCCAGAGATCGGCCGAACCAGCCTGCTCGCTGAGCTCGGCGATCTCCCTGCGCATCGCGTCGACATCGAGCACCTGCTCGATGGTGCGCATCGTCGCCTGGAGCTGCTTGATCTCGCCGTCGAAGTCCGTGGTTGCCACGAGGAGCAAGGCTACGCCACGAGAGGAGCGGCGCCGACGGCGGCGCGACGACCGGAGGCGAAGGCGGAAATGGAAGGTCCCCGCAGAGGTCTCGGGTCCTCTGCGGGGACTGGATCCATTGTGGGGCCGCACCGTCTCGTGCGGGAGCCCAACGGCTCCGTCGTGACCGATGTCACCCAGCCTGCCCGCATCACCCCGCTCCCAGAGTCACCGAAGCGGAGCCCCCTGCAGAGACGGTCGTGGCGGTGAGGCCGTGCACGGTCAACGGCAGGTCGAGCGGCGCCCGGAGCCGGACCACCACGCGGTCGTCGACGACATCGACGACGGCAACGAGGCCCGGGTGGTCGCGGAGCGCGCCGGTCAAGCTGAGGTGCCGGGCAACGGTCGCCCGGGCCGTGCGGACGTCGATCGGCGCTGCGCCTTCCAGCCCTCCGTCGTACGCCGGCGTGCCCTGCACCTGGTCGGCCGCGGCGAGGGCAGCTCCATCGGCGAGGGTGGCGAGCGCCTCGCGTTCGAGGTACGCCGCGGACGCGTCGACCGTCACCCCGACGGCGAGGAGCAGCACGAGGGCGAAGCCGATGATCAGGACCGTGACCTGACCGCCCTCGTCACACCCGTGGGGTCTCCCCGCTCGCCACCGCATCATGGTCCGACCTCGCGGTAGCGACCGATCGGGACGCGGTGCTCCGAGGCGACCGCAAAACTTGGCGCTCCCCCGCCCAGCGCAGCGGGGACGAGCGGCAGCACGACCCGCGACGACACCCGGACGATGATCGTGCTGCCGCGGCGATGGCATGGCGGATCGGGTTCGCACGTGACCACGAGGTCGACGGGCTGTTCGACGCCCTGGTCTGCCATGGCGACCTCGACAACCGCTCGCGCGCGGCGGAGCCCTTCAGCGTCGCTGTCGGCGAGTGCGTAGGCGCGACCCGCCGCGCGCGAGGCTGCCGAGGCGCCGAAGGCCGCCCGCTGGACGTCGAAGACCGCCAGCACGACGTAGACGAGTGGCACCAGCAAGAGCATCGCCAGCCAGACGAACTCGACCAGCGCGCTGCCCGCCTCGTCGCGGCTCCTCACCGAGGCTCCTCGATGGCGTGGCCGGTGAGGACGAGACGAGTGCCCGGGCCCCAGAGGCCGAGCGGGGGCACGACGGCGACCACACGCACCTCCACCCCTGCCTGGCCTTCGACTGCCGCCGGCCGTGCCGACACCTCGCGCGCAAACCTGGCCGAGAGCGCCGCCTCGATCTGTCCCTGCGCGCGTCGTACGCCGTCGACCGGACCGGCGTCGACGGTCGCCGCCAGCCGCGCACCGTCGGATGCCGCCGCCGTCAAGGTGTTGCGCACGTGGAGCACGAGCGCCACATGGAGGATGCCGAGGACCAGCGGGAGCAGGACCACCGTCACCAGGACGAAGTCGACGACCGCAGCGCCGTCCTCAGCCCGTGGCCAGCGGTCAGCGGGCACGGAGTCAGCCGCTGACCTGGGCGAGCGCATTGCTCAACATCTGCTGGAGCTGCGGGCCGGCGAACCGCCACAGCATCGTCACCAGACCGGCCGTCATGATCGTCACCAGCACCCAGCCGGGCACGTCGCCGCGCTCTCCGCGGTCGCGCCGGTCCCCAGCAGACCGATGGACCGGCCCGTCCGCCAGCAGCGCCAGGCACCATGCCCACATCGTCAGTCGCTTCACCCGAGATCCTTCCGTTGCCCCACGGGGCGCTTGTGCCCCTCAGGGCGTCATCAACGTCAACCCAACGGCACCAGGCCACAGGGCGAAGACCACGGTCACCGGCAGGACGAGGAAGACCACCGGGATGGTGTTTCAAAAAACACTTCTTTAGGACGCAGGTGGACGAACACGTCCCGGCGAGGGAAGGCAAGACGGCGTGACACGAAAGACCTGTTGCCGCACGGGGTCCACATCGAGAGTGACGCTGAGCGCCCCGGCACGGGGCTAGACGATCTTGATCGGCTTGCCTCGCACCTCGCGTCCTGATCCCAGGCTGAGGCATGGGCGGACGCGGGCGACCTTCCACTGCCGGCACGACGACTCGACAGCCTCGAGGGGAACCAACCAGGAGACGCGATGCTCGCCATCTACCAGGACCGGAAGGTCATCGGACCCACGCAGCACCGTGTTCCCCATCCACCACTTTTTAGCCTCGGACGGCCCTCCAATCGGCTCAAGCCACCACGAGGTGATCTGAGCCGGCCCGCGGCCCTTGTTCAGGGCAGTGACCGTGACGATCCGGGTCACAGGGCCAGCTGGAAGGATCCCATGGCTCGCCTCGACAGCGATGACTGCACCCGATCGGCTCCAAGTGAGCCACTGGACGACCAAGCCAATGATCGACAGGACGAGGGCGGCCGCCGCGACCATCGCAGTCAGAATGTCAGTCCATCCCACCTCAGAAGCCGGCACCGCCGGCGCAGCTGCAATAGCTAGAAGGGTCATGCCGCCGGACCCTAGCCCGGTCCACCGACAGCCGGTCCGACAACCGTTCGGACTTACTCTGCAACTCGCCTGCGCTCCATTGGTATTGCCCACTATGGTCGCTGATCGTGACGGAATGGCGCCCCCTATCCCAGCGGCACAGCGGCGACGCCGCGACCAACGACGGGCCCTTCGAAGGGACGCCGCCACATCTAAAGCCCTCGCTGCTCGCCTGGCTGAGCGAAGCCACCTACGACGATCTATCCGGGACCTATCAGGTGGCGCTCATGCGCGCTCTCGCGCTCTTGCTCCGCTTCGATCACTTCCCTCACTCTGCTCCCGCGCACAGGCTCCAAAACGCGTTCATCGAGGCCGCCGCGCAGTCCGATGACCGCCTCCTCGACACCGTCGACGGTGTCTTGGGACAGGGCCAACGCGGTGACCGGAAGGATCTTCGCGCGGTTCTCCGGTTGGGCGGTTCGATCTGGACCGTAGCCGAGAATGGGCGCAGCCTGGAGCGTGTCACCGACGCAAGCTCGACGGCAGCAACTGAAGCAGCGACGACGCCTCAGGACGAAGCATCGTCCGAGCTGCGCACCGCGTGGACCCACGCGTACGGCCGATCGCCTGACGCCTCCGACGCGTGGGATCACGCGATCAAGGCCGTCGAGGCGCTTCTCAATCCGATCGTCACGCCCAACAACGAAAAGGCGACGCTTGGCTCCATCATCAGTGCGATGCGTACCAAGCCGAGCAAGTGGAAGCACGTCCTCCCCGCGGATCGTGAGGGCGGCGTCGAGACCTTCATCAATCTGCTCGACCTGATGTGGCCGAACCCTGACCGACACAGCACCGGCAATACGCGTCCACCCACGGACGCGGAGGCCCGCGCGGTCGTTCAGACTGCCGTGCTCGTCGTCTCCTGGCTGCGCGACGGTGCCATCGCGAAGTCCGAAGGGGCCTGACCATGGACGCGGCAACGATCTTCTCCGGCGTTAGCGCCCTCGCCGCGGTCGCCACCGCTGGCATTGCGATCTACGCCCTGAGCGGCACCCGCGCCGACAGTCGCGAGCAGACCCGGCCAATCGTCATCGCCGAACTCGTGCCGGCGCCGCTGAGCACAACGGCCATCGATCTCCGCATCGCCAACTACGGCCGGAGCTCCGCGCTCGACGTGGCGGTGCGCTTCGATCCCCCGATGCCCACATCGGATCAGCTCGGCCGGGACGGGCGCCTGCTGCCCTTTATCGCCGCGCGCTACGCGCGCTCCATCCCCCTGCTTGCTCCTCGAGCATCGATGACGAACGTCTTCCAAGCTGTTTCCGGCGATGAAGAGGCGCCGCAGGGACCCGTGACGGCGACGATCACCTACCGCAGTGCCGAGAACATCCGGTACTCGAACAAGTTCGTGCTGGACGTCAACCTGATCGGCTGGACCACGACGTCGCAGCCCGCGACCTCAACCGAACCGAGCAAGCGGATTGCGAATGCCGTCGAATCCCTTGCACGGCAGGCGCACTGGCGGCCCTGACGGGCTCGGAGAACTGACCCAGGGCTGCGCCGGCTCTACTGGACCTCGGGGTCGATCAGGCCTTGGCACGCCCGGCACCGCAGGTACGGGTTGACCGTCTCGAACACGAGGTCCGGAAATTCCCGCAGATCAACGACGTCCCTCCCGCAGCGAGTCACGTCGGCCCCGGCCGCAACAGCATGCGTCCACCTGCCCGGCATGATCAATGGCGCCGGAGCAACGATGCGCCCACCGCCGATCGCCTTGCTCTGGTACTTCGTGACTGTGTCAGCGGCGACGGTGTGGGTCATGTAGCGATCGTGCCAGCCGGGGACGCGTCACGCCGGGCTATTCATCGTGATCTGCCGGCGTGACGGTTGCTACGACGCGAACCGGGTGTCGCGCGGAGTCGAGCTCGACCACTCGCACATCACGTTGATTCTCGTTGGCTACCTCCCGCGCAATCGAGAGAGCCTCAGCCTCGGTCTCGTAGCCGCCGTCCCAGGCGCGGCCGATCGGCTCTGCGCGGTCCTCGGCAAAGGTCATCGTGTACTCGAATTGGAACGTCATGCCGCGATCCTCCAACGGGCTGTGACAGCCACGGGCAGGAGCCCCGAGGTCACGCGAGAAGGCGGGTCTTCGCCGCCGTGAACTCCTCGTCCGTCAACGCACCCGCAGCGTGCAGGCCAACGAGGGCGGAGAGCTGGTCGGCCAGGTTGGGGACGGCGGGCGCAGCGGTAGGCGCCGACCGTGCCGCAGCAGGCGCGGGCTTCGGGGCGGCGTACGCCGCAGCCTGGGCCTCGTTCGCGGCGACACGGGTGTTCCACTCACGGAACCAGGCGTCCAGCTTGGGCGCGACTCCTGCGGCGCCGTCGAACTCCGCCAGAGTCGTGCCCTGACCGAACACGGTGATCCGGTACGTCAGTCTCTTTGCCCGGGTCTCGGAGACACCGGTGACGTGCCGCGCCTGGACGCGGAAGGACTCGAGGAACTTCCCTGGCGCGAGGTACCCGATCAGCCCGTCACCGTGGTCGACCATCTTGCCGGCAGCGAACCCGAGGTTGTTGTCCATGGTTCGCACTGTGCCCGACGGCTCAGCCGTGCACCTGCGGATTGGGTGAATTCGTCGGACCGGGCTGGCGCTGTGGCCAGTCGGCCGGCAGCCCTGAGGAGCTGACGACCCGGCCCTGCTCGTCCAGGATGAGGCGCGCACCATCATCGCCGTACAGGGCCTGCGGCTGCTTCATCGCATCCCGGATCAGACGGGCTTGGAGGGCCTCCGCCACCTTCGTGTCCAGGCTCGGGTGCCCCTCCGGCGTCTCCAACGGGAAGGTCATGCGCGACGTCAGCCAATCCGATCGGCCGCATAACTGCCGGCGAACCGACTGTTCTGCCTGAACTTCGCGATCCAGGTGCCACGACCTCGGGGCATGAAGCGCCTCACGAAGACACCGTGGTCGTTCGTGGTGTGCTGACCGACGTACACCGCGCTCGTAGCCCCTTCGGGACGGAAGTAGAACCGGACCGTCTGGTACCGGTAGGGGCGCCAACGCACGGTCCCGTCGTTGTCGCTCCAACTGAACAGCCAGCGCCGCACCGAACCTGCCAGTCGAACCCGTCGGCCATCCGTCGTAGAGACCACGGCGGCATCCACCCGGGTCGATGTCGCGTACCGCAGGTACCCGCCAGGCTGCGTCGGCACAGGCAGGTCGACCGTCCTGATGTCTGACTCCCCCGGCGGGACGTACTCCACGTTCACAGTCTTCTCGCTGCGGTAATACCCCGGCCCGGTGGTCACATCGGCGTACACCGGGCAAAGGAGGGTCACCGTCGTCCCAGAGGAGGACTGGGTACAGTCGACGCCCTCGTACCGCATGATGCCGTCCTGGCCAGCCATCGGGCTCGCGTCGGAGAACACCGCCCGCATAAGACTGAACCCCCACACCTGAGGCACCTCGAACACGATCTTCACCCGTGCCCACACCGCTCCGGACTGTCCGAAGTTCGTGGCCGGCCGAATCACGGGTGTAACGATCTTCGCGATCGAGATCGATACCACCCGCGGCTCGTCAGTGGTGGCGGCGTTGCCAGGGCCGCTCGGCATCCCGGCAACCGCAACAGAGGCGGAGACGCACGCAGCGGCGAGTCGAAGTCGCATATCTGACCCCGTTCCAAAGTTCCGACGACCCGAGCAGGCTCGCGTGAGCCTCGGCCGCACGCTAGCAACGAGTGGAGCCACCCGCGACGGAAACGGGCAAATCGACAGCATCCAACGCCGACTGCAGCGCCGCGACGACCTTCGCGTCCAGACTCCCGTGCCCCGCCGGCGTCTCCAGCTGCTCCGCCGGCGTCTCGTCCACCCAGTCACGCCACGCAGCAGAGCCGATCAGCCCGATCTCGCGCCTGCTCAGCGGCAGACCCAGCGCGGAGTCCTTTGGCCTATCGGTCACCCGCAGAACGTACGCCGCCAATAGGCCCGAGCTCTACGACCGGCTCCCCAGTCTGCTCCGCCCACCACGATCCAAACGCTGTCCGATGGCAAGGTGACCCGAGCTCTAGCTTCTCGAAGCACATGAGCACCAGGCGCCGGTCTCCGGCGTCGTCAGCGATCTGCTCCAGCCGCTGCCGGATCGCGTCGACCCCGACCTCGCCGAGCTGATCGCGGTACGCCTTCTCGAACTCCGTCGGCGGCAGGTCCATCGTGGCCCGATCCGGCATCAGTTCCCTTACGGCGTACGGGATCCGGTACCGGACGAACCGCGGGTAGCCGTTGGACGTCCCCACCGGCACACCCATCTCGGGGAGGTACCGGTGGTAGTTCAACGCGAACAGCGAGAGCCGCTCCCCCGAGCCGCCGACCTCAGGCACCGACGAGGAGGTGCGCGAGGGCCCGCGCCTGACTGGCACCGATCGTCGGGATGGTGTCGTCGTCAGCCGCCGCCAAGGCGCGGATGCGGTCGACGTTCAGGCCGAGCCACGGGGCTCCGACACCACGGTGGCGCGCGCCATCTCCTGGGCCAAGTCGTCGACCGAGACGCGGAGTTCATCGGCTGCGATCTGGAGGCTAAGGAGCGCCTCGCACTCCTCGCCGGTGACGATCGCCGATGCGTGGCGGGCGCGCGTCAGCTGTCCGATGCTCGAGGAGACGTCGTCGATAACGTGGGTCTGCGTGTCGAAGTTCAGGTCGGTATTCATGGCTACTCCATCTCTAGACCCGTGGGGGGGGGTATATGGAACTCGGCCTGCGCCGTGACGTACTCGCGCAGGGGCCTGCCGGATCACGACCTCGTCATCCTGGAAGTGGCGGCACACCGCCGCCAGCCGGGCGTGCGCCTCGCGCACCGTCGGTGGCTTGTCGGAAGTCAACGTGGTTCCTCTCGTCTCAAGGCGTCGGTTTCTCGTTTCCAATATGCCCCCTGCTTCGGGCATCAGGTGCGAGGCAGCCTCGCTAGCGTGGGCGCTGTGAAGGAAGCCCTCGTCGTGTCACTGCCCGTCATCAGCCTCTTCGTCGGCGCCTGGCTCACCGGGCGGACGAAGAAGGCCGACGTGCGCGGCACCATGCGCATCGAGGCGGCCGACCTCATGGCCGACATCCCCGCCCTGCTCTGGAAGAAAGGCAACGACGGCGACTGGCTCAACGTCCGGACCGGCCTCGACCGCCTCCGCTTCCGGCTGTGCCTCGCGGGCCTGCCGCCCACGGTCGCGCGCTACCTCGTCGAGAGCGGGCTGCAGTTCTGGCACGCCTTGGAGTGGGGGGAGGACGTGGGCCCCGAGGGCGAGAGCGGCTGGATCATCTACCGCGAGGACTCAGCGGACTGGAACCGGGTGGAGGACGCCGTGGCCCAGTGGCTCGCCGACAACTGGCGCCTCCGCCGACAGCTCCGTCTCTGGCGCGAGGCCCGCACATGGGACAAGCCCAAGAACACCGGGCCCATCAACCTCGGCGAGGGCTGACCGGCGCCGCACACAGCAAGCGGGTCGAACACTTGTTCGACTACGCTTTTCTGTCATGGACGCGACGCCGATGCCCTTGCCGTGCGCCGTCGGCCTGCAGTTCGACACAGGCGGGACGATCCACCCCGCGCTGCTCCTGGAGTGGAAGCAGGCGCCCGACAAGCGCGGCCGGATGCTCTGGTGGGGCCTCGTCGCCTTCGCGCGGCCATCCGTCGCGCACCCGGCGATCCCCTTCACCCTCATGGTCGAGTGGGTACCACCCACTGCGCTGGTCGGGGTGCCCCGCGGGCGCATGTGGACCGGCAAGAGGTACTAGGCGGGGGGGCTGCGCCGCCGCCGAGCACCGTGGGTTTTGTCGGGACTGGGTGCGACCATCGGAGGCATGCCAGCGGGCAGGGAACTCCTTGAGTCGGTCTACGCCTTCGCCCGCGCCCGCGCGCAGGCTCGACTGCAGGGCCGGGGCCTGGACGAGGAGCGACGGCGGTCGCTGACGTCCCAGCTGCGCCACCTGCACTGGGCCTACGCCGAGGCCAAGATGGTCGGCACCGACGCGGCATTGGCCGCCGCGATCGACGTCTGCCGCAAGGCCGCAATGAGGGACGCCGAACACCCCGAATACGACCCGCTCTAGACGCTGTAGCCCGGCCAATTCGCTGGTTTCTTCGCCGCCTGCGTACTCCCGGCGACCCAGTGCAGGCCTCTGGCCTCCGCAAAGAGGGCTACGCAAGTCCGGCGAATCGCCACGAGAGCAGGGTCGCCTCCATAGCCTTAGAGACCTTCGCGCCATTGCACCAGGAGAAGCCACATGAAGCGCCCCTCGTACCTTCGCAGTCGCACGTCAGCCGTCGTCGTTGGAGCCACCGTTGTAGTCGCCCTCGGTGGCACGGGAGCCGTTGCTGCCACTGTGATTACTGGAGCCAACATCAAGGACGGCACCGTCGCGGGCATCGACATCAAGAACGGCTCACTCACTGGCGCAGATGTCTACGACGGATCCATCAGCCGCTACGACATCAAGGACGGCACGCTGACCGGAGCCGACATCTACAACGGCGGGCTGACCGGCGCAGATGTTGCAGACGGGAGCATTACCAGCGCTGACGTCAGCGGAATCACCGCGTCCGACTTCGCCGCGGGAGGCGTCTCGGGAACCGACCTGCTGAACGGCACCGTGACCGGTGCAGACATCGCGGACCAGTCAGTCGGCCTCGGTGATCTGGCACCGGGCATCGGGGACTCGATCGCACAGCAGTTGAAGAACGGCTCGTACTTCCAGGAGGGCCAGATTGGAGGTACGTGGACCGAGTCAGGCCTGACGCACCACCTTCCGGCGTCAATGGTCTACACCGACGTCATCGCCCCGAAGGGCGGCCAGCCGGTGCAGGTGACGATCTACAGCACGTATCCGTCGAAGGCAGTCGTTGCCCGATGTGTTGCCGTCCCGACCGTCGACTTCGACGGCACCTGCTCGTCGGCCCGCAAGCTCGCGGGCATGCTGGAGATTGAGGTGCTGGGACAGGGCGGCGACGTGCAGATCAACGCAGTCCGCGCTAGCTAGCTCAAGGCACTGGAGGACGGCTCGCCACTTCGGAGACAAACATCCTGTCTTCCTACGGTCTGCGTCGCACCCGCCACGAGGATGTTGAGGCCCGCCCGCACGCTCGCCTCGAGGAACGCCGCACCCTGGGCGCTCAGGCTGCCGAGCTCGACCAGGTCACCGAGCCTGGTCGCGCGCAGGGTGTGCTTGCGGATGTTGACCGGGGAGAAGCCGCGGGCGATGCCTTCGAGGACGACGTGGAGCCTGTTGCCGTCCGGGAGCATCGCGTCGACGAACGGTTGGCTCATGTCGATCCGGCGGCCGCTCGACTTGAGCATGCGCTCGACGAGCTCGCTGACCTCTGCTCGCGTGAGCACGGTGGAAGTGAGCTCGTGACGCCCGCGGCGGGCGACGAAGACCTGGGAGGGCTCGTTGATCCAGATCTCCTCCACCTCGGGATCGTCGAGGTAGGGCTGAAGAGCACCGAAGCCCGAGACCCGTGCGACCACCTCCGCGATCACGCGACCCGGCTCCTGCACACGGGCCACCTGCCCGGTGAGGCTCCGCTCGTCGTGGAGCCGGACTGCCTCCTCGGCCAGTCGCCGTACGGCGCCGGGCTCGTGCTGCGGGTCGACACCCTCCGCACGGACCCTCTCGCGCACGCGCTGGTCGATCTGCTCGACGAGCGCGCGATGGGCGCCGACGTCCGCGCCCGACGGCGCAGGCGGAGCAGTGCCGTCCTGGATGGCAGCAGGGGTGATCACGTCGAAAGTCCTCCTCCCGAGTTGAGGTCTCTGAGGGGTTCTTACGCTGCCGCAAGCAGCGTTGTCCACCACCGGTCCAGCGGTCCTGTGGACAACCCACAACGCACGACGCCCCCGGGAGGACCCGGGGGCGTCGTCGACGGGGCAGGTCAGACCTGCGGACCGCTGTTCTGGTTCTGCATCTTGGCGAGCTGGCGCGCCGCCGCCTCGCGGCCACCGAGGCCGAAGGCGAGTGCCGCGGCCGCCGCGCCACCGACCACCAGCGCACCGAAGGCGAGGTTGATGATCGAGTCGGCGAGGCCCATGTACTTCAGGCCCATGGCGCCGAAGAGCACCAGCGTCGCGATGCGCACGATGTTGGCGGCACTGCCGCCGACCACCTTGGCCAGGACGTTGGCGACCACGAAGCCGGCCGCGATGATCGCGCCACCGAAGGCCACCTTGCCACCCAGCTCGAGGATCTCCTCGAGGAATGCCGTGATCTCCGGGAAGCCGAGCAGCTTGGTCGCGGCGACCGCGAAGACCAGCACGATCGCGATCTGCACGATCTTGGTGATCGTCGGAATCGCGCTCTTGCCGGCCGGCAGGACCTCCATGTTGTGGAGCGCCCGGTCGATGCCGAGGCCCCCGAGGAGCTCCGCGAGCAGCGTCGTCACGAAGCCCGCGATCAGGACGCCGATCGCGAGCAGCACGGCGCCGGCGATCACGTTCGGGATCGCGTCCATGATCTTCTGCAGCATGTCCGTCGCCGGCTCGGAGATCGCCTCGATGTCGAGGATCTGCAGGGCCGAGATCGCGACGACCAGCATGATCATGGAGTAGAGGACGAGCCCGATCATCTTCACGATCGAGCGCGCCGACAGCCCGCCCTCAGCCGAGGGAGCGGAGTGACCCGGCACCGTGGCCGCGTGGGCCGGAGCAGAGCCCGGGACCTCGCCGACACCGGTGGCGTTCTCCAGGGAGCTCTTGCCCTTGCCCAGCCACTTGTCGAACGGCACCGCGCCGAGCGCGGTCTCGACGAGCTGCCGGACGATCTTGGCGATGATCGCGCCGACGACGAAGACCAGACCCGCTCCGATGATGTTCGGCAGGAAGGCGAAGACGCCGTTCAGCATGTTCTGGACCGGTGCGAGCACCTGGGTCAGGCCGAAGAGCTGCAGCACCGCCATGAGGCCGAAGAGCCAGACCAGGAGCGAGGCGATCGAGCCGAGCGACTTGCCGAGGCTCTGCCCGTCGGCGCCTGCCTTCTGCAGCGCGGGCACCTTGTTG
This sequence comes from Nocardioides sp., assembly GCF_035481145.1. GTDB lineage: Bacteria > Actinomycetota > Actinomycetes > Propionibacteriales > Nocardioidaceae > Nocardioides. The sequence continues at coordinate 4,719 of NZ_DATIHB010000158.1, read as the reverse complement.
ACGAGCTTGGCGAAGATGTTGGCGACCACCTTCGCGACGATCCACGTGATGATCAGGATCGCGATCGCGATCCCGACCTTCCCGAGTGTCCCGACCACGTCGTAGCGGTCGTTGAATTCCTGAATATCCACGAGTTCTCCTAGCCCGAGAGGGAGCACTTTCTACGGAGACCTTTGCACACCGGTCTAGACCAGCGATAGTGCCCCTTTCCGATCCGCGCATTCCTCCACGCGTCGCAAAGGCCCGGGTCAGCCGAAGAGATCGCCCTTCTCGGCGACGCGCGCCAGCACCTCGTCGTACCGGAACTGGTCGAGCGCGAACTCGTCCCCAGCCCCCTCCTCGACCTCGTCCCACGTCACCGGCGTCGCCACGGTCGGACGCTCCCGCCCACGGAGGGAGTACGGCGCCACCGTGGTCTTGGAGCCCGAGTTCTGCGACCAGTCGAAGAAGACCTTCCCCGTACGCCGCGCCTTGGTCATCGTCGCCGTGACCAGCTTCGGATGGGACGCCTGCAACTCCTCGGCGACCTCCTTGGCGAGTCCGGTCGCGTCGTCGGAGGAGAGCGAACCATCGAGCGGCACGTAGAGGTGAAGTCCCTTCGAGCCACTGGTCACCGGCTTCGCGACCAGGCCTCGCGTCGCCAGCAGGTCACGTGCGAGCAGCGCCACCTCGCAGCACTGCAGGAGCCCGGCACCCTCCCCGGGGTCGAGGTCGACGACGAGCCGGTCGGGTGGACCGGGCTGGCCCGAGCCGTCGACCTTCCACTGGTGGACGTGGAGCTCGAGCGAGGCGAGGTTGACCAGGTAGACCAGCGCAGCGAGCCCGTCGACGACCGGGAAGTTGATCTCCCCCGCCTCACTCGAGGCGCGCGAACCGGTGGTCGGTACAGAGATCGTCGTGAGCCACGAGGGCGCCCCCGCCGGCGCGTTCTTCTCGAAGAAGCTCCCCTTCGCGACGCCGTGCGGCCACCTGATCCGGGTCACCGCGCGATCGGCGATGTGAGGAAGGAGCACCGGTGCGATGCGGACGTAGTAGTCGAGCACCTCGCCCTTCGTCGTGCCGGTCGCGGGATAGAGCACCTTGGGCAGGTTGCTGAGCGTCAGCCGGCGGCCGTCGACCTCCGTCACGACCTCCGTGCCGGCCGGGCTCACGACTGTGCCTCCAGGTCGGCGGGCACGAGGTCGCTCCGCACTCCTTGGTACGACGGCTGCCGCAGGCGTCCGTCACGCGTCATGCCGAGCGACTCGACGTCCACCACGACGACCGGCTCCACCCAGTGCGTGCCGAGTGAGTCGACGCGCGACATCGACGTGACGAAGGGGCTGTCGGCGCGCGTCAGATCGGCCAGCATCGGCAGCAGCGCGGCACCCGCACGGCCGGCGAGGCCACTGCCCACCCGCCCACGGAAGACGAGCCCGTCGGGCGTCGGCTCCCCCACCAGCAGCGCACCGAGGCGTGCGTCGCTTCCCTTCTCGCCGCGCCAGCCGCCGATCACCACCGAACGCCGCGGCCGGTGCGGGAACTTCAGCCAGTCCCGGCTCCGCACTCCCGGCCGGTACGGCGCGGAGCGGAGCTTCGAGACGATCCCCTCGAGCCCCTGAGCACCCGTCGCCTCCAGGAGCGCCTCCCCGTCGTCGTACACCGGAGGGACGACCCAGTGCTCGTCGCCGAGGTGAAGCGCGTCGAGCGCGGCGCGGCGCTCGCTCCAGGGCTGGGCCGTCAGGTCCACGCCGTCCAGGGAGAGCACGTCGAAGACGTAGAGGCGCGCCGGACCGCCCCGCTGCAGGGCCCCGAACGACGGCCGGCCGAGCTCGTCCGGAGCCGCGAGCTCACCGTCAAGCACCATGGTGTGCCCCAGCGCGGCCAGTCCCGCGAGCTGCGGGAAGTCGCGCGTCCGCTCGTTGCCGCTGCGCGCGAAGGCGCGCACACCGGCCGGCTCGACACAGACGATCACCCGGATGCCGTCCCACTTCACCTCGTGGACCCAGTCCGGGCCCACGGGCACGCGGTCGCCCTTGGTGGCGAGCATCGGCGGCACGAACGGCATGTCTCCCATCTTCTCGGATACCGTGAAGACATGCGCGCTATCTGGAAGGGGGCCGTCTCGTTCGGCCTCGTGAGCGTTCCGGTCAAGCTGTACTCAGCGACCGAGAGCCACGACGTGTCCTTCCGGCAGGTCCACGCCAAGGACGGTGGCCGGATCCGCTACCAGCGGATCTGCTCGCTCGACGGCGAGGAGGTCGCCTACGCGGACATCGCCAAGGGCTACGAGACCGAGGACGGCGAGATGGTCATCCTCACCGACGACGACCTGCGCGAGCTCCCGATCAGCTCCAGCCGCGAGATCGCTGTCGAGAAGTTCGTGCCCAGCGACCAGATCGACCCGATGCTCTTCGAGAAGAGCTACTACCTCGAGCCGGAGAAGACCGGCGCCAAGCCCTACGCCCTGCTGCGCCAGGCGCTCCAGGAGTCCGACCGCGTCGCCGTCGTGACCGTCGCCCTGCGCCAGCGCACCGCGCCGGCCCTCCTCCGTGTCCGCGAGACCGAGGCAGGCGAGGTGATCGTGCTCCAGACGCTCATGTGGCCCGACGAGATCCGCACCCCCGACTTCAGCGTCGACGCGGGCGAGGTGAAGGCCAACGAGCTCAAGATGGCGCGGATGCTCGTCGAGACCCTCGCGGGCGACTTCGACCCCGCCGAGCTCGAGGACGACTATGCCGAGGCCGTCGACGCCGTGGTCAAGGCCAAGATCGAGGGCGGAGAGGTCCAGCGCACGGAGACCTCCACCAAGTCTGCGGGTGAGGTCGTCGACCTGCTCGCCGCGCTGCAGCAGTCCGTCGAGGCCGCCAAGCAGGCGCGCGGCGAGAAGGCCGGCTGACCGACGGCGGTCACGGTCCGGCCACGATCGCTCCTGATGGTCGAAATTCGGATGACCCCCACGTCGTACGCCGCCATGCTTGCTGCGTGACGACACCTGCACCACCCGCGCGCGTCTGGCTTCCCTGGCTGATCGGCCTCGCGGCGATCTGGGGCTGCAGCTTCCTCTTCATCAGCGTCGGCATCCGGGAACTGCACCCGGTCTACGTCACTCTCGGGCGCGTCGCCTCTGGCGCACTGGCCGTGCTGGTGATCATGCGCGTCGCCGGCCACCGGATGCCGCGCGACCTGCTCACGTGGGCACACCTCGCCGTGCCCGGTGTGCTCACCTCGTGTGCCTTCACGCTCTTCGGCTACGGGGAGCAGGAAATTCCCTCGTTGCTCGCCGGCATCTGGAATGGAACGACGCCGCTCTTCACCCTTCCCTTCGCCGTGTGGCTCTTCCGCACCGAGCGGTTCACCACCGCCAAGGCCATCGGACTGCTCGTCGGCTTCGCCGGAACACTCGTCATCCTTGGCGCGTGGCACGGACCCGAGGGCGCGAGTCTCACGGGCCAGCTCCTCTGCGGCGTCGCCGCTGCCTGTTACGGGCTCGCGATCCCCTACCAGCACAAGTTCCTGACGCCGAGGATCGAGTCCGACCTCGCCGGCAGCGCCGGTCAGCTGGTCTGGGCGACGGCCATCATGGCGGTGGTCGCGCCGGTCGTCGACGGCCCGCCGCCGGCGCCGTGGACACTCTCGCCGGAGGTGCTCGCCTCGGTGCTCGTTCTCGGCGCCGTCGGCACGGGCGTCGCGCTGGCGATCCACAACCGCAACATCCGCTGGGTCGGCGGGTCGACGGCCTCGTACGTGACCTACCTGAGCCCGATCTTCGCCATCGCGGTCGGCATGGTGGTGCTGTCCGAGGACCCGCACTGGTACCAGCCGGTCGGCGGCGCCGTCGTCCTCCTCGGTGTGGCGATCGCCCAGGGGAAGATCCGGCTCGGGCCGCGCCCGACGCCCGTCCTGCCGTCAGCGCGGGTCTGACCGGTCCGCAGCGCCTTGGGGCGCCCCTGCCCCGGGATCGCTCTCCTGCACAGCGGCCGCGCTGGAGGCCTCCTCGCTGGCGACCTCGGACTGGCCCCGCGCGGCACGCGCCGCCGCCGAGTCGCCGACGGCCCGGTGCGCGAGCGCGAGCGTGAAGTCGGCGAGCCGCGGGGTGACCAGGTTGAAGACCTCGTAGAGGTCGGCGATGCGCGTGTTGACCGTCAGCGGACGGTCCTCCAGCGCGCGGACGACTCGCTCCGCCGCCTGCTCAGGCGTCAGCCCGCGCATCCCGCGGTAGGCCTCTGTCGGGGCGGTCATCGGCGTGTGCACGAGCGAGACCCGCATGTTGGTGAAGGTGACGTTGTCGAAGAAGACCTCGCGCCCGGCGATGCGGGAGAACGTGTCGAGGGCCGCCTTCGAGGCGATGTAGGGAGCGAACTTGGGTGCCTTGATCTGGATGCCCCAAGTCACGATGTTGACGACATGGCCGAACCGCTGGGCGCGCATCGCCGGCAGCAGGCCCATGGTCAGCCGCACGGGCCCCATGTAGTTGATCGCCATCGTCCGCTCGATGTCGTGGAAGCGGTCGTAGGTGAGCTCCAGCGAACGCCGGATCGACCGGCCCGCGTTGTTGACGAGGTAGTCGACGGCGCCGTGGGCGGCCAGCACGTCCTTGACCAGCCGGTCGATCGCGTCGAAGTCGGTCAGGTCGCAGGGGTACACCTCTGCGGTCCCGCCGGCATCCTCGATCTGCTCGCGGACCTCCTCGAGCTCCGGCAGACGGCGCGCCACCAGCAGCACGCGCGCACCCGTCCC
>NZ_DATIHB010000157.1:0-5445 GCF_035481145.1 Nocardioides sp. | reverse complement strand
AACCTGCAGAGTTCTTGCAGGTTCGCGCCGCCTCGACGACGTTGAGGTGCAGCTTTGCGCCGCCTCGACAGATCGGGGTGGGTCAGCGGCCCTGGTTGGCGACGGCGGCGGCAGCAGCAGCGGCCGCCTCAGGGTCGAGGTACTCGCCACCGGCCACGAGCGGCTTCAGTGACTCGTCCAGGCGGAAGACCAGCGGCTGCGCGGTCGGGATGTTGAGCGCCGCGATGTCCTCGTCGGAGATGCCGTCGAGGTGCTTGACGAGCGCACGGAGCGAGTTGCCGTGGGCGGTCACGAGGACCGTCTTGCCGGCCTTGAGGTCCGGCACGATCTCGCCCTCCCAGTAGGGGATCAGGCGCTCGACGACGTCCTTGAGGCACTCGGTCTTCGGGACGTCGATGTCGGCGTAGCGGGCGTCGCCGGCCTGCGAGAACTCCGACGTGTCGTCGAGCTCCGGCGGCGGGACGTCGTAGGAGCGGCGCCACAGCTGGAACTGCTCCTCACCGAACTTCTGCAGGGTCTCCTTCTTGTTCTTGCCCTGCAGCGCACCGTAGTGGCGCTCGTTGAGTCGCCAGTCGCGCTTCACCGGGATCCAGTGGCGGTCGGCGGTGTCGAGCGCGAGGTTCGCGGTGTTGATCGCCCTGCGCAGCAGCGACGTGTGGACGACGTCGGGGAGGACGCCGGCCTCCTTCAGGAGCGTGCCGCCGTTGACGGCCTCCGCGCGGCCCTTGTCGGTCAGGTTGACGTCGACCCAGCCGGTGGAGAGGTTGAGCGCGTTCCATTCGCTCTCGCCGTGGCGGAGCAGGACGAGCGTGTAGGTCATCAGTGCTCGTCGCCCTCGGTCGACTCGGCCGACTCGTGGCCGCCGTGGCCCTCGCCGCCGGTCTCGCCGTGCTCCGCGACGGCGGGGTCGGGCGCGCCGTTCTGGCCAGCGAACTGACCACCCTCGATGTTGTGGACGACCGGGACGCCGAGCGTCACCGTGCCGGCGTTGGCGAAGTCGAACTCGACCTCGACGATGTCGCCCAGGTCGAAGTCGCCGGTGACGGGGATGCCGCCGATGCCCGACGGGATGTCCGCAGTGCTGGTGGCGAGCGTGACGCTGCCACCCTCGGGGAGGGCGACGGGCTTGGTGACCTTGCCCGCGACGTCGCCGGAGATCGCGACCAGCCGGTCGGTGACGTCCTCGGTCGAGTCGACGGTCTCGATCTCGTTGTTGACCAGGGTGACCACGAGGGTGCCCTCGCCCGGGTGGTCGTCGTTGGCGACGATCACCGCGTTGAGGACGTCGACCGAGGAGTCGCGGTCGTTGGTGCCGGCGGCCGGCGTGTAGATGTGGTCCGTCGCCTGCTCCGTGCAGGAAGCGAGCGCCGGGGCGGCGAGAAGGAGCGCGCCGGCGCCGAGGAGGCGCGCGGTCCGGTTGCTGATCAGCATCGATGAGGCCTTCGTCAAAGTCGTCAGTGCGGGCTAAGAGTAGCGTCAGCGGGCCACGCCGAGGGTCGCGCCCGTGATGAGAATGCCCACTCCCAGCAGCCCCGTCCACACACCGGCGATCAGCAGCAGCCGCGGAGCGCCCGTACGGAGCGCCAACTGGAGCGGGAAGTGACGGATCCCGTCGGCGTTGTCGGCGACCAGGCCGGGCAGCGAGGCGAGCACGTGGACGCCCAGTCCGAGCAGGGCGGCGAGCACGGTGAGGAGGATGCTCGGCGCGTCGCCACCCTCGGTGCCCTGCGCTCCGCCGTACGACAGGAACGCCGGCCAGAGGGCGAAGGCGACCATCCATGGCACGAACGAGAAGCGGGTCCGGCGGAGGAGGCCGGAGTTGGCCACCATCGCGATGCCCAGGATGAAGAGGTGGGTGGCGCCGGCGACCACGCCGTTGGCCACCGAGAGGGGAACGACGAGCAGGACCGCGATGGTCAGCGCGAACCAGACGGTGCCGTGGTCGATGACGCCCTGCGCGACGGGCTTGCCCGGGAAGCCGTGGCGGCGGTCGCGCTGTACGTCGACGAGGTCGTTGTGCCAGCCGAGGATGACCTGGCCGGTGAGCACGGTCGCGAGCACGAGCAGGACCTGCGAGGCCGGGCGCCCGGCGATGGCGGCTCCCACCGCCACGAAGAGGGCGGTCAGCGTCGCCTGGCGCGGGTGGCTCGCCCGGAACAGGCTGACCGGCAGGCTGCGGGCGAGGTCGGCACGCGCGGGCAGGCGCAAGCGGCGTACGGCGGGGCCGAGCTTCGGGGAGCCGGTGCGCTTGCGGGGGAGCCGGATCGACTTGGCAGACATGCGGCCCAGTATTCACCGATCACGACGCCGCAGTGCGGTGCGTCACGCCGGAACCGGCCGATCGGAGGACAAACCGTCGATCGCCGATAACTCCGGCCGAACCGCTCAGGTGTTCGAAACCGGGGTCCCACCATGGAGGTCGCGGATCTGTCAAGCCTCCATTGCCGCCCTGACCTGCATAAACGGATGAAAGAGGTGCTCGGGACACGTGTTAGACTGGTCACCTAGGAAGGGGTACCTGACATATGACTTTCACCGTCGGCGAAACGGTTGTCTACCCGAATCACGGGGCGGCCGTCATCGAGGACATCGAGTACCGGACCATCAAGGGTGAAGAGCGGCAGTACCTGGTTCTCCGCATCGTGGCACAGCAGGACCTCGTCGTCCGCGTGCCGTCGTGCAACCTGGACCTGGTCGGCGTTCGGGACGTCGTGGACAAGCAGGGTCTTGACCGTGTCTTCGGCATCCTGCGTGCAGCCCACGTGGAGGAGCCGACCAACTGGTCGCGCCGCTACAAGGCCAACCTGGAGAAGCTCCACTCCGGCGATGTCATGAAGGTGTCGGAGGTCGTCCGCGACCTGTGGCGCCGTGAGCGCGACCGCGGCCTGTCGGCCGGCGAGAAGCGGATGCTGGCCAAGGCGCGCCAGATCCTCGTCTCCGAGCTCGCGCTCTGCGAGAACACCAACGAGGACAAGGCCGAGGCCCTGCTCGACGAGGTGCTTGCGTCCTGATCCCGCTCCACTGAGCGATCGAAGGCCCCCGGCAACAGCCGGGGGCCTTCGGCATTTCCGGAGGCTCGTCCGCACCGCGCACCGCCTCACGCACGGGCTCACATGCGCCGGCCGGCGCCCCGCACAGGCCCGTGAGCGTCGGCGCCGGCCACGGTGATCGGCTGTTTTCCTCGCCGAAACACCGCGCAACGGAACCGTCATGCCGCGCCCGTGAGGTCGTGCGTCGATGTTGATCCCCGGCGGGAACTTTGTGAATTGTTTCGCAATCTCCGGTTGGGACTCTTCTCGCATCCCGATGGCTCCCATCGGTTGGTCCCACCCGTGACGTACGCCGCGTCAGCGCCGACGCGGCGTACGTGCACGGACAACACCGTAGGAGAACTGCAGTGACGATCACCGACACCGGCGCCCCCGGCGCCACCGTGACCGCGAAGGGCGGTACCTGGATCGAGGACTGGCGTCCCGAGGACGACGCGTTCTGGGAGAACGGTGGCAAGGCCATCGCCAAGCGCAACCTGATCTGGTCCATCTTCGCCGAGCACCTCGGCTTCTCCGTCTGGCTCCTGTGGAGCGTGAGCGCGGCGCTGCTGGCCAAGCAGGGCTTCGTCTTCACTCCCGAGCAGCTCTTCTTCCTGGTCGCGGTGCCCAACCTCGTCGGCTCCCTGATCCGGATCCCCTACACCTTCGCGGTGGGCAAGTTCGGCGGGCGCAACTGGACCGTCATCAGCGCGCTCCTGCTGCTGATTCCGACGGTGCTCTACGTGGTCGCGGTGCAGAACCCGGACACCCCGTTCTGGGCGTTCGTGGTGATCGCGGCGACGGCCGGCTTCGGTGGCGGCAACTTCGCCTCGTCGATGGCGAACATCAACTTCTTCTACCCGGCCAAGGCCAAGGGCGCTGCCCTCGGTCTCAACGCAGCGGGCGGCAACCTGGGTGTCGCGCTGATCCAGTTCTTCCTGCCGATCATCGTCGGCGCCGGTGGCGCCTTCGGCCTCTTCGTCGCGGCCACCAAGGTCGTCGACGGCAAGAAGCTCCCGGATGTGCACCTCGAGTACGTCGGCTTCCTGTACATCGCCCTCGCGATCGTCGCGGCTACCGCGGCGTACTTCCTGATGAACAACCTGCGTGAGGCGAAGTCCACGCCGAAGGACCTGCTCCCCGTCCTGAAGCAGAAGCACACCTGGGTGATGTCGTTCCTCTACATCGGCACCTTCGGGTCGTTCATCGGCTACTCGGCCGCGATGCCGCTGCTGATCAAGCTCAACTTCTTCCGTCAGCCGGTCCCGACGGCCGAGCCGCTCGGCATCAACTTCGTCTACTACGCCTTCCTCGGCGCGCTGGTCGGCTCCGTCGCCCGCCCGATCGGTGGCTGGCTCGCGGACAAGTACGGCGGCTCGAAGGTCACGCTCTACACCTTCATCGCGATGATCGCCGGCACGCTCGGCATCTTCTGGACGCTCACCCGCCTGACCGTCGTCCCAACCCCGGCCCCCGAGGTCCTCAAGGGCTGGCAGGCCGACCCCTCGACCTTCCCGGGCTACAAGCCGGAGGTGATCGAGGCGGTCCAGGCCAACACCGAGCTCTTCCCGCTCTTCCTCGCCTTCTTCCTCTTCGTCTTCGCCGCCACCGGCATCGGCAACGGCTCGACGTACCGGATGATCCCGCTCATCCAGAAGCACCAGGCCGTCGAGGCCACCGAGGAGGGCACCCCGGAGCGCCACGCGGCCCTGCTGAAGGCGACGAAGCTGTCGTCGGGCGTCATCGGTATCGCCGGTGCCATCGGTGCCATCGGTGGCTTCCTGATCCCGATCACGTTCAACGCGCCGTGGGTCACCGACCCGATCGACGCCTGCCGCTCGGCCTTCCTGGTCTTCACCGGGTTCTACGTGATCTGCCTCGGCGTGACCTGGTGGTTCTACATCAAGAAGTCGGGCAAGTCGCTCGGTCACGCGGACATCTGATCCCGCCTGACCACCCAGATGCCGTACGCCGCCGGGCCCAGCTCCCCGGCGGCGTACGGCTGCGTTCTGGGCAGGTGAGAAAAGGTTGTCACCTCCGCGAAACATGGGGGAACGGCCGCGAAATCCGGCGCACCTAGCGTGGCGAGCGTCCACTGACCCGAGGAGCTCGCCGTGACGCCGTCGCTGATCTCGACCCGCACCAGCCCTGCCGCGGCGAGCGCTGCCGTTCCCGCGGGCGGCACCTGGATCGACGAGTGGCACCCCGAGGACGGCGCCTACTGGGAGGCAGTGGGCCGCCGCGTCGCCCGCCGCAACCTGCTGGCCTCGATCTTCGCCGAGCACGTCGGATTCTCGGTCTGGCTCCTCTTCAGCGTCTGCGCGGCCTACCTGCCGTTCGCGGGCTTCGACTTCGCGCCGTCGCAGCTCTTCCTGCTGGTCGCCCTGCCCAACCTCGTCGGCGCCCTGCTCCGCCT
>NZ_DATIHB010000156.1:0-6445 GCF_035481145.1 Nocardioides sp. | reverse complement strand
GGACGGCGCGGGCCACGGCATCGTGCAGCGCGATCGCCTCCGGGTTCGGCTTCGCCGGCATCAGGTGGTGGTGCGTGCGCCCCTCGAGCACGCTGCCGACCATCTCGCCGAGCGAGGCGAGCATCTCGTTGCCGCTCGCCTCGAGCAGGGTCTGGTGGAAGAGCTGGTCGCTGTGAAGGAACTCCTCCAGCGCACCGTGCCCGCCGTGGATCTCCATGTCGCGCACCGCGTCTGCCAGCTGACGGCTCTGCTCGGCGGTCGCCCGCGTCGCGGCGAGGCGCGCCGCCACCGGTTCGATGCCGAGGCGCAGCTCTGACAGGGAGAGCAGCTGGGCGACCCGGTCGTCGCCGGCGAGGCGCCAGCGGATGACTTGTGGATCGAACACGTTCCAGGCGGCGCGCTCGCGCACGGTGAGGCCGACCCTGCGCCGGGAGGCGATCAGTCCCATCGACTCCAGCACCCGCACTGCCTCGCGCGCGACGCTGCGGGACACGGCGTACTCCTGGCAGAGCCCGTCGAGCGTCAGCACGGCCCCTGGCTGGAGCCTGCCCGCCGTGATGGCGGCGCCGAGGGCATCGAGCACGGACCCGTGCAGCGCGCGGCCAGCGGGGGAGTCGGTCATGCGCACAGCGTGGCACGGGACGAGCTCGGACGAAAGAGCAGATGAATAATCGTCAAGGCCTTGCAAAAGGCATACCTTTTGGTATCTCATGTGACTACCACCACATGAGGGAGAGATCATGACTGCTCGGCACACCGCTCCGACCCTGCTCGTGGTCATGGGTGTCTCCGGCTCCGGCAAGACCACCGTCGGCGCGGCGCTCGGCCAGCGCCTGCGCGTGCCCTTCGCCGACGCCGACGACTTCCACCCCGCGGCGAACGTCGCCAAGATGGCCGCCGGCCAGGCGCTCGACGACGACGACCGCTGGCCGTGGCTCGAGACCATCGGCGCCTGGCTCGCCGCGCACGACGCCACGGGCGGTGTCATGAGCTGCTCGGCGTTGAAGCGGCGTTACCGCGACCAGTTGCGCCACCACGCGCACCGTGTGGACTTCCTCCACCTGCACGGCAGCCGCGAGCTCATCGCCGATCGTCAGGCAGCACGCTCTGGCCACTTCATGCCGGCCTCCCTGCTCACCTCGCAGTTCGCGACGCTCGAGCCCCTTGCCCCGGACGAGCACGGCCTCGTCCTGGACGTCGACCTCCCGGTCGACGACCTCGTCCAGCGGTACGTCGACGCCCGACGCGCCCCTCAGAAGAAGTTCTCAGAGAAGGAGATCCGATGAGCGTCCTCGTCCTGCCGATGGCAGGTGCTGACCTGATCGAGCCGGTCGCCCCTGGCTGGCAGCTGATCACGGCCGCCCTCAGTGCGATCGCGCTGATCGTCGTGCTGATCATGGTGCTGAAGGTCCACCCGTTCCTCGCCCTGATCGGCGGCGGCCTCACCGTCGGCGTCGTCTCAGGTGTGCCGATCGAGGGCGTCCTCACCAGCTTCACCACGGGCTTCGGGTCGACGGCGGCTGGAGTCGGCATCCTGATCGCGCTCGGTGCGATGTTCGCCAAGCTCCTCGCCGACTCCGGCGGCGCGGACCAGATCGTCGACACGATCGTCGGCCACGCCTCGCCCCGGATGCTCCCGTGGGCGATGGCGCTGGTCGGCGCGATCATCGGCCTGCCGATGTTCTTCGAGATCGGCCTCGTCCTGCTGATGCCGGTCATCTACCTGGTCGCACGCCGTTCGCAGCTCTCGCTGGTGACGGTCGGCATCCCCGCCCTGGCCGGCCTCTCGGCGATGCACGGCCTCGTGCCGCCGCACCCTGGTCCGCTCGTCGCGATCGACGCGCTCGGTGCCGACCTCGGCACCACGCTCGCCTTCGGCGTCCTCGTCGCGATCCCGACCGTCGTCGTCTCCGGTCCGCTCTTCGGCCGGCTCGCCGGCCAGTGGGTCGTCGTCCCCGCCCCGACCCGCTTCGACGCGGACGCCGAGGTCGTCGACACCGGCCGGCGCCGTCCGGCGTTCGGCATCACGATGGCCTCGGTCCTGTTGCCGGTCGTCCTGATGATGGGCAAGGCGCTTGCCGACATCTTCATCGAGGACCCGACCGACCCGACCCGCCGGGTGCTCGACGTCCTCGGTGCCCCGTTGGTGGCACTCCTGATCGCGGTCGTCGTCGCCATGTTCACGCTGGGCCGCGGCGCCGGCTTCGGTCGCGCCGAGATCAGCAAGATCATCGAGGGATCGCTGCCTGCGATCGCCGGCATCCTCCTCATCGTCGCTGCCGGTGGTGGCTTCAAGCAGGTCCTCGTCGACACCGGCATCGGCACGATGCTCGCCGACTGGGCCACCGAGGCCAACGCCTCCGTGCTTCTGCTCGCCTGGGTGCTCGCCGTGCTGATCCGCCTGGCCACCGGCTCCGCGACCGTTGCGACGATCACGGCCAGCTCGCTCATGGTTGGTCTCGTCGACGGCCTCTCCTCGGGGGAGACCTCGCTGGTCGTCCTCGCGATCGGTGCGGGCTCGGTCTTCTTCTCCCACGTCAACGACGCCGGGTTCTGGCTGGTCAAGGAGTACTTCGGCCTCTCCGTGGGGCAGACCATCAAGACCTGGTCGGCGATGGAGACCGTCCTGTCGGTCACCGGTCTGGTCATGGTGCTGCTGCTCGGGCTCGTCATCTGAGTCCGGTTTTGGAGCGGCCGCCCACAGGTGGCAGAATTGTCCGCTGGTCCCGGTTCACGCTCGTCCGTCCGGACGTGCGACCCGGAGCCCTCGAATCCCAGGAGAAGTTGTGAAGAAGGACATTCACCCCGAGTACGTCGTCACCGACGTCACCTGCACCTGCGGCGCGTCGTTCCAGACCCGCAGCACGCTCACCTCGGGCAAGATCCACTCGGACGTGTGCTCGCAGTGCCACCCGTTCTACACGGGCAAGCAGAAGATCCTCGACACCGGCGGCCGCGTCGCGAAGTTCGAGGCTCGCTACGGCAAGAAGTAGCAGCTTCCGGGCGCCGGCCCCCGCATTCGTGCGGGCGGCCGGCGCTCGTCATTTCTCGACAGGCTCGATGACCGGACAGCAGGGACGTGGAGATGTTTGACGCCGTAGAGGGACTCGCCGCCGAGCACGCAGAGCTCGAGCAGCGCCTCGCCGACCCCGCGACCCATGCCGACCAGGGCCTGGCCAAGCGCCTCAACCAGCGGTACGCCGAGCTCTCGGCCATCGTGCGCACGTGGCGGGAGTGGCAGCAGCTCGGCGAGGACATCGACGCTGCCCGGGAGCTCGCCGCCGAGGACCCCGAGTTCGCCGCGGAGGCCGAGACGGCTGCTGCGCGCCGCGACGAGGTCGCGGAGAAGCTGCAGCAGCTCCTTGTGCCGCGCGACCCCAACGACGGCAAGGACGCGATCCTCGAGGTGAAGTCGGGGGAGGGAGGCGAGGAGTCCGCGCTCTTCGCCGGTGACCTGCTGAGGATGTACACCCGCTACGCCGAGCGCCGCGGCTGGACCGTGCAGGTCCTCGACTCCACCGAGTCAGACCTGGGCGGCTACAAGTCCGTCACCGCCGCGGTGAAGGCGAAGGGCACCCCTGCACCGGGCGAGGCGCCCTATGCCCTGCTGAAGTTCGAGGGAGGCGTCCACCGCGTCCAGCGCGTGCCGGCCACCGAGTCGGCCGGGCGGATCCACACCAGCGCCGCCGGTGTACTCGTGATGCCGGAGGCAGAGCAGGTCGACGTGGAGATCAATGACAACGACCTGCGCATCGATGTCTTCCGGTCCGGCGGGCCTGGTGGCCAGAGCGTCAACACCACCGACTCGGCCGTGCGCATCACGCACCTGCCGACCGGGATCGTGGTCAGCTGCCAGAACGAGAAGTCGCAGCTGCAGAACAAGGAGTCCGCGATGCGCGTCCTGCGCGCGCGCATGCTCGCCGCTGCCGAGGAGGCTGCCGCGAGCGAGGCCTCCGACGCCCGCAAGGCCCAGATCCGCACCGTCGACCGCTCCGAGCGGATCCGCACCTACAACTTCCCGGAGAACCGGATCTCCGACCACCGCACGGGCTACAAGGCCTACAACCTCGACACCGTCCTCGACGGCGAGCTGCAGCCCGTGATCCAGAGTTCCGCCGACGCCGACCTTGCTGACCGTCTGGCACGCCTCGAGGACGGTGAGTCATGAGCCGGATCCGCGCCACCGTCACCGAGGCCACCCGGCGCCTGGCCCAGGCCGGCGTCGAGTCGCCCGAGTCGGATGCGCGCCTGCTCGTCGCGCACGTCCTGCAGGTCAGCCCGGGAGAGCTCCCGCTGCTGGATCTCCGCGGCCGCGACATCTCTGCGGGGGAGTGGGACGCCCTGGAGGACCTGCTCGGCCGCCGCCAGAGCCGCGAGCCGCTCCAGCACCTGACCGGCCTCGCGCACTTCCGCCACGTCACGCTCGAGGTCGGGCCGGGGGTCTTCACCCCGCGCCCCGAGACCGAGCTGCTCGCCGGCTGGGCGATCGACACGCTGCGCGCGCTGGCCGCCGGGAGCGACCGGGCTCCGGTCGTCGTCGACCTCTGCACCGGCTCGGGCGCCATCGCCAAGGCGATCGCGGCCGAGGTCCCGCAGGCGCACGTGCACGCCGTCGAGCTCGACGAGCCGGCGCACGCCTGGGCCGCGCGCAACCTGGCGGGCACCGGCGTCGACCTGCGCCAGGGTGACGCCTTCGCGGCGTTCCCCGAGCTGGCCGGCACGGTCGACGTCGTCGTCTGCAACCCGCCGTACATCCCGCTCGAGGCGTGGGAGTCCGTCGCCGTCGAAGCGCGCGACCACGACCCGCACCTCGCTCTCTTCTCGGGCGACGACGGTCTCGACGCGATGCGCCTGCTGGAGGCGCACGCTGCGACCCTGCTGAAGCCCGGCGGAGTCGTCGGCGCCGAGCATGCCGACGTCCAGGGCGAGTCCGCCCCGGCCGTCTTTGCCGCCACCGGACGCTGGCGCGAGGTGCGCGACCACCAGGACCTGGCAGGTCGTGCGCGCTTCCTGACGGCGCGGCTGGCACGATGAGCCCCGTGAAGCGCTTCCCGGTCACCGATCCCGCCACGCGCGAGGAGGCCCTCGAGGCCGCGACTCTCGCCGTACGCCGGGGCGAGCTCGTCGTCCTGCCCACCGACACCGTCTACGGCATCGGTGCCGACGCCTTCGACCCCGCCGCCGTACGCCGGCTGCTCGCGGCCAAGGGTCGCGGCCGGGAGATGCCGCCACCGGTCCTGATCGGTGCCGCCTCGACGATCGAGGCGCTCGCGGTCCGGATCCCGGAGTGGGTGCGCGCGCTGACCGCTGAGTTCTGGCCCGGCGCGCTGACCATCGTCCTGCACCAGCAGCAGTCGCTGCAGTGGGACCTAGGCGACACCCGGGGCACCGTCGCGGTGCGCATGCCCGACGACGAGGTCGCCCTCGCGCTCCTCGAGCGCACGGGCCCGCTGGCCGTCAGCTCGGCCAACCTCACCGGCCACCCGGCCGCGACCGACGCCGACGCGGCCGAGGAGATGCTCGGCAGCGAGATCACGGTGCTGCTCGACGGCGGCCCGTCGGCCGGGGCCCAGCCCTCGACGATCATCTCCGCCACCGACGCCGACGCTCCGCGCGTCCTGCGCTTGGGCGCGCTCAGCCTCGACCAGCTCAATGCCGTCACCGTCCCGCTCGGGGTCACGCTCACGGCCGGCGACGCCGTCGACGAGGGCTGATGCGCGAGTATCTCGTCGTCTTCCTGGTCGCCGCCTCGGTGACCTACCTGCTGACCGTCATCGCGCGCGAGATCGCGCTGCGCACCGGTGCCGTCGCCCAGGTCCGTGACCGGGACATGCACGTCATCCCGATCCCGTACTTCGGGGGCATCGCGATGCTCGGCGGCATGGTCGCGGCGTACCTCGTCGCCCGGCACCTGCCCTTCCTCAGCGCCAAGAACCCCGGCAACGTCTTCCGTGACGCGGGGGTCGTGCTCGTCGCGGGTGCGCTGATCTGCGCGATCGGCGTCCTCGACGACCTGCTGGAGCTCGACGCGCTCACCAAGCTCGGTGGGCAGGTCGTGGCAGCGGGCCTGCTCATCCTCTTCGGGGTCACCTACCTGCACTTCCCTCTGCCGGGCATCGGCCAGTTCTCGCTGCCGCCCGACCTCGCCTCGCTGCTGACCGTCGTCACGGTCGTGGCGACGGTCAACGCGGTCAACTTCGTCGACGGGCTGGACGGCCTCGCTGCGGGCGTGGTCGGCATCGGAGCCAGTGCCTTCCTGCTCTTCTGCTACCAGCTGGCCAACCTCAACGGACAGGTGCTGGCCTCGACCGCTGCACTCCTCTGCGCGGCCCTCGCCGGTGCCTGCGCAGGCTTCCTGCCGCACAACTTCCACCCGGCGCGCCTCTTCATGGGCGACAGCGGATCGATGCTGCTGGGCCTCGTCCTCGCGGCCTCGGCACTCACG
>NZ_DATIHB010000155.1:0-4313 GCF_035481145.1 Nocardioides sp. | reverse complement strand
ACCGGCTGCCGAGGTGGAGCAGGGGTGTGGGCTGCTGGCCTGGCTGGCGGCGGACCACTTCACCTTCCTCGGCTATCGCGAGTACGCGCTCGGTGACGACGACGTGCTCAGGCCGGTCCAGGGCACGGGGTTGGGCATCCTGCGCGACCAGCGTGGGCAGGTCAGCGGGGGCGGGACAGACGGGCCGTTGCCTGAGTTCGTGCGTGCCCGTGCCCGTGAGAAGACGTTGCTCGTGCTGGCCAAGGCCAACTCGCGCGCAACCGTGCACCGGCCGTCGTACCTCGACTACGTGGGCGTGAAGACCTTTGGTTCCGACGGCCAGGTGACCGGTGAACGCCGCTTCCTGGGCCTGTGGTCGTCGGCGGCGTACACGGAGTCACTGCGGCGGATCCCGCTCCTCGCCGAGAAGGCGGACGGGGTCCTGGCTGAGGCGGGCCTCGACGCGCGTAGCCACGCGGGCAAGGCCCTGCTCGACATCCTCGAGGGTTACCCGCGCGACGAGCTGCTGACCGCGCCCGTCAAGGAGCTCGCCACGGTGGCCGAAGCGGTGCTGCAGGCGCGCGAACGCCGGCGGCTCCGGCTCTTCGTGCGGCCGGACCCGTATCGCCGCTACCTGACCTGCCTGGTCTACCTGCCGCGAGACCGCTACAACACGTCGGTGCGTGAGCGCTTTGCACGGATCCTGCGCGACCAGCTCCAAGGGTCCAGCGTCGAGTTCACCGCGCGGGTGGGCGAGTCGCCGCTCGCGCAGATCCACTTCGTCGTTCGTCCTCCAGCGGACCAGGGCATTCCCGAGGTCGACGTGCCGGCGCTCGAGCGGCAGCTGATCGAGGCTGCCCGCTCCTGGTCGGACGACTTCGTCAACGCGGTCTCCGCGGAGTTCGGGGAGGCCGAGGCGGCTCGGCTGCTGCGCGCCTACCGTGGCGCCTTCCCCCCGGCGTACGTCGAGGACTTCTCGCCCCGCGCGGCTGCCGCAGACGTCCGGCGCATCGAGGCGATCACCGGCGGTGAGGGTGTGGACATCGCCATCTCCGACCGTGTCGACGCCCCGCCGGACGAGGTGCGTCTGACGGTGTACCGCGTGGGCTCGCCGCTGACGCTGACGGCTGTGCTGCCGATGCTCGCGTCGTTCGGTGTGGAGGTCGTCGATGAGCGCCCGCACCAGCTCGAGGGACTGGACCGTGAGACGTGGATCTATGAGTTCGGACTCCGTGCACCTGCGCCGGTCGGGGAGGACGAGCGGGGCCCGCTCGAGGAGGCGCTGCGGGCGATCTGGGCCGGCGCCTGCGAGGTCGACGGCTTCAACAGCCTGGTGCTCGATCCTGGCCTGCGCTGGCGCCAGGTCGTCGTGCTCCGGGCCTACGCCCGCTACCTGCGGCAGACGGGCACGCCGTTCAGCCTCGAGTCGATCGAGGAGGCGCTGCGCGAGAACGTCGGGCTGACCCGCCTGCTGGTCGAGCTCTTCGAGGCTCGTTTCGATCCGGACCGGGGAGCTGATGCGTCGCCGACCGAGCAGGAGATCGCCGAGCGGATCACGGGCGGACTCGACGAGGTGGTGCGGCTCGACCACGACCGGATCCTCCGTTCGTACCTCGGCCTGATCTCCGCCACGCTGCGGACCAATCACTTCGTCGTCGACGGTGACGGGAGGAACCGGCCGTTCCTGTCGCTCAAGCTCGACCCCACCTCGGTGCCCGATCTGCCGGAGCCGCGGCCGAAGTTCGAGATCTTCGTGCACTCGCCTCGGGTCGAGGGCGTCCACCTGCGCTTCGGGCCGGTGGCCCGCGGAGGCCTGCGTTGGTCCGACCGGCGTGATGACTTCCGGACGGAGGTCCTCGGGCTGGTCAAGGCGCAGATGGTCAAGAACACCGTGATCGTGCCGGTGGGTGCGAAGGGAGGCTTCTACGCCAAGCAGCTGCCGGACCCCTCCGACCGTGAGGCGTGGATGGCCGAGGGGGTGGCCTGCTACCGGACCTTCATCTCGGGGCTGCTCGACCTCACCGACAACATGGTCGGAGGAGAGGTCGTGCCGCCCCAGGGCGTCGTCCGCCACGACGAGGACGACTCCTACCTGGTCGTCGCGGCCGACAAGGGGACCGCGACGTTCAGCGACATCGCCAACGAGGTGGCGGCGGGCTACGGCTTCTGGCTGGGTGACGCCTTCGCCTCCGGCGGGTCGGTCGGCTACGACCACAAGGCCATGGGCATCACCGCCCGCGGCGCCTGGGTGTCGGTGCAGCGGCACTTCCGGGAGATGGGCATCGACTGCCAGCGTGAGGAGTTCACCTGCGTCGGTGTGGGCGACATGTCCGGTGACGTGTTCGGCAATGGCCTGCTCAGCTCGCGAACGGCACGCCTGGTGGCGGCGTTCGACCATCGCGACATCTTCATCGATCCCGATCCGGACGCGGGCTCGTCGTACGACGAGAGGGCCAGGCTCTTCGCGCTGCCCCGCTCCTCGTGGCAGGACTATGACCGCTCGCTGATCTCGGAGGGCGGTGGCGTCTGGTCGCGCCAGGCGAAGAGGATCCCGCTGTCGCCGCAGGTGGCGCGTGCCCTCGGGATCGACCCCGGGACCGGCTGGCTGGCACCCAACGACCTGCTCCGCGCGATCCTGCGCGCCCCGGTCGACCTGGTCTGGAACGGTGGCATCGGCACGTACGTGAAGGCCAGCACGGAGAGTCACGCCGAGGTCGGGGACAAGGCCAACGACGCGATCCGCGTCGACGGCGCCGACCTCCGGGCACGCTGCGTCGGCGAGGGCGGCAACCTCGGCCTCACCCAGCGCGGCCGGATCGAGTACGCCGCGGCGGGCGGCCGCCTCAACACCGACTTCATCGACAACTCGGCCGGCGTCGACACCTCGGACCGCGAGGTCAACCTGAAGATCCTGCTCGACCGCGCGGTCGACGACGGCGACCTGACCCGCAAGCAGCGCAACGAGCTGCTCGCCTCCATGACCGACGAGGTCGCCGCCCTTGTCCTGCGCGACAACTCCGAGCAGAACCTCGCCCTGGCCAACGCCGTCGCGACCGCGCCCGACCTGCTGCACGTCCACGAGGCGTGGATCCGGGAGCTCGAGCGTCGGGGGATCCTGGACCGCGACCTCGAGTCGCTGCCCTCCTCGGGCGAGGTGCGGCGCCGGATCGAGCAGGGGGAGGGGCTGACCGCCCCGGAGCTCGCGGTGCTGCTGTCGTGGACGAAGATCGCGCTCGCGGGCGACCTGCTCGCCTCCGACCTGCCTGAGGACCCCTTCCTCCGCAGCGACCTCTACGCCTACTTCCCGTCGCGGATGCGCCAGGAGTACCGACCTCGGATCGAGCAGCACCCGCTGCGCCGCGAGATCGTCGTGACCCAGGTGGTCAACGACCTGGTCAACGGTGCAGGCATGACCTTCTGGCACCGGCTCGGGGAGGAGACCTCCGCGAGCGCGGCGGACCTGGCCCGGGCCAACTTCGTGGCGCGGGAGATCTTCGGGTCGCTCGCCCTGCGCGACCGGATCGCCGAGAAGGACAACCAGATCGAGGCAGCGGCTCAGACGCAGATGCGCATCGAGATGCGCACCCTGGTCGAGCGGGCCAGCCGGTGGCTGGTCACCAACCGCCGCTCTCCGCTCGCCAGTGAGGAGATCGTCGACTTCTTCGGGGAAGCGGTCCAGCGCGTGATGGCCGAGCTGCCGGAGCTGCTCACCGGTCGTGAGCGGGAGTCCTACCTCGCCCGCCGCGACCACCTGCTCGAGCGCGGTGTCGACGAGGACCTGGCCACGACTGTCGCGGTGCTGCCGCCGGCGTACGTGCTGCTCGGGGTGGTGGAGACCGCGGAGCGTGAGGGCCTCGATGCCGTCGACGTCGCGCGGGTCCACTTCGCCCTCGGTGAGCGGCTGGGACTCTCGTCGGTCCTGGGCCGGGTCCTCGCGCTGCCGCGCCGCGACCGGTGGGAGGCGACGGCGCGCGCTGCTGTGCGCGATGACCTGCACACGGTGCACGCGCAGCTGACGGTGCAGGTGCTCGAGTCGACGCCTGCCGACCAGCCGGCTCCGCTACGCGTGGCGCTCTGGGAGGAGACGGACGCCGAAAGGATCGAACGCGCATCGCACACCCTCGAGGAGATCTGTGCCGACGACGCGGCCGACCTCGCCAGGGTGGCCGTCGGGTTGCGTGTGGTGCGAGGCTTGGTCACGTGAAGCTCCTCGTGCAGGGCCCGCGGGCCGCAGCCGCCCGCGTCGTACGCCGTATGGCCGGCCTCCCCAGTCCGCTGGCTGGTCGCACCGTCCTGGTCACCGGCGCCTCGTCCGGCATCGGAAGGGCGACCGC
>NZ_DATIHB010000154.1:0-10963 GCF_035481145.1 Nocardioides sp. | reverse complement strand
ATGCTCGAGTGGATCAGGCTGGAGATGGAGCGGCCGACGAGCACGGCAGCCGGGTTGATCGGCAGCGACCGCATCCGGTCGACGATCCCCTTGTCGAGGTCGGCGGTCAGCCCCAGCGCCACGATGAACGACGCGAACGTGATCGTCTGGCCCATGATCCCGGCCAGGAGCCACTCCCGGTAGCCGGCCTGCGAGTCAGTCTGGATCGAGGCGCCGAAGACGTAGGCGAAGAGGAGCACGAACATCACCGGCTGGATCGTGACGTCGAGCAGCATCTCCGGCATACGCTTGATGTGCGTGAGGTTGCGACGCGTGATCACCAGCGACTGGCGCAGCAGGCCACCGCGGGAGACGCCGACCTCACGGGCAGTGGTCGTGCTCATGCCAGGACCTCCTCGGTCTCGGTGGCCTGATCGTCCTCGGCCCGGTGGCCGGTCAGGTGCAGGAAGACGTCGTCGAGGCTCGGTCGCTTGAGACCGAGGTCGTCGAGCTCGATGCCGCTGTCGGCGAAGACTCCGGCGATGCGCGTCATGTCGGCGAGGCCGTTGGCCGCAGCGGTGATCTGGCGGGCGGCCGGATCGACGTGGAGCTCGGCGATCGAGGCGCGGACCAGGCGCTCGGCCTGCTCGAGGTCGCTCGCATGCGACACGGTGACGACGATCGACGCCTTGCCCGCCGCGTCCTTGAGCTGCAGCGGGGTGCCGTGGGCGATGACCGTGCCGCGGTCGATGACCACGATGTCGTCGGCGAGGTGGTCGGCCTCCTCGAGGTACTGCGTCGTGAGGAGCAACGTCGTGCCGTCGCGGACCAGGTCGCGCAGGACCGCCCAGAGCTCGACGCGGCTGCGCGGGTCGAGGCCCGTCGTCGGCTCGTCGAGGAAGAGCACCGGCGGGTGGGCGATGAGGCTGACCGCGAGGTCGAGCCGACGCCGCATGCCACCGGAGTAGCCCTTGGCGATCCGGCCTGCGGCGTCCGTCAGCGAGAAGCGCTCGAGCAGCTCGTCGCCGCGCCGCTTCACCTCTGCCGTCGGCAGGCCGTAGAGGGAGCCGATGAGGCGGAGGTTCTCCCGGCCGGTCAGCAGCTCGTCGACAGTCGCCGCCTGGCCGGTGAGCCCGAGCCGCGCCCGGACCTGCCCCGGGTGCTCGCGCACGTCGAAGCCAGCGACGCGCGCCGTGCCTGCGGTGGGCTTGGTCAGTGTCGTCATCATCCGGACGGTCGTGGTCTTGCCCGCGCCGTTGGGCCCCAGCAGACCCGTCACCGTCCCCTCGGGGACGGCGAAGCTGACACCGTCCACAGCCACGTTGTCGCCGAACTTCTTGACGAGGCCATCAGCCTCGATTGCGGGTGCCCCCCGGCCATTGGTGGTCATGATCACGACGCTAGCGGCGCCCACCGACAACGGCATCCGACTTTCGTTCCTACACTTGCGCCCGTGCCCGCTACCTCCGCTCCCGCCGTCGAGATCGACGGCCTCGTGATGCGGTACGGCGACAAGGTCGCCGTCGACGGACTCTCGCTCACCGTCGAGCGCGGCTCCATCACCGCCGTCCTCGGTCCCAACGGGGCCGGCAAGACCACCACCCTCGAGACCTGCGAGGGGTTCCGCAAGCCCCAGGGCGGCACCGTCCGCGTGCTCGGGCTCGACCCGGTCAGCCAGCGCCGCGAGCTGCTCCCCCGCATCGGCGTCATGCTGCAGAGCGGCGGTGCGTGGTCCGGCGTACGCGCGGTGGAGATGCTGCGGCACATCGCGTCGCTGCACGCGCACCCGCTCGACGTCGACATGCTGGTCGAGCGCCTCGGCCTCGGCGACTGCGGCAAGACCCCCTTCCGCCGCCTGTCCGGAGGCCAGCAGCAGCGTCTCGGCCTGGCGATGGCTGTCGTCGGCCGGCCCGAGCTGGTCTTCGTCGACGAGCCGACCGCGGGCATGGACCCCGCCGCCCGGCGTACGACGTGGGAGCTGTTGCAGGAGCTCAGGGCGG
The DNA here is from genome assembly GCF_035481145.1 of Nocardioides sp. Taxonomy (GTDB): domain Bacteria; phylum Actinomycetota; class Actinomycetes; order Propionibacteriales; family Nocardioidaceae; genus Nocardioides. The sequence continues at coordinate 8,984 of NZ_DATIHB010000154.1, read as the reverse complement.
ATGGCGTGACGATCGTCCTCACGACGCACTATCTGGAGGAGGCCGAGCGCCTCGCCGACATGGTCCACATCATCGATCGAGGCGCACTGGTCGCCTCCGGCACGCCCGAGGAGCTCACGCGCGGGTCGTCGGCAACCGTGCGGCTCGTCGTGGACCGCGAGCTCGAGACGTCCGCGTCCGACGCCCTCCGCGCCTCGATCGACGACTGGAGCCGCACCCACGGGGTCGATGTCCAGTCGATCAGCTTCGGATCCCGCACGCTCGAGGACGTCTTCCTCCACCTCACCGGACGGGAGCTCGAGTCATGACCCTCGACCAGCGGGGGACCTTCGCCCCGGCGCCCGGCGCCGCACCACTGCTCCAGCAGGTGCGCGCCCAGGCAGCGATGGAGACGAAGCTCCTCCTCCGCAACGGCGAGCAGCTGCTGATCGCGCTCGTCATCCCCGTGCTCGCACTGGTCGGCGGTGTCGTCGGGGCAGAGCGGCTCGGACTGGAGTTCGACCGCCGCGTCGTCGACGTGCTCACCCCCGGCGTGCTCGCGCTCGGCGTGCTCTCCACGTCGTTCACCTCGCTGGCGATCGCCACGGGATTCGAGCGGCGCTACGGGCTGATCAAGCGCCTCGGCGCCTCCCCGCTCCCCCGCCACGGCCTCCTGCTCGGCAAGGTGGTCGCGCTCTTCGGTGTGATGGTCCTGCAGGCGGTCGTGATCTCTGCCGTCGGCCTCGCGCTCGGCTGGGAGCCGGGCGGTGGTGTGATCGGGGTCGTGGTCGCCCTCTCGGGCGCTTTCCTCGGCACCCTGGCGTTCGCCTCGCTCGGCCTCTTCATGGCCGGCACGCTGCGCGCGGAGGCCACCCTGGCCGTCGCCAACCTCGTCTATCTGCTGCTCATGCTCGGCGGCGGCGTCGTCCTCCCCTACGACTCGTACGGCGGAGGCGCGGGTGTCCTGCGCCTGCTGCCATCCGGGGCACTGGGTGAGGTCATGCGCTCCGGCCTCGCCGACGGTCAGTGCGACACGCTCGGCATGTTCGTGCTGCTCTTCTGGGCCATCGCCGGCGGTGTGCTGGCTGGCAGGTTCTTCAAGTGGGAGTGAATCCGATGACCACCAACGCCCGGAGCCGGGTGGCGAGCTGGGGCGCGAGGTACGCCGCCTGGTGCCGTGCACACGTCACCGGTATCGCGCTCGCCAACCTCGTCGCCAACATCAGCATCGTGGTGACCGGCGGCGCGGTCCGTCTCACCGACTCCGGTCTCGGCTGCCCGACCTGGCCGCGGTGCACGGACTCGTCGTACGTCCCGCACGGCGAGCTCGGACTCCACGGCGTGATCGAGTTCGGCAACCGGATGCTCACCTACGTGCTCGCTGCCATCGCGATCTCCTGCGCCATCTCCCTGTGGCAGCGGCGGGACGTGGCGCGCACCTTGGCGATCACGATCGCCCTGGGTATCCCCGCACAGGCGATCCTCGGCGGCATCACCGTGCTGACCGACCTCAACCCGTGGATCGTCGCCGGCCACCTCCTGGTCTCGATGGTGATGATCGGCCTCTGCGTGTGGCTGATCGACGAGCTCGCCGGGCCGTCGCGGGCTGCTGCCTCGTCACTCACCCGCACGCTGTCGTGGGCCACCCTCGCGGTCGGCGCGGTCGTGCTCTGGCTCGGCACCGTCGTCACGGGCTCCGGCCCCCACTCGGGCGACCTCGAGTCGAAGCGCACCGGACTCGACCCGCAGGTCGTCTCCCACGTGCACGGGGTCTCGGTCTGGCTGCTCGTCCTGCTGACCGTCGCGCTGATGGTGCTCGCCGCCCGCAGCACCGAGCGCACGCTCGCCTTCTTCGCGTCGGTGCTGCTGGGCGTCGAGCTTGCCCAGGGCGTCCTGGGCTACGTGCAGTACTGGCTCGACCTGCCCGAGCTCCTCGTCGGCCTGCACATGCTCGGCGCCGCCCTGGTCGCCGCGGGCCTCGCCCGCGTCGTGCTCACCACGCGCGCCCGGCTCTGACGCGCGGCATGCGCGGCGGGCGCGACTCGCCGTGGGCGCTGCGAGAGCATCGACGGGGCTGGTCAGCGGGTGATCAGCGGGTCGATAGCGACGGCTACGAAGAGCAGGCTCAGGTAGAGGTTGCTGTGGTGGAAGAGCCGCATCGGCTTGATGTCGGAGAGCGACTCGGTGCCCTTCGCGCGGCCCCACATCCGGTGCGCCTCGACCAGGAAGACGACGCCGAGGACGAGCGCGGCGGACGGGTAGAACCAGCCCAGGTCGCCGATCGGCCAGAGCGCGAGCGAGGTCGCCACCATCACCCACGAGTAGAGGACGATCTGGCGGCCCACCTCGGCCGCGGGCTTGACGACCGGGAGCATGGGGACGTCGACGTTCGCGTAGTCCTCGCGGTAGCGCAGCGCCAGCGCCCAGGTGTGCGGCGGCGTCCAGAAGAAGACGACCAGGAAGAGCACGATCGGCGTCCAGGCCAGCTCGCCGGTGACGGCGGTCCAGCCGATGAGCGCCGGGAAGCAGCCGGCGATGCCACCCCACACGATGTTCTGCGTCGTACGCCGCTTGAGCAGCATCGTGTAGACGAAGACGTAGAAGGCGTTGGCGCCGATCGAGAGGCCCGCGGAGAGCGGGTTGACGCCCCACCACAGGATCGCCGTCGACAGCACGGCGAGCACCGTCGCGAAGACCAACGCACCACGAGCTCCGACGATGTGGCGCGGGAGCGCGCGGCGCCGGGTGCGACGCATCTGCTCGTCGATGTCGCGGTCATAGACGCAGTTGTACGCCGACGCGGAGCCGGCGCTCAGCGTGCCGCCGATGACGGTCCACACCACGAGCATCAGGTCGGGGATGCCGCGCGCTGCGAAGAACATCACCGGCACGGTGGTGAGCAGCAGCAGCTCGATGACGCGGGGCTTGGTGAGCCCGACGTACGCCGCCACCACGTCCTTCCACGTCGGGGGTCCGTCGTCGGTCGTCACAGCCGGAAGGGGCTGGTCCACGCCCGGGGCGGGCTGGTCGACGTGGGTCACGGATACCTCTGGGGAACGGGGTGGGATGCGGGTCGAGTCTAACGGCACGACCGACTAGGCTCGGACGTGATGCCCCGACCGGGCAACGTGCCGATTGTCACCCCTCAGGAGAGGACCCTCGTGAGCTCCACTGCCACGCCGCTGGACTGGACCGATCTCGACCGGGCGGCGGTGGACACCGCGCGTGTGCTCGCGATGGACGCGGTGCAGAAGGTGGGCAACGGCCACCCCGGCACCGCCATGAGCCTGGCGCCGGTGGCGTACCTGCTCTACCAGAAGGTGATGCGGCACAACCCGGCCGATCCCGCCTGGATCGGGCGCGACCGCTTCGTCCTCTCCTGCGGCCACTCCTCGCTCACACAGTACGTCCAGCTCTACCTGGGCGGCTTCGGTCTCGAGCTCGAGGACATCAAGGCGTTCCGCACGTGGGGCTCGAAGACCCCCGGCCACCCGGAGTACGGCCACACCGCCGGTGTCGAGACCACCACCGGTCCCCTGGGCCAGGGCATCGCGACCGCGGTCGGCATGGCGATGGCCGCTCGTCGCGAGAAGGGCCTCTTCCACCCCGACGCCGTTGACGGCGCCTCGCCGTTCGACCACGACGTCTTCGTCATCGCGTCCGACGGCGACCTGCAGGAAGGCGTGAGCGCCGAGGCCTCCTCGATCGCCGGCCACCAGCAGCTCGGCAACCTCACGGTCATCTACGACGCCAACCGGATCTCCATCGAGGGTGACACCGACGTGTCGTTCTCCGAGGACGTCGCGGCGCGCTACGCGGCGTACGGGTGGCACGTGCAGCACGTCGACTGGACCAAGGGTGGCAACCACGCCGACGGTGCCGGCTACCACGAGGACGTCGAGGGGCTCTACGCCGCGATCCAGGCGGCGCGGGGCGAGACGGAGAAGCCGTCGATCATCGTGCTCAACACGATCATCGCGTGGCCTGCTCCCAACGCTCAGAACACCGAGGCCTCCCACGGCTCCGCGCTGGGCGACGCCGAGGTCGCTGCGACCAAGACCCTCCTCGGCTTCGATCCGGACCAGACCTTCGAGGTCCGCCCCGAGGTGCTCGAGCACACCTGCGGCCTCGTCGCCCGGGGCAAGGAGGCCGAGCAGGCCTGGACGACCTCGTACGACGCGTGGGCCTCCGCGCACCCGGCCGAGCTCGCGATCCTCGAGCGGACGAAGACCCGGGCGCTTCCCGAGGGCCTCGCCGAGGCGCTCCCGGTCTTCCCGGCGGACGCCAAGGGCGTCGCGACCCGCTCGGCGTCCGGCAAGACGATCAACGCGATCGCGCCGCTCATGCCGGAGCTGTGGGGTGGCTCGGCCGACCTCGCCGGCTCCAACAACACCACCATCGAGGGCGTCCCGTCGTTCCTCCCCGCCGCTCACGCCACCCACGACTGGAAGGCCGACCCGTACGCGGGCCGCGTGCTCCACTTCGGCATCCGCGAGCACGCGATGGGCGCCATCCAGAACGGCATCACGCTCCACGGTGGCACCCGCGTCTTCGCCGGCACGTTCCTGCAGTTCGCGGACTACATGCGCCCGGCGGTCCGCCTCGCGGCACTGATGAAGGCGCCGACGATCTACGTCTGGACCCACGACTCCGTGGGCCTCGGCGAGGACGGCCCGACCCACCAGCCGGTCGAGCACGCCGCCGCGCTCCGCGCGATCCCGCACCTCGACGTCGTCCGTCCGGCCGATGCCAACGAGACGGCCGCCGCGTGGCTCGCCGTCCTGCGCAACACCGACCGTCCGGCCGGCCTGCTGCTGAGCCGCCAGAACCTTCCGACGTTCCCCCGCGGCGAGCAGGGGTTCAACACCACCGAGCACGTCGACAAGGGCGGCTACGTCCTCATCGACGCCGAGGGTGGCGAGCCCGACGTCGTGCTGATGGGCACCGGTTCCGAGGTGCAGCTCGCGGTCGCCGCGCGCGAGAAGCTGGCCGAGCAGGGTGTCCGCGCCCGCGTCGTCTCACTCCCCTGCATCGAGTGGTTCAACGCCCAGGAGCAGGCCTACCGCGATGCGGTCATCCCGCCGACCGTGAAGGCCCGCGTCTCCGTCGAGGCGGGCATCGCCCAGGGCTGGCGCGAGCTGGTCGGAGACGCCGGACGGATCGTCTCGATCGAGACCTTCGGTGCCTCCGCCGACGCCACCCGCATGTTCACGGAGTACGGCATCACCGCCGACGCCGTCGTCGCCGCGGCCCAGGACAGCATCGCCGCCGCCACCGCCTGACACGCCACCAGCGGGCCTCCGCCCGCCCACAGAGGAGAAGGATCACCCATGTCCGAACGACTCGAAGCACTCGCCGCCGCCGGAGTATCCATCTGGCTCGACGATCTCTCCCGGGAGCGCCTGGAGACCGGCAACCTCGCCGACCTCGTCAAGAACTCCTCCGTCGTCGGGGTCACCACCAACCCGACGATCTTCGCCGGCGCGCTCTCCGACGGCGAGCGCTACGACTCCCAGCTGCGCGAAGAGCACGCCCGTGGCATCAGCGCTGCCGAGGCCATCTTCGAGCTCACGACGGAAGACGTCCGCAACGCCTGCGACGTGCTCGCTCCCGTCTACGCCGCCAACCCGTACGACGGCCGCGTCTCCATCGAGGTCGAGCCCGGTCTCGCGATGGACACCGAGGCCACCATCGCCCAGGCGAAGCAGCTCTGGGCCGCGGTCGACCGCCCCAACGTGATGGTCAAGATCCCGGCGACCGAGCCCGGCCTTCCCGCCATCACCGCGGCCATTGCCGAGGGCATCAGCGTCAACGTGACGCTGATCTTCTCGCTCGAGCGCTACCGCGCCGTGATGGACGCCTACCTCGCCGGCCTCGAGCAGGCGGCGGCGAAGGGCATCGACCTGTCGACCATCCACTCGGTCGCCTCCTTCTTCATCTCCCGTGTCGACTCCGAGGTCGACAAGCGCCTCGACGCGATCGGCACCGAGGAGGCGACGGCCCTCAAGGGCAGGGCCGCCCTCGCCAACGCCTGGGCCGCGTACGCCGCGTACGACGAGGTCTTCGCCGGCGAGCGATTCGCCGCCCTCGCGGGTGCCAACCGCCAGCGGCCGCTGTGGGCGTCCACCGGCGTCAAGGACCCGGCGTACCCCGACACGCTGTATGTCTCCGAGCTGGTCGTCGACGGCTGCGTCAACACGATGCCGGAGAAGACGATGCAGGCCTTCGCCGACCACGGCCAGGTCACGGGTGACACCGTCACCGGCCGGGGCGCCGAGGCTGCTGAGGTCTTCGAGCGGCTCGCTGCGGTGGGCGTCGACTTCGGCGACGTCCTCGTCGTCCTCGAGCGGGAGGGCGTCGAGAAGTTCGTGACGTCGTGGGACGAGCTGGTCGAGACCGTGACGGCCCAGCTGGCGGCGGTCGGCTCGTGAGCCAGTCCCCGGTCGACGCGACGCAGACGGCGGCCTGGGCACGGCTCCGGTCGCACGCCGACGGCTTCACGCCGGACCTCCGTGGCTGGTTCGCCGAGGACGACAAGCGCGTCAGGCGGATGACCTTCCAGGCGGCGGACCTCCACGTCGACCTGTCGAAGGCCCTGATCACCCCCGAGATCGCTGCGGCGCTGCTCGCGCTCGCCGACGAGGTCGGCCTCTCCGAGCGCCGCGACGCGATGTTCGACGGCGAGCGGATCAACGTCACCGAGAACCGCGCCGTGCTGCACACCGCGCTGCGCGCACCGGCCGATGCGACGGTCATGGTCGACGGCAAGAACATCGTGACCGACGTCCACGCGGCTCTCGAGCACATGTACGCCTTCGCCACCGAGGTCCGTTCGGGCGAGTGGAAGGGCGTCACGGGCCGCCGTGTCCGCACGGTCGTCAACATCGGCATCGGTGGCTCCGACCTCGGACCGCTGATGGCCTACGAGGCGCTCGCGCCGTATCGCCACGGCGACCTCGAGGTCCGCTTCATCAGCAACATCGACCCGACCGACGCCGCGCTCAAGCTGGCCGACCTCGACCCGGCCACGACGCTCTTCATCGTTTCCAGCAAGACCTTCACGACCCTCGAGACGATCACCAACGCGCGGCTCTGCCGAGCCTGGCTGCTCGACAACCTCCGGGCCCGCCGTACCTTCCACGGCACTGACGAGGAAGCGGTCTCCCGGCACTTCGTGGCCGTCTCCACCGCGCTCGACAAGGTCAAGGAGTTCGGCATCGACCCGGCCAACGCCTTCGGCTTCTGGGACTGGGTGGGCGGCCGCTACTCCGTCGACTCGACGATCGGCACCTCGCTCGCGATCGCGATCGGCCACGATCGCTTCGCGGAGTTCCTCGGCGGAATGCACGCGATGGACGAGCACTTCCGCACCACGCCCATCGAGCGCAACGTCCCGGCACTGATGGGCCTGCTCAACGTCTGGTACCGCAACTTCCTCGATGCGGGCACCCACGCCGTCCTCCCCTATGCGCAGCTGCTGCACCGCTTCCCGGCGTACCTCCAGCAGCTGACGATGGAGTCCAACGGCAAGTCGGTGCGGTGGGACGGCACGCCCGTCAGCTCCGCCACCGGTGAGGTCTTCTGGGGCGAGCCGGGCACCAACGGCCAGCACGCCTTCTATCAGCTGCTCCACCAGGGCACCTCGATCGTGCCGGCCGACTTCATCGCCTTCGCCAACGCTCCTTACCCCCTCACCGACGGCGACACCGACGTCCACGAGCTCTTCCTCGCGAACTTCCTCGCCCAGACCCAGGCGCTCGCCTTCGGCAAGACCAAGGCCGAGGTACGCGCGGAGGGCACGCCTGAGCCGATCGTCACCGCCCGGGTCTTCCCCGGCAACCGGCCGACGACGTCGATCATGGCGCCCGCGCTCACCCCGTCGGTGCTCGGCCAGCTGATCGCCCTCTACGAGCACATCACCTTCACCCAGGGTGCGGTGTGGGGTATCGACAGCTTCGACCAGTGGGGCGTCGAGCTCGGCAAGCAGCTCGCCAAGCAGATCGTCCCCGCCCTCGGCGACGATGAGGAAGCACTCGGCGAGCAGGACGCGTCCACCCAGGCCCTGATCGACTACTACCACCAGCACCGGGTCCTCTGATGGGCATCTCGGTCGAGGTGGCGGACGACGCCACGACCCTGGTCGCCACGGTTGCCAGCGCGCTCACCGATCGCCTGGCGAGCCTGCAGGCAGAGGGCCGCGTCCCGCGCGTGGTCCTCGCCGGCGGCAGCATCATCGAGGAGCTGCACCGCGCGATCGCCACCGCGCCAGGCACCGTCGACTGGTACGGCGTCGAGTTCTGGTGGGGCGACGAGCGGTACGTCGACTCGTGGAGCTCCGAGCGCAACTGCGCGGCTGCCCAGCGCGACCTGCTCACGCCCCTCGGCGCCTCCCCTGATCTCGTGCATGTGCCGCCGGCGATGGAGTCTGGCCAGCCGGTCCAGGATGCCGCCGCGACGTACGCCCAGGAGTTCCCCTCCGCGGACTTCGACGTCGTCATGCTCGGCATGGGCCCGGACGGGCACACGTGCTCGCTCTTCCCCGGCCGCGAGGACGATGTGCTGTCCACGCGGGACGCCGTCGCGGTGGTCGACTCCCCCAAGCCCCCAGCACTGCGGCTCTCGATGACCCCCGCGCGCCTGTCGCGCTCGACCGAGGTCTGGCTCGTCGCCTCCGGTGGGGCGAAGGCGGAGGCCGTCGCTGCGGCGCTTGCGCCCGCGGGTGGCACCGTGGACCCCGTCGAGGTGCCCGCAGTCGCTCCACGAGGCCGTGAGGCCACTGTGTGGTGGCTCGACCGCGAGGCCGCTTCGCTGCTCTGAGCTGCCAGCAGAGGGATGCGCAGCGCGGCGACCCCTCCGGCCTGGCGCGAGCGACGCCGACGGCTGAGGACGGGACGGCGCGTCCTTGCACAGGTGCGAATCCCCGCGACACTGTGCGCGGATGACGCCCCACCCGTTCCCGGCAGCCCCGGAATGAACGACGGGTGGTCACCACATGGGTGACCACC
>NZ_DATIHB010000153.1:0-48937 GCF_035481145.1 Nocardioides sp. | reverse complement strand
GGACGAGCGTCCCGAGACCAGCCCCTTCCACGAGCCCGTCCACCCCGCGCACAGCCGCGTCCTCAAGGGCGAGCTGGGGGTGCCCGTCACGCGTGTCGAGCTCACCAACGGTGAGCACTTCGACCGCTACGCGACCGAGGGCCCCGGCTCGCAGCCCGAGGTCGGTCTGCCACTGCTGCGCGAGCAGTGGATCCTGGACCGCGCCGACACCGAGGAGTACGACGGCCGTGAGGTGCAGCTGCTCGACAACGGCAAGGCCGCGCTGCGTTCCGGCGTACACCGGGAGCAGTGGCAGGGCCGGTCCTACAAGCCGCGCCGCGCCCTCCCCGGCCGCAACGTGAGCCAGATGCACTACGCCAAGCAGGGCATCGTCACCCCCGAGATGGAGTACGTCGCGCAGCGCGAGGGCTGCTCCGTCGAGCTCGTGCGCAGCGAGGTCGCCGCGGGCCGCGCGATCATCCCCAACAACGTCAACCACCCGGAGTCCGAGCCGATGATCATCGGCCGGAGGTTCCTGGTGAAGGTCAACGCCAACATCGGCAACTCCGCCGTGACGAGCAGCATCGCCGAAGAGGTCGAGAAGCTGACCTGGGCGATCACCTGGGGCACGGACACGGTGATGGACCTCAGCACCGGCGACGACATCCACACCACGCGCGAGTGGATCGTGCGCAATTCGCCCGTGCCCATCGGCACGGTGCCGATCTACCAGGCGCTGGAGAAGGTCAACGGCGAGGCCGACAAGCTGACCTGGGAGATCTTCCGCGACACCGTCATCGAGCAGGCGGAGCAGGGGGTCGACTACATGACGATCCACGCCGGCGTGCTGCTGCGCTACGTCCCGATGACCGCCGACCGGGTCACCGGCATCGTCAGCCGCGGTGGCTCGATCATGGCTGGCTGGTGCCTCGCACACCACCAGGAGAACTTCCTCTACACGCACTTCGACGAGCTCTGCGAGATCTTCCAGCAGTACGACGTCGCGTTCTCGCTCGGTGACGGCCTCCGCCCGGGTGCCACCGCCGACGCGAACGACGAGGCCCAGCTGTCGGAGCTCCGCACGCTGGCCGAGCTGACCAAGCGGGCCTGGGAGTACGACGTCCAGGTGATGGTGGAGGGGCCCGGCCACGTGCCGCTCAACCTCGTCGAGGAGAACGTCGTCCTGCAGCAGGACTGGTGCCACGGAGCGCCGTTCTACACGCTCGGCCCGCTCGTCACCGACATCGCTCCGGGTTATGACCACATCACCTCGGCGATCGGTGCGGCCACGATCGCGATGCACGGCACGGCGATGCTTTGCTACGTCACGCCGAAGGAGCATCTCGGCCTGCCGAACCGCGACGACGTGAAGACCGGCGTCATCACCTACAAGCTCTCGGCGCACGCCGCGGACGTCGCCAAGGGCCACCCGGGTGCCCGGAACTGGGACGACGCCCTGTCGCACGCGCGCTTCGAGTTCCGGTGGCGCGACCAGTTCGCGCTCTCGCTCGACCCGCACACGGCCGAGGCGTTCCACGACGAGACGCTGCCGGCGGACAATGCCAAGACCGCGCACTTCTGCTCGATGTGCGGCCCGAAGTTCTGCTCGATGAAGATCAGTCAGGACGTCCGCAACCGCTTCGGCGCCGACCTCACGCCCGACTCCGCCGATGCGGCCGTGGCGGAAGCCGCTGCCGCCGAAGCGGGCATGCGCGCGAAGAGCCAGGAGTTCGTCGAGCTCGGGACGTCGGTCTACGTGGAGCCGAGCGTCTGAGGGTCCTGCCGGCTCGGACGTCATAGGAGGTGGTCGTTAGAACCGCCAGCTCCTATGACGTCCCGGATCGGTCACGCCGCGTCACCGCTGGGTCAGGCGAAGATCATGCCGCCGTCGACCAGGACCGACTGCCCGGTCATGTAGTCCGAGTCCGGGCCGGCGAGGAAGGAGACCAGCTTGGCCACGTCCTCGCCGGTCGAGACGCGTCCCAGGCTGATGCCGGCAGCCATCTCCTTCATCGACTCGCCCGTCTCCACGCCGTTGATCTCGCCGAGGTCGTGGTCGATCTCCTCCCACATGGTCGTGGCCACGATGCCCGGGCAGTAGGCGTTGACCGTGATCCCGTGAGGTGCCCACTCCTGGGCTGCTGCCTGCGTGAGAGCCCGGACGGCGAACTTCGACGAGCAGTAGACACCGAGCAGCGCGAAACCCTTGTGGGACGCGATCGAGCCTGCGCCGAGGATCTTCCCGCCCGTGCCCTGGGCGATCATCTGCCGAGCAGCCTCGGTGTAACAGAGGAAGACGCCCCGGCCATTGACGGCGTGCACCTTGTCGTACTCGTCGGGGCCGACCTCGAGCAGTGCCTTGGTCTGTGCGATGCCGGCGTTCGCGACCATCACGTCGAGGGAACCGAGCTGCCCGGCGGTCTCCGCGACCAGTCGGCGTACCGACTCGGGGTCGGACACGTCGCCGTGCAGGGCGACGGCGCGGACGCCGATCGCCTCGATCTCCTTCCTCGTCGCCTCCAGCTCTGCTGCCATGACGGCCAGGTCGGAGACCGCCACGTCGTGCCCGTCACGAGCGAGGCGGAGCGCGATGGACTTACCGATGCCACGGGCGGCACCAGTGATGTGAGCGACGGTCATGACGGGTCTCCCTGGGTAGGCACTGCGGTCTCCGGACCGTAGGCGCCCCGTCCCTGACCGGGGGAGGGTTGCACGGGCGTTGCAGTGGCGCGACGCGCGCTCAGCGCGGTGGCGTCGGTACGAGACCCAGTGCCGGCGCCATCGTGAGCCCGAGATGGAGCAGCAGCAGGTCCTCGCCCTTCGAGAGGTCGAGGCCGGTGATCTTCTCGATCCGCTGCAGGCGGTAGTAGACCGTCTGGCGGTGGATGTTGAGTGCGGCGCCGGTGCGCTGGACATTGCCGCCGGTCCGCAGGTAGGTCAGGGCGGTCTCCCGGATGTCGGCGTCGCCGTGCTCGAGCAGGCGGCGTACTGCGGTGTCGACGGCCGCCTCGGCGAGCACGCTGGTCGGTCCGCAGCCGAGTAGGCGGTAGATGCCGAGCTCGGGCCACGCCGCCACCGGACGCCGCTCCGGCACGGCGGCGAGCACGCGAGCCGCGAGGCGTGCCTGCTGCCAGCTCGCCCGCAGCTCGGCGAGGTCGGAGCGGGGCGCGCCGATGCCGACCACCAGCTCCGCCTCGTTACCGGCGGGGAGTCGTTCCAGGTAGAGAGCCCTGGCCTGCCGGGCCAGCTCGTGGGCTGGCCCGAGGTCCTCGCCCGGCAGCGGGACGAGCAGCGTCGTGTGGTCCTCGCCGGCCCAGGCGAGCACGGAGCGGGGGAGGGTCCACAGGTTCACCGGGACGACGCCGGAGGCTGGCGGGCGCACCAGCTGGAGCTCCAGGGCAGCGACGGGAACGCCGCGCCGGATGATCCGGCGCGCGTCGATCTCGTCGGCCGCGCGCTCGACGGTGTCGGGGTCCGTGGAGAGCAGGTCCTGGAGCAGGAAGCCCAGGTCCTCCCTCGTACGGGCCTGCTGTGCCATCAGCGCTCCCGCCCGCCCCGCGAGCTCCATCGCGGCGGGGAGCAGGGCGTCGTCGATCTCGTTGTCCTCGGTGATCGCCCAGAGATAGCCGTGGGTGACCTCCTTCCAGCGGGCCGGCAGGCAGAGCCGGGCGAGCACGCCGAGCTCGGGCGCCGACGGGGTCCGCACGGGCTGCGTCGCGGTCGCGATCCCGAAGTTCTCGAACCAGCGGCGCACCTCCCCGCTCGACTTGCGCTCCAGGATCGAGCGCTGGCGCACGTCGTCCATGCGCTCGCTGTGAGAGTGGAAGGCGACCAGGTTGAAGCTGCGGTCCTCCAGCGTCACCGGGTGCTGGAGGAGGCGGGAGACCTCGTCGACGAGGTCCTGCAGTTCGGGGCGCACGCTGTCTCCTGGCCTTGAGCATCTGTCACTGGATTAGACCAAGGTGCGTGGCATCTGTCGAGAGATCGCGGGTTTGCTCCGGCGTACGTTGGAGAGAAGCCCGTTCTCCCGGAGGTCCCCATGCTCGGCCCCGCGCTCCTCGCCGTCTCCCAGAAGCCGCACGTACGCCGCCTCGTCACCACGCTGCCCATCTCCCGCGACCTCGTCGCGCGCTTCGTTCCCGGCGAGGCGAAGGCCGACGTTCTGCGGGCGACCCGTGACCTGGTCGAGGCCGGCATGGCGGTCACCATCGACCACCTCGGTGAGGACACCAGCAGCCTCGAGCAGGCGACCGCGACGCGCGACGCCTACGTCGACCTCCTCGCCACGCTCGACGAGACGGGCCTGGCCGACCGCGCCGAGGTCTCGCTCAAGCTCTCCGCGATGGGCCAGGCGCTCCCCGAGGGAGGCGACGAGGTGGCGCTGGCCAACGCCCGCTCCATCTGCGAGGCGGCGCAGCGGGTCGGCACGACCGTGACCCTCGACATGGAGGACCACACGACGGTCGACTCCACGCTGGCCATCCTCCGCGAGCTCCGCCGCGACTTCCCCTGGGTCGGCGCCGTCCTGCAGACCTGCCTCTTCCGCACCGAGGACGACTGTCGGGCGCTCGCCCACGAGGGCTCCCGGGTGCGGCTGGTCAAGGGCGCGTACGCCGAGCCGGCCAGCATCGCCCACCCCCGCAAGCACGACGTCGACCTGGCCTACGTCCGCTGCCTGAGGATCCTCATGGAGGGCGACGGCCACCCGATGGTCGCCACCCACGACAAGACGATGATCGCGATCGCGCAGCAGCTCGCCCGCGAAGCCGGCCGTACGCCGGACTCCTACGAGTTCCAGATGCTCTACGGGATCAGCGTCACTGAGCAGCGCCGCCTCCGCGCCGAGGGCGAGCAGATGCGCGTGTACGTGCCGTACGGCGTCGACTGGTACGGCTACTTCATGCGCCGTCTCGCCGAGCGCCCGGCCAACGTCGCCTTCTTCCTGCGCTCGCTCTTCGCCCGCTGACGGCTGCGCTCCCGCGCTCGCCGCAGCCCCGTACTTCCACCCGATCCCACCGAGAGGACCCACCCATGGACGCCGTCACCACCGTCCCCGCGCCGTACAACGAGCCGGTCCGCGACTACGCCCCCGGCAGCCCCGAGCGGGCCAGCCTCGAGGCCGAGCTGAAGCGGCTCGCCGCTGCCGAGCCGATCAACCTCACCGCGACCATCGGCGGTGAGCAGCGCGTCTGCTCCGGTCCCGAGTTCACCGTCGTGCAGCCGCACAACCACGCCCACGTGCTCGGTGTCGGCCACGGCGCGACCCGGCAGGACGCCGAGGACGCGATCGCCGCGGCCGCGGCGGCTGCCCCGGCCTGGCGCGCGATGAGCTTCGACGAGCGCGCCGCCATCTTCCTCAAGGCCGCGGACCTGCTCACCGGCCCGTGGCGCGACACCCTGAACGCCGCCACGATGCTCGGCCAGTCGAAGACGGCGTACCAGGCCGAGATCGAGGCGGCCTGCGAGATGGCCGACTTCTGGCGGTTCAACGTCGGCTTCGCGCGCGACATCATCAACGAGCAGCCGCTGGTCAACCCGAACGGCTCCTGGAACCGCCTGGACCACCGTCCCCTCGAGGGCTTCGTCTACGCGATCACGCCGTTCAACTTCACCGCGATCGCCGGCAACCTGCCCACTGCGCCGGCGCTGATGGGCAACGTCGTCCTCTGGAAGCCGTCGCCCACCCAGCAGTACTCCGCGCACTTCACGATGCGTCTCCTCGAGGAGGCCGGCCTCCCCGCGGGCGTCATCAACATGCTTCCGGGTGACGGCATCGAGGTCTCCGAGGTCGCGCTCGCGCACCCCGACCTGGCCGGTATCCACTTCACCGGCTCGACCGCCACCTTCCAGCGCCTGTGGAAGACCGTCGGCGAGAACATCTCCACCTACCGCACCTACCCGCGCCTGGTCGGCGAGACCGGTGGCAAGGACTTCGTCGTCGCCCACCCGTCCGCCGACGTCGACGCGGTCCGCGTCGCGCTGATCCGCGGCGCCTACGAGTTCTCCGGCCAGAAGTGCTCGGCCGCCTCGCGCGCCTTCATCGCCCGCTCGGTGTGGGAGAAGCTCGAGGAGGGCCTGGTCCAGGAGATCGAGGCGCTCAAGGTCGGCGACCCGGCTGACTTCTCCAACTTCACCGCCGCGGTCATCGACGCCCGTTCGTTCGCGAAGAACAAGGCCGCCATCGACCGCGCCCACGCCGAGCCGGGCATCGACGTCCTCGCCGGCGGCACGTACGACGACTCCGTCGGCTGGTTCATCCGCCCGACGCTGGTGCGCTGCGACGACCCGACCGACGAGGTCTTCACGACCGAGTACTTCGGGCCGTTCCTCGCCGTCCACGTCTACGAGGACGACCAGTTCGACGCGATCCTCGACACCGTCGACACAGGGACGGCGTACGGCCTGACGGGTGCGGTGCTCTCGCAGGACCGTGCCGCGGTCGCGCGGGCGTTGGAGAAGCTGCGCTTCGCGGCCGGCAACTTCTACATCAACGACAAGCCGACCGGTGCGGTCGTGGGCCAGCAGCCGTTCGGTGGCGCCCGGGCATCGGGCACGGACGACAAGGCGGGCTCGCCGCTCAACCTGCTGCGGTGGACCGCGCCGCGGGTGATCAAGGAGACCTTCGTCCCGGCGAAGGACCACCGCTACCCGCACATGGGCTGATCCTCCGCCCCTGTCCCCACGCCGGGCCGGCGCGCGCCACGAGCACGCGCCGGCCCGGCGTCGTATGTCGTACGTGTGGTCGGGGCCCGGACGCCGCTCGCCACGTCGCCGACCCGTCGCCGTGAGCACGATCTCCTCGCAGCTGCTGGTCACGTCGTCCGCGCTCGTCGAGGACCTCTACAAGACCGTGCTCCGCACGGACGCCTCCGACCGCCAACTGGTGCTGCTCGGCCGCCTCGCCGTCCTCGCCATCTCGCTGATTGCGGCAGCCCTGGCCTGGCCGAAGACCGGAACGGTCCTGGAGCTCGTCGCCTACGCCTGGGCCGGCTTCGGTGCCTCCTTCGGCCCGGCGATCCTGCTCTCGCTCTGGTGGCGCAAGCTCACCACGTGGGGCGTGCTCGCCGGCATGGTGACCGGTGCGGTAACCGTCGTCGTCTGGGGCAACGTCGACGCGCTGAGCTCGCGCATGTACGAGATCCTTCCCGGCTTCGTGCTCGGTGGCCTCGTGACGATCCTGATCAGTCGCCTCACGTGGCAGCCCAACGCCGAGATCGAGGCCGAGTTCGACGAGGCGGTGCGCCTGCTCGGCGACGGTGCCTACGAGGAGCGTGTCCCCGTCGCCTGATCGCCGAAGCGGCGCGAACTCGCACGTCACCCCCGCCGAGGCGCGGTCCGCGGTCTTGCGGATCGCGCCGGTGATCTCCGGCCACAGGTCGCGGGGCAGATCGTGGCCCATGCCCTCGATGAGCAGCAGCTCCGCGCCACTCGCACGGGCGGTCGCCTTGCCGCCGGAGACGTGGACCATCTTGTCCGCGAGGCCGTGGATGACGGTCGCAGGCATCGGGAGCGAGGCCAGGGCCGCCGTGCGGTTGGGCTGGGTCAGGATCGCCATCATCTGGCGCAGCACGCCCGAGGCGCTGATGCCGCGGTCATAGGTCTCCAGCGCCCGCTGGCGGACCTCGTCGAGGTCGGCCGGGTAACCGGGGGATCCGATGAAGCTCCAGAACGTCGCCGTGGACTCGGCGTACGCGTCGCGGCCGCGCTTGGGTCGCTTCAGCAGTCGGGGGATGAGCGAGGGGTGCTGCCAGCCGACCCGGCGGCTGCCGGTCGTGGACATCACCGAGGTCACCGAGCGCACCCGGTCGGGGTGCTCGAGCGCCATGGTCTGGACGATCATCCCGCCCATCGACATGCCGCAGATGTCGGCCCGCTCGATGCCGAGGTGGTCGAGCACGGCGACGCCGTCGCCGGCCATGTCCGAGATGGAGTACGGCGCGTCGACCCGCCGCCCGAGGAACGCCTTGACCAGGTCACGTCGCCCGACGCGACCGGTGCCGCGGAAGGAGCGGCCGACGTCACGGTTGTCGTAGCGGATCACGTAGAACCCTGCGCGTACGAGGCCTTCGCAGAACTCGACGGGCCACCACGTCATGGGGCCGGAGAGGCCCATGACGAGGAGCAGCGGCTCGCCCGAGGGATCGCCGAAGGTCTGGTAGCAGATCTCCTGGTCCGGCCCGGCGGGGGCGAACAGTTCCTCGGAGACGGCGATCGATTCAGTCACGTCACCCAGTGAAGCACCAACGGCCCGCGAACCAAGAGGGTCGCGGGCCGTCGTGAGCGACGTCTCAGGGGGACGAGGTCAGTGCTCGAAGTCGATCGCGGAGTACGCGCGGAGCTTCCCGATGCGGTGCTCGGAGCTGATCCGTCGGATCGTGCCGGAGCGCGAGCGCATCACGAGGGAGTCGGTGCTCGCGAAGCCGGCGCGGTAGCGGACGCCCTTCATGAGCTCGCCGTCGGTGATGCCGGTCGCCACGAAGAAGCAGTCGTCGCCGGTGACCAGGTCGTCGGTGTGGAGGACGAAGTCGGGGTCGAGGTTGTGGCCGGCGTCGAGGGCGCGCTGGCGCTCCTCGTCGTCCTTGGGCCAGAGACGGCCCTGGATCGTGCCACCGGTGCACTTCATCGCGCAGGCGGCGATGATGCCCTCCGGCGTACCGCCGATGCCGAGGAGCAGGTCGATGCCGGTGTCGGGGCGGGCGGCCATGATGGCGCCGGCGACGTCACCGTCGGAGATGAACTTGATCCGGGCGCCCGCTGCGCGGATGTCCTCGGCGATCTTGTCGTGGCGCGGGCGGTCGAGCAGGACGACCGTGACGTCCTCCGGCGAGGATCCCTTCGCCTTGGCGATCAGGCGGATGTTCTCACCGACGGGGAGGCGGATGTCGACGACATCGGCGGCCTCGGGGCCGGTCACCAGCTTCTCCATGTAGAAGACGGCGGAGGGGTCGTACATCGTGCCGCGCGGGGCGGCGGCGAGGACGGCGATCGCGTTGTTCATGCCCTTGGCGGCCAGCGTCGTGCCGTCGATCGGGTCGACCGCGATGTCGCACTCGGGGCCGGTGCCGTCGCCGACCTGCTCGCCGTTGTAGAGCATCGGGGCGTCGTCCTTCTCGCCCTCGCCGATGACGACAGTGCCGTTCATGCTGACCGACGAGATCATCACGCGCATCGCGTTGACGGCCACGCCGTCGGCACCGTTCTTGTCGCCCTTGCCGGTCCAGCGGCCAGCGGCCATGGCAGCCGCCTCGGTGACGCGCACCAGCTCGAGGGCGAGGTTGCGGTCGGGCGAGGAAGGGGCAACGGACAGGTCCACCGGCGCGTTCATGCGGCTGATGTTATCGGCCCGTGACCGCCACACGACCCCTGACGCGCGTCGGTGGGCACCGCTTGCGAAGATGGGGCCATGGCTCAGGGAAGCGCGCGATACGAGCGCAGTGCCGCCGGCATGGTCGGCGCGATGATCGTGACACTGCTGGTCATCCTCGCGTTCGTCGCCTTCCGCGCGCTCAACCGTGACGACCTCCAGGTCGAGCCGCGCTCGGTCGACTACCTCGAGGTCGTCGCGGGGCTCCAGGCCAACGACCTCGACCCGGCGTACCCGCCGCAGCTGCCGAAGGGCTGGCAGGCGACGCGCGCTGTCTACGACCCCGACAACCTCGCGTGGGAGCTCGACCTCCTCACCGATGACGAGCGCTACATCGGCGTCCGCCAGGCCGCGCTGCGCGACAGGGATCTCGTCGAGGAGTACGTCGACGACGAGGGCAAGCCGGGCGACATCACCGGCTTCGACACCGGCGTCGCGCTCGAGTGGACGCCGTGGGAGGTCGACAACGACGACCGCGCCTACACCGCACCGCTGGGCATGCAGCGCGGAGACGAGCCGAACGCCGAGCTGGAGCGCGGCAAGGGCATGGCCCTCCTCGTCTTCGGCAGCGCATCCGCCGCTGACTTCGAGACGCTGATCGGAGAGCTCGTGCTCGACCCGGTCGACACGAGCCGCTGACCCTGTCACTCCGCCGTGCGCGCCGCGATGACCTCGTCGAGGCGGGTGCGGGCACCGTCGAGCCACTCCTGGCACCGCTGGGCGAGGGCCTCGCCGCGCTCCCAGAGCGCCAGCGACTCCTCGAGCGACGTGCCGCCGGCCTCGAGCCGGTGGACGGTCTCGACGAGCTCGTCGCGCGCCGCCTCGTAGGAGAGGTCGGCCACGGGGGTCGCGTCAGCGGGCGAGTCAGTCATCAACATGTCCTTCAGCAGCAGGGTCAGGGGAGTGGTCGGCCGCGACGGTGGCCGCGATGCGGCCGTCGGTGACCCGGATCGTGACCGCGGCGCCGGAGGTGACGCCACCTCTGCGGGTCACCACGTGGCCGTCGGCGTCCTGGAGGACGGCATAACCACGCTCGAGCGTCGCGAGCGGCGAGAGCGCCCGGGCCCGGGCACGCTGGTGACCGACCTCGTCGACCGCGCGGTCGAGCTGGTGACCCAGGCTGCGCCGCGCGCGCTCCAGGAGCGAGCCCACGTCGTCGGCACGGTTGTCGAACAAGGTGCCGGGCGAGGCGAGCGCAGGCCGGGACCGGAGCATGTCCAGACGGGAGCGCTCGGTGGTGAGGCGCCCATCGACAGCTCGCCGCAGCCGCTCGCGCACGAGCGTGAGCCGCTGGACCTCCTCGGCCATGTCGGGCACGACCCGCTTCGCCGCATCGGTGGGGGTGGCCGCGCGGACGTCGGCGACCAGGTCGAGGAGCGGTTGATCAGGCTCGTGACCGATCGCCGAGACGACGGGCGTGCGCGCCTTCGCGACCGCCCGGATGAGGGCCTCGTCGCTGAAGGGAAGCAGGTCCTCGACCGATCCACCGCCGCGCGCGATGACGATGACCCCGACGTCAGGGTCCTTGTCGAGGCGCTCCAGCCCCTCGACCACCTCGACGACGGAGCGGGTGCCCTGCATCGCGGCGTACGCGATCTCGAAGGTGACGGCGGGCCAGCGACGGCGGGCGACCTCGAGCACGTCGCGCTCGGCGGCGGAGTTGGGCGCGGTGACCAGGCCGACCTTCGTCGGGAGGAAGGGGAGCGGGCGCTTCAGCTCGGCGGCGAAGAGGCCCTCGGCGGCGAGAAGCTGGCGTCGGCGCTCGAGGCGGGCCAGCAGCTCGCCCAGGCCGACCATCCGGATGTCGCGCGCCTGGAGGGAGAGCGTGCCTCGCGGGGCGTAGAACGACGGCTTGGCGTGCACGATGATCGAGGCGCCCTCGACCAGCGGCGGGTTGAGGCTGTCGTAGAGCAGGCGTGAGCAGGTGACGGAGATCGAGATGTCGGCGATCGGGTCGCGCAGGACCATGAAGACGGTCTGCATGCCCTGCCGGCGGCTGACCTGGGCGACCTGACCCTCGACCCACACGGCACCGAGCCGGTCGACCCACCCGGTGATCGCCTGGGCGATCTGCCGGACGGGGGCCGGTGCCTCCGGGGACGTGTCGAGTGCCATGCCCGCAGCCTAGGTGTTTGGTCCGACAAGGCCTCTCCGTCTCGATAGCCTTCCCTCCATGGCCTCTTCCGACATTCCGCCGCACGACGCACCGGAGCACGCGAGCTCGTTCTGGCGCCGCCGCAAGGGCGTTGAGCTGAGCATCGAGGAGGCGAACGACCGGGCGTTCGCCGCGACTGCAGCCGCCGAGCGCGCGCAGCAGCTGCGCCTCGCCGCCGAGCGTGCCGCCCAGGAGCAGTCCGCGGAGCGGATCGCCTCCGAGCAGTCCGCCGCAGCCGCCATCCTCGCGCGCCAGGAAGCCGAGACCCGCTCGACCACCCTCGCCGAGCAGGCCGAGCAGGCTTACGCCGCCCGCGAGGCCGCCGAGCGCGCCCTCGTCGACCTGGCCCGTGAGCGGGAGCAGGGCGAGCTGGAGATGCGGGCGCACCTCGAGGAGCTCCAGCGCCAGGTCACGGCGGCCGAGCAGGCGCGGCTCAACGCGGAGAAGGCGACCGCAGACCTCGCTGAGGCCCGGCTGCAGGCCGAGGCTGCCGTCGCCGATGCGCAGAAGGCCCGGGCCGAGGCCGACACGGCCGCGCAGGAGCAGGCGCGTCTCGCCGCCGAGGCGCACGAGGCCAGGGCTGCCGCCGAGGTGGCGCTCCAGGAGCTGACCGAGAAGGCCGAGGCCGAGCAGGCCCTGCGCCTCGAGGCGGAGACCTCTGCCCGCGAGTCCGCCGCGCGCGCCGCGGAGGCCGCCGAGGCGGAGGCCACCGCGCGTGCCTCGGTCGCTGAGCTGGCCGAGGCCACTCGCAGCGCGGTCGACGCGCGGGCCCTCGCCGACTCCCAGGCCACCGAGCACGCCGAGGCAGCGAAGGCTGCTCACGAAGCACGCAGCGCGGCCGAGGCTGCCGCGACCGCTGCCGCCAAGGCCCGCACGGCGGCGGAGCAGGCTGCCTCTGCGCAGGCCCAGGCGGCCGCGAGGGCGCACACCGAGCGCGAGGCCGCCGAGAAGCGCGCCGTCGACCAGTCCGCCCTCGCCGAGCACGCCCAGTCGCAGCGCGAGGCCGCCGAGCAGCATGCCCTCGACCGCACCGAGGCCGCCGCCAAGGCGCTCGCCGCACAGGAGGAGGCCCACGCCAAGGTCGCCGGTCTCGCCGGTGAGCTCGAGGCAGCCACGCAGGCGCGGGGTGCAGCCGAGCAGGCGGCAGCGGAGCAGGCGGAGGCCCGCGCCACCGCGGAGCAGGCCGCTGTGGAGGCGAGCGAGGCACGCACCGCTGCCGAGGAGGCGGCGAAGGCTGCTGCTGAGGCCGCCCAGGCTGCTGCCGACGCCCAGCGCGAGGCCGCGGAGGCTGCGAAGGCCGAGGTCGAGCGGGTCCAGGAAGCGCTCGCCGCGCAAGCCGAGGCGACCGACGCGGCCCACACCGCCCGCCTCGAGGCCGAGGCTGCTGCCGCGGAGTCCGCCGAGGCTCGCGCCGCCGCCGAGACCGCGCTCGAGGAGCGCACCGTCGAGCGCGGCAAGGTCGAGGCAACGGTCCTCCACCACACCGAGGTCGCCCAGGACGCCCTTGGGCAGCGCCGCGATGCTGAGGTCCGCGCCGCGCAGCTCGCCACCGAGCTCGAGCAGACCCGGGCGGCGTACCTCGCCCACGTGCAACAGACCCACGGCTGGTTCCGCTCCCGCCTGCTGGCGCTGACAGTCATCCTGCTCGTGCTGGCACTCGGCGCGGCCATGGCTGCGGGCTGGCTCGTCGGCCAGGGCAACGACAAGCTCCCGTACGCCGTCGGCGCGCTCGTCGCGGCCCTCCTCCTGGCCGGCCTCGCCGCACTGGGACGGACCGGTCCGCGCGGCCGCGACTTCGACAGCTGACACCGAGGTCGTCCGCCTGAGGCCCACCACGTCGGCAGGCCTCAGGCGGACGACCCGCGCGCCCGTAGACTCAGCCCCATGAGCACCGACCTCGGCGTCCCCGCCGTCCTCAGCCCCGACGAGGCCGACAAGGCGGTGCGTCTTGCCGCCCCGCGCGGCTACTGCGCCGGGGTCGACCGCGCGGTGATCACCGTGGAGAAGGCGCTCGACCTCTACGGCGCACCGGTCTACGTGCGCAAGGAGATCGTCCACAACAAGCACGTGGTGGGCGACCTCGCGGAGCGCGGCGCGATCTTCGTCAACGAGCTCGACGAGGTGCCCGAGGGCGCGACCGTCGTCTTCTCCGCCCACGGCGTGAGCCCGGCGGTGCACGCCGAGGCGGAGCAGCGGAGCCTCAAGACGATCGACGCCACCTGCCCGCTGGTCACCAAGGTCCACCTCGAGGCCGTCCGCTTCGCCAAGGAGGACTTCGACATCCTGCTCATCGGCCACGCCGGTCACGAGGAGGTCGAGGGCACGATGGGCGAGGCGCCCGACCACACCCAGCTGGTCGAGGGCCCGTGGGACGTCGACAAGGTCGTCGTCCGTGACCCGAAGCGCGTCGTCTGGCTCTCGCAGACCACGCTCAGCGTCGACGAGACCATGGCGACCGTGGCGGCGCTGCGCGAGCGGTTCCCCGAGCTGCTCGACCCGCCGTCCGACGACATCTGCTACGCCACGCAGAACCGCCAGCTCGCGGTCAAGGAGATCTCGCCCGGCACCGACCTGGTGATCGTGGTCGGCTCGGCCAACTCCTCCAACTCGGTCCGTCTGGCCGAGGTCGCCCTCGAGGCCGGTGCCCGGGCGGCGTACCGCATCGACGACGCCTCGGAGATCGACGAGGCGTGGCTCGACGGCGTCGCGACCGTCTCCGTCACGAGCGGCGCGAGCGTTCCGGAGGAGCTCGTCCAGGGGGTCATCGGCTACCTCAAGGAGCGTGGCTACCCCGACGCGACCCAGGTCCACACGGCCGAGGAGTCGCTGATCTTCGCCCTGCCGCCGGAGCTCCGCAAGGACCTCCGCGCCGCCGAGCAGGCGACCCGGTAAGGCGCAGGACGTGGCCCGCTACATCGACGTCCACCCCGACAACCCGCAGCCGCGGGTCATCGACCAGCTGGTCGAGATCCTCAAGGACGACGGCCTGATCGCGGTCCCGACCGACTCGGGCTATGCGCTGGTCTCCCGGCTCGACAACCACAGCGGCAAGGACCGGATCCTCACGATCCGCGACCTCGACGAGAAGCACCACTTCACGCTGCTCTGCAAGGACTTCAGCCAGCTCGGCACCTTCGTCCACGTCGACAACCACGTCTTCCGTGCGGTCAAGGGCGTCACGCCGGGTCCCTACACCTTCATCCTCGAGGCGACGAAGGAGGTCCCGCGCCGCCTGATGCACGCGAAGAAGAAGACCGTCGGCGTCCGGATCCCCGATCACACGATCATCCGTGCGCTCGTCGAGGCGATGGGTGAGCCGCTGATGGCCTCCACCCTGATCCTGCCCGGCGAGACCGAGCCCCGCGCGATGGGCTGGGAGATCAAGGAGGAGCTCGACCACCTGGTCGAGGCGGTCGTCGAAGCAGGGGAGTGCCCTGCCGTGCCGACCACGGTCGTCGACTACTCCGATGGCACACCCGAGGTCGTACGCCGAGGCGCGGGCGACGCGGACCGCTTCGAGGACTGAGCCGGCCGTCGAGGGCGCCACAGCCCCGCCGCGATCCGCTTGCGCCGGACCTGCAGGAAGGCCAGGCATCCCGCGTAGCCGAGGAGGAGCGCCCACGAGTGGTGCGTGAGCCCGGAGAGCGTCGCCTGCACGAGGCCGTCGTCGGCACGCGCGATGACCGCGGGCTCGACGACGGCGATGACGACGAAGAGACCGAGCAGCAGCACCGGCGGCGTCACGCTGATCGCGAAGAAGTCGCGGGGGTGGACGCGGAGGGCGAGCGCCGGCGCGAGCAGCACGAAGCAGACGTCGAAGATCCACCCCAGGTCGTGGCCGACCAGCAGGTCGAGCGCGGCCGCCGTGAGGGTGAGCGCCACGCCGAGGAGCACCACCCGGCGCGCCGGCTCGGTGCCCTCGTCCCAGATCGTCGGAGCCGCGGTCACGAGGTCACGGTAAGCCCCGGCACTGACACTCCCCGTTCTGCCCCGCCGCCTGCGTGCCGCCTGACCGCTGCCGGGGCGATGCAGAGGGACGTCCAGACCCCGCTCAGAACAGGGCCACGATCGCGATGACGAGTGCGATCGCGACGAGCGCCGCGACGATCAGGGCGCCGGTTCCGGAGGACTCCTTGCGGATCACCTCGGGGTACGACGAGCCGTCGGCGCCGGCGTACGGCTGCGAGGGCGCGCTCACGTCGACGACCTCGGCGGGCGCGCTGGGGTCGACCACCGGGTCGGTCTGCGGGCTGGTGGCAGGCGCGAGGCCACGCCCGGCGAGCCGGCGCAGCCGTGCCTCCTCGGTCGCGACCTCCGCGAGGAACGCGTCGACCTCGCCTATGTCGTAGCCCTCCCGCATGCGTACCGGGGTGAACCGCGGTGCCGGCAGCGCGCCGGGCACGGGCCCGCCGGAGCCGACCGCCCGGTCGAGCGCGTCGAGGGTCTGCTTCACCAGGTCTAGGTGGCCATCCACCTCGCCCATGTCATAGCCCTCGCGGAGACGCACCGGGGAGAAGCGGACCTTGTCGACGTCGATGTTGGCCATGCCGCCACCGTACGACGCGTCCCCACCGGCGACTTTGGCGCCGGGGCACCAAGGTCGACGTCCCCGTCGGTCTCCGGGCGGCGAATCTCGTGCCCGGGCACGAAAGTTGCTCGGGCGCCGGCGGCACACCGTCAACCCGTCAGTCGGCGATGTCGACGATCACGGGAGCGTGGTCGGACGGTGCGCCCGCGAAGACAGCAGGGTCGCGCTCCTCGCGGTCGATGAACGCACCGGTGACCCGCGCGGCGAGCGGCGGGGAGCAGATCGCGAAGTCGATCTTCAGGCCGCGGTCGCGCTCGAAGCGCTGGCGGTAGTAGTCCCAGTACCGGGATGAATACGCTAGGAGTGTGGAGAGCATGACATTGGCCGAGTGGGATGCCTATGAGCGCATCAGTGACGACCCTACGGACGAGCGTGCCGGGGTGGGTCGTCAACATGAGGATAACGAGGAGGCCGTGAGGGCTCGCGGTGGCCGCGTTGCAGTCCACCACTGCGAGAACAACACCAGCGCCTACAAGAAGAAGCGCGTCGAGCTCACGGACCAGTACGGCAACACGTACCACGCCTACCGGGTCATGCGACCCGTCTGGGCACAGGCGCTCCAGCGTCTACGCACTGGCGAAGCGAAGCGGCT
Source organism: Nocardioides sp. (assembly GCF_035481145.1). GTDB lineage: Bacteria > Actinomycetota > Actinomycetes > Propionibacteriales > Nocardioidaceae > Nocardioides. The sequence goes on along the minus strand of NZ_DATIHB010000153.1, from coordinate 32,259 downwards.
CATGGTGTGGGACCTGGACCGTCTCGCCCGTGACCCTCGCGACCTGGAGGACGCGATCGAGGTAGTTGAGCACTACGGCGCTGAGATCCGCTCTGCGACCGCGAGTGACATTGACCTGTCCACCGAGAACGGGCGCATGAATGCTCGCCTCTTGGTGATGATGGCGAACAAGTCCTCTGCGGACACGGCACGCCGTGTGAAGCGCCAGAAGCAGGAGCGCCTGGAGAAGGGGCTGCCACCCGGCTCGCGCTATCGGACGTTCGGCTACTCGCGTGACTGGCAGGTGGTCGAGGAGGAGGCTGCCGTCGTCCGAGAGGCGTATGAGCGCATCGCCAAGGGGGAGTCGGTCAACGCGATCAGTCGAGATCTGCGAGAGCGCGGTGTCGTGACGGTCTCGGGCAAGCCGATGTCGTTCGCTGCGACGGCTCGCATTCTCGACAGCCCCATCTACGCCGGCCTCCTGAGTTACAAGGGCGAAGTCATCGGAACGGTTACCGAGGACGTGCCAAGGCTGGTCACTGAGGCCGCATTCAAGGTGGCCTCTCAGCGAGCGACTCGACCGGCCTGGAACACCCGCTCCAACCTGCTGAGCGGCATCGCGATCTGCGACGTGTGCAAGACGACGATGAACGTGTCTGGCGGTGCCTACCAGTGCGCCCGGATCATCGGCGGCTGCGGCAAGGTGCGGATCAAGAAGGAGTGGCTGGACGAGTCGGTAGAGCACGCCGTCCGCTTCCTTCAGATGTGGAAGCGCGCTCAGGACGCTCCAACCGTCCCGGTAGCGGTGGAGTCCGAGACTGATCCCGTCGAGGAGATCGACCGCAAGATCGAGGAGGCGCAGGCCGCTCACACTGCTGGCGATCTCGACCTCGCTGACCTGCTGCCGATCCTGAAGGGTCTCCGAGCCCAGAGGGCCAAGGCTGTCGCCTCGCAGGCCGCTGAGGCTGAGGAGGCTTCGACGTGGGCGGCAATGGACGACTACGACGTGTCAAACCTGTCGGTGAAGCGAACTATCATCAGGCGGCACGTGGTGGCTATCCCAGTGACCCCGAACCCCAAGCCGGGGAACACCAAGTTCGACCCGTCGCGGTTCAGCATCGTCACGACGTACAAGGACGACGACGGCAAGCCTCGCGTGCTCGCGGGGGAGGCGTGTGACCTTCTCGGGAGCATGTACGGCGCTCGTGAGTTCGGGAAGGCCAACCCTGACTTTCCCGAGTTCACCGACGAGCTGATCGAGGTCATCTGGGGGATGGTCAACGAGGGTCTGCGCTGACTGTCGGCGCTGGCGGGCGGGTCAGGGTTCACGGACTGAACCTGTTATCTCTACAAGACGGGGGCATTGCCATGCCCTCATGAGTGCAACAAAGGAAGGAGGAGAGCATGACGAACGAAGACGGGCCGTACATCGGCAAGCCTATGCCGCTGGTCGGCGTCGAGGTCGCCTACGGCAAGGCGCTCGGTGGCTGGGACCACCGCACTCAGCGGTACCTTCCCGGCCCTGGACGACCGAAGGGCAGTGGGAAGCGCAAGGATCTGACTGGGCAGGTGTTCGGACGCCTCACAGTGATGGGTGAGGCACCGATGCGGAACGCCAAGCGTTACTGGCTGTGCGAGTGCGAGTGCGGCAACCTCACCGAGGCTCGGCAGGACAACCTGCTGCGGTGGCGCACCGAGGGCTGTGGCTGCCAGAAGGGCAGGGGCGGGCGCGGTGTCCCTCGCAACCGCAAGCCGGCCAAGTGGTCGGCGGGCGCGAAGGCTTGGATGGAGACCGGCGATCCGTCGAAGTTCCTCGATGCGATCGAGGCTGGAGAAGGCAAGGAGGCTCGCGCTGGCTGGGAGGCGCTGATCGCCCGACTCACCCCAGAGACGAAGGAAGGCGAGACCAATGACTGACCATGACGCGAGCGACTGCCTAGACCCGGCCTGTGATCCATGCCTGACCGATCAGCGCCAAGAGTCAGTGATCCGGCTGGAGCGGGCTCTCCTGGACTTGGAGACGAGTCCTGAGGGCCGTGCGGGTGAGTGGGTGGACTGTCAGGTCACCGTGGACGCGCTCGACGTGCGAAACCTGCTCGACCTGCTGCGCGGTTGAAAAAGGTTGGGGACGCCATGCCACAAACTCGGGATCTGGACCGATAGGGGTATGCCAGCAGGACTGAAGGTGTCCCTGTCCGTCGATCGTTACAGACTCGTAGCTCGATCCGATCCTGTTAAAGCCGGGTCCGCGCGCGTCTGTATAAGTAGAGGTTTCCGAAGAAAGTTCGGCTGACAGGGTTGTCTAACCTGTAGGCAAGAAACTATTAAACTGTGGAAGCAGATGCGCACGACGTGCCTGCTGCGCCCGCACGTGCGTGCTCCCGCGTCGGCTCAGGCCGCACTTCCTGAGTCGCGTCTTCACGTGGGATCGCTCGGTTGGGGACGGTCGTGGTCATGGCCCCCTACTCGCGCTCCGTCAAGTCTTCTCCCCTTGGCGTTGTAGCGCGGTGCCCCCTCGCCCTTCACCTGTTCTTGGCAGGTCTTGGGCGAGGGGGCGCTCCTCCTTGGCCCTTCATGTCCCTGTCCGTGGGCCGTGAACCTTCATGACCGTGAACCCCTGATCTTCACCCCTGTCACATGGCAGGGGTTTTTTCATGCCCGCATCACAACCAAGAGGAAGGAGACACAGATGGAACAGCGACTCGGAACGTCAGCAGACGCAGCACATGAGCTCGGCATCGAGGTCGAGGCATTCAAGAAGCGCCACACCCGGAAGCGACTGCCCTTTCAGCCGGTCGGCCGGCTGGGTGGCTATCACGTCTGGGACCTGGACGAAGTACGACGACACAAGAACGAAGGAGAAGCGTGACGACGATCAACCCTGAGGCTGAAGCGATCTTCGATCGAGCCGACAGCGAGGCGCAGAGTCTCGTCGGTGCCGTGGTGGGTGACTTCTTCATCAAGGACCGGGTGAAGCCGGGGAAGCGGTGGCTCTACGTCGCGCACAACGCGAGGACGGGTCGAGAGATCCGTTTCCAGGGCTACCAGCTCGTGCGTCTTGTCAGGGAGACGGTCAAGGACGGCGGATGGGTCATCATGCCCAACTCTCCTTGGAGGGACGAGTACGGAGACAGCACGTGACGGCACCGATTACCGACAAGCAGTCCAGCTACGTCGAGGTCTTGTGGGCGAAGATGCAGGGACTCGACCAGTTCATTCTGGACTACTACCTGCTCGACGTTGGCGAGGCGATCCTCGGCACGATGAGCAAGGCGGATGGGGTCAGGCTGATCCGATCGCTCAGGGACGAACTCGGCTACGAGGAAGGCAAGGCGGTCGCTGAAACCTCCCGATGCAGCGGAGTCCGATCTGACGGCGAACCCTGTCAGGCTGCTCGACGGCGAGGCTCGGCCTACTGCGTTCATCATGAGAAGCAGGCGAGAACGCCATGACGCTGAGTCAGACAGAGATCGGGTGGCTGATCCGCGACGTTCGTGGTGTCCCCGGCAACGTGAAGCTCCTGCTCCACACGATCAACTCGCGTGGGGAAGCCGGGTGCTCAACGGCCTGGAAGACGACGGCGGCAGACATGGGATGCGGCAAGGACGCTTTCTACGCCGCTCGCAAGTGGGCATCGGAGCGCGAGGTCATTCGAGCGATCCAGCGGCGCGAGGACACAACGCTCTACTTCGTCAACGTTCCGATCCTTCAGGCATACCTCCCAGAGGATCATTCTGGAAACCCGGAAGCCAAGGGCGTTCTGGAAACCCGGAACGGAAGAGTAAACCTCTCTACTTCTCTAATCATTACTCCTTCTCTTATCTCTACTGAGGCTTCCGGGTTTCCAGAAAGCAAGGTGGAGGCAGTGGAGGAGGAGGCAGAGGCGAAGTGTCGTTGCCTTGGATGCACTTCAGGCTCGGACTGCATCTGGACTCTCGCCCAGGCCACCTGAGATCGCTCCCAGCACAACAACTGAATAGATCGACCAAGCCAGCAGGCATCGGAGTTTTCTCCGGTGCCTTTTTTGATGCCACAAGGAGGCAACCACTTGACCAGCAAGCAGACCCGAACCGATCGACCCACCATCACCACCCCGGTGCTCTTGGCCGAGCCGTGGCAGATCTGGAACCACCTTCTGCCGTCGTTCGACGGCCACCGCCGCCAGCACATCGGGGTGACCTCGGTTCAGGTCCACCACTCGTTCGACCTCGCCGCTGCCAAGGCGAAGCGAAGCAAGCGCCGCTGAGGGTTCACGACCAGAACCCTGCTCACTCACATTCACCAAGGAGGAAACACATGACCGAGACCATCAACGACAACCTGATCGACGCCCACCGCTCGATCACCGAGGACATCAACGCCCTGAAGGGACAGCGAGTAGAGGTCATCAGGTCTCTGATCTCCGCTGGGATCGAGGCAGACGAGGAGGTCAAGGGAGACCTGGAGCTCGAGCTCTCCAAGGCCCAGGCCACCGTCAAGGCTCTCTCTGACACCCTCGCCGCCGCTGAGGCAACCAAGGCCGCTCTGGACAGGCGGATCGACGGGGGAGACGACTCTGTGTCTCCACTGGAGGTCGTGGAGGCTGACATGGCGATCCGTGCGACCAAGGGAAAGCTGAAGCCAGCTGAGGCCGATCTCCGCAAGGCTCAGCGTGCTGTGGATCCTCTCCTCGCCGACAACCATCTGGCCCTGTTCGTCGCCGACACGATCTCTGAACTTGTGGACGTGCCGGTGCTCGTACGCAAGCGTCCCGGTGACGTGAAGGGGATCGCTGACGCAGTGATCCTCAGCCAGACCGAGCCGACCAAGGGCTACGGAACCGTGAAGGCGAGTGGCATCGTCCGAGTGACCGAGCGAGGCGTCACCGGGCTTGACCTGGAGGCGCTGGAAGACGCTCTCCGAGGCACCGGGTCTGAGGTCAACGTTTACGGCGACGTAATCGACTTCGACTCTGCTCTCTGGCCGGTGACTCGACTCGCACAGCCCTCCGTCCTCGCGGTGTCGCAGTTCGCTGAGGCACTAGAGCAGACGTTCGGGGCCGAGATCCAGCGAGGCAAGAAGGCGGGCAACTCGTACGCCTACTACAAGCCGCTCTGGCAGACCATCGAGGCGTCTCTGGACGTGATCGAGGCAGGCACGGCCAAGGGCAAGGTCGTCGCCGTCTTCGGCATTCAGGACGAGTACCCGCCCCTCTACCAGATGCAGGGGTTCATCAACGATGCGATCAGCCACTTCCGCGCTGGCGTTCACACGTCGGCCGGCGTGCTCAGCAAGATCAACGTGGCTGAGGTCAAGGACTGTGGCCCCTGGGTGCCCGAGGGCCAGCCGCGCATCTACAACCGGATGTACGACGGCAAGTTCGGCATCACTGTCGAGCTGGACTTCACCTACGAGCCGGTCGAGGTCTCCGCATGACCTACGTCAACCCGTACGTGAGCGATCGAGAGTTCATCAACGGCGACTCTCGGCTGTCTCGGAAGCAGGCTCGCGATGACCTGATCCAGGCAAGGGCCGAGGACGGCATCGCCGCCGCGATCTTCACCAAGCCGCACAACCCCGCAGTCATGCCCGCCTGGGCGAAGCACCCTGCCCACTGCCGGTGCCGTGACTGCTGCCCCTGCGGCTCCTGCCGCAACCGCCGATCCATCGAGTCCGAGGAGGACTGACAAATGAGCAACACCATCCAGATCAAGCGACCCGGCAGCGAGGCCGTGGCTTCGTTCGCTCAGAACCTCAGCGAGCTTGCTGCTGAGCGTGCGAACACCTTCTGGGCCGACGAAGAGCCTTTCGAGGCCGCGGACGCCCACAACGGCTGATCCTGAGTCGTCAGGTGTGGGGCGAGAGGAGTTGCGCTCCTCTGTCCGCACCGCCCCGTGCCTGACCCAATGACCGCACACACCAAGGGGCGCTCTCCTGCCGAGGAGGGTGCCCCTTTCGCATGTCCAAAGGAGGACAACCATGACCAAGCACCTGACCGACTACGAGCGCGAGACCATCCTCAACACGACGGATGCCGACGACTACCTGACGATCTGGACCGCACAGAAACCGGTCCTGAGGGCTCTGCGGAACAAGGCCAAGCAGAACCAGAACATCACCGAGACCAAGAGCGGCTCGTACGGCTCCTCGCCTTGGGCAGAGTTCCGCATCCCGGTCACCGACGTCTCCTGGAGTGGTCTGGTGAAGCGAGGGGGAGAACTCCCCACCGAGACCCTGATCCACCCTGAAAACAGCGGGGCGACCGTTGTCAGCGGACGAGGATCGTACGTTCCGGCCAATGAGCGCGAGACCAAGGCGATGACGAGCGACTTCGCCAACACTCTCGTCATCGAGACCTACCAGAGGAAGGTCATCACGGCTCTTCGGAACAAGGCCAAGGCCAGCGACAAGATCACCGAGGTCGCAAGCCGCTACGAGGGAACGACCGAGTGGGCCATGTTCGAGATTGACGGTGAGGACGCCAGTTGGAGCGGCTTCATCAAGCGGAAGGGATCACCGCGCCGGACTTCCTTCTCGTCGGCTGAAAACGCCGGGGCGACCGCTGCCAGCGAGCAGGAACGGGACGCTGCATGAGGCAGACGAGGAAGTTCATCGGACTGGCTCGCTGCCCGAGCTGTGGGAACGAGTTTCCGATGACCAGCGGCGTCCATCGCTACTGCACACCCAGGTGCAGACCCGCCAAGGCACCGAAGGGTCTGCGCAAGAAGGGTTCACGTTCGTACACCTGTTGCGACTGCGGCATCGAGGGAGTGGCTGGCAAGGCTGGTCCGCTCCCTCTTCGCTGCCCGAAGTGCAGGGACCTGCGAGACCGCTACACCCAACAGATCCGTGGCCGCAGGCGACGGGTGGCAAGCACCAAGACGACGAGGAGCAACACATGACCACTATCAGCACCGACGATGACCTGGACCTGATCTTCACGGGCTTCCGCGACGGCATCGCTGAAGATGCCAGCGACGGCTGGACGATGTTTCGGCTCGCGGACGGCGACGAGTTCGCCCACTGGCAGACCGAGAAGAACCGCGTCGAGGTTCTGGACGTGCTGATCCAGCACAACACCGGGCAGGTGACCGTCGAGTTGATCTACAACGGCGACTTCGATGCGATCGCCAACCTGCCCTTGGGCAACTTCGTGCAGATCGCTCCACCGCGCCTCTCGGCGTTCCTGATCGACAAGGTGCCGACTCTCCGACGACTCGACTCGGGAGAGGAGGTCTGATGGACACGTACCCGAGTCCGGCCTACCTCCTCGGTTCCCTGATCGAGGACGACGTGGCTCATGAGCTCGCCCTGAAGATCGCCGAGGGCTACGCCGATGCCCGCGAGAGCCTGACTGACGAGCAGACGCACAAGTGGCTCAACGCGGTGCTCACCAAGTTGGGTCCGATGGGCGATCACCCGAACACCGCCATGAGCGTCCTCTGTCTCCCGAGTGAGCACCGGAGCGACCAATACGACAACCTCGCCACTGCGGCGGGGTGGAAGGAGGGCTGATGCCACGTCCTCGAAACCGATCCACCGACCTTGCTCCCGGCAGTGAGCGCGCCCGCAAGAGCCGTGGACAGGACAAGATCACCAAGGCTGAGTCCAAGCCGCTGCTGGCGATCGAGGCCGATCCCGAATGGCACCCGATCGCTCGTCAGGTCTGGGAGGCCGGCCTGGAGTCAGGTCAGGCTGAGTTCTACGAGAGCTCCGACCTGTCGATCCTCTTCCTCACGTGCGAGGGAGTCGATCACTGGCTCTCACAGGGTGGCCGTCGATCCCCGGAACTCCTCCGAGTGCTCATGCAGAACCTCAACAGCCTGCTCTTCACCGAGACTGATCGTCGCAAGGCACAGATCGAGTTGGAGCGTGTCCAGGAGGATGACGACGGCGTACTCGCCAGCGTCTCCGCGATCTTCGAGTGAGATCCCGCCGCAGGAAGCCGCGCTAGCGGTCGCACGATCCGATCTGGTTGCGACGACAGGCAGGGGAGCGATCTCCCTTGGTCCGCACCCTGTCGTCGCAAGTAGAAGCACGCTGAGCCCCGTCTGGGATGCCGTCATGGCCTCTCAACGGGGCTCTTTCGTGCGTCCCCGAGACATAGGTAGAGCCACAGGCGTCTCGGGTCACCTGTGGCTCTGTTCAAGAGGCTAGCCACGGGTGCGCCGACACGCAGGAAAACGCGGAAACTCCTCCTCGGGGCGACCTCCAGCTCCAGACCTCTGAATGCAACGCGAGTCTTGCTGCTATGACGTGGCGGTCCAGGCCCCCGCGCCGAGGGGGTCATAGGGGGAGGGGCTGACCCGAACCGAACAAACGTTCGACCAGTTGGCCGACTCGTGGTTGATCGAACGTCTGTTCGACTACCTCTCGCCTGGATCACGCGGGCAGGGCAAGCGAGCAAGGCAGGCAGGCTCACGGGCTCAGTGGCGCGCGCTTGCCTGTCAGGCACGACGACAGGGGACCGGGGCACCGCGCCTGCCCGCGTCCCGTCGTCGCACGCTGGGCCACGCCACCGGCTCATGTCGGGCGGCAGTGTGTCCGCCTGACACACCTAGGGGAACGGCTGATCTGAGCGTGAATGGCGCTCACTGGCGGGCATGGTTTGACAGGTGGGTACCCACCATGTAATGTTCTTCCTGTCGCAAGGCACCGGGGTCAACCGGAACCGAGCAAGCATCCTCCAAGCGGGGCTCTGCCCGAGTCGGATCTAGACCCGCCAGTGCGGCAGCAGACAGGCCCGCGTGAGTGGTCCGGCGCTTCAGTCCGGGGATCAGATCGCGGTGACCGCATGACCCTTGAGAACTCAACAGTGGAACGGAATGAGTGGTGGGTACCCACCGTGACAACTCACGCCTATAGCAACGGTCGAGAGTGCGAGCCCGAGTAGAGCCGTGCGCCATGACCTACCCGGAGACGGGTGGCGAGCGATGCCGGGTGCAAGTCCCGGCGCACTCACTGAGGGGTCACACCCGTGAACCCATGAGCCCGAGAGGGAAGACCATGACCAAGATCAGCACCCGTGACGCTCGCCAGATCGCTCGCTACGCGGTGAACCGTGACCCCTTCAAGACGCATGGCGCTCTGGAGGGTCGAGAGACGCTGGGCCGCTGGGACTCTGGTCGCCTGCCGAGTGAGTACGTGGAGTCCTTCCTGACCGCTGACTACGCGGTCTACTCCTACGCAACGCCGATCGCATGGCACGTCCCTGACTTCGGATGGGTGATGCCCGAGACGCGCTACTCGCTGACGACCACCCGTCACCAGTCCACGGTCAGCTACGCCCTCAGCCTGGGCATGATCCGCCCCGTCGTCGCCGCATGACTGGTGGGTACCCACCACCTTTGATCCGAGAGGAAGACACCATGAGCAAGATGCTTGGCCCCATGTCGGGGCGCTTCACCGAGCACGTCCTGACCTACCCGCTGGGCACCGTTGACGACGACGGCATCTGGACGCCTGACTACTACGGGCAGACCGTGGCGCTGGCTCGCCACCTGGACGGCGAGTTGTACGACCTTGCCGGGGGATGCATGGGCGTGGTGCGCCCCGCTGGTGCTGACGCTCCCGAGGGCGCTGTCTGGGAGGTCTACGCCTACTCGCCTGACATCGCTGAGGTCGGTGACTGCACCATCGCTCGCTGGTACATGAGCGAGCACGACGACCTGACTGAGCCCGTGGTGCTCCCCGGAGTCACGGCCTTCTGCGACGACGAGGAAGACGCCGAGGAGTGGCCCACGTGCGAGACGTGTGGCGAGCCGATCGACTACTGCCTCGGACACGGGGTGATCTGACATGGCGACGATCACCGGAGACCTGAAGGTCTGTGACTGCTGCGCCCTGATGCTCGCCAACGGCGACGACTCGGGATGCCGTGACTACTACGGGCACACACATGACGCCGGGGCGCTGCTGCCCATGACCAGCGTGATCGCTGGTGACCCGGAGGAGTGGCAGGGAAGCCACCCGTGGCTCTGCGACGGCTGCGACGAGTGGCAGGCGTGGGGGAGCAACCGCTGGCCCGTCGTCGTCTTCGGCTGACTGCCTGACCTCTTGTGGGAGAGACGTGCCTGTGATGGGAGCACGTCTCTGCCCGCTGGGTGCCAGACACCCGAGACGTTCACACCCGTGAACGCCTCACGACCACCTGAGAGGCAAGAGACATGACCACCAAGACCAAGAGCACCAAGACCGCTGAGGCTGCCGTCCTGGACGCCGCTGGCGACGTTGTGAACCTGACCATCGTGAAGCCGTCCGACGTGGCCGGCACGCCTGCCGCTGAGGCAGCTCGACTTGATCGGGAGATCCGTGACGGCTTCCGCGTGGTGCTCCACTCGCACGATGCCCTCCTCAACCTGATCGAGGAGGCCAAGGGTCAGCAGATCCACAAGATGCTCAGTGACCCGGCGACCGGCAAGGCGTACAAGTCCTGGACTGCCTACCTGACTGACGTGCTCGGCTCGCTCAACGTTGACGTGAAGACGCTGAGCACTCAGTCCCGGCGTCACCTGTTCGTCCTGATCTACAACGCGGGGATGCCTCAGAAGGCGATCGCCGAGGCTCTGAAGGTCTCCGCTGGTGCCGTCAACAAGGCGATCCAGCAGGGTCGGGAGAGCGGTGACGTTGACGCTGACCGGGAGACCGTGGGCCGTGACGGCAAGGTCACGAAGAAGACGAACCAGAGCAAGGGTGGCGACGACGACTCCAAGGTGATCGCGGACGCCAAGCGTCTCCTGACCACGGCCAAGCGGATCGCTGCGGCTGAGATCGAGGAGGCTGACAGGGAGCTCCTGAGTGACCTGCTGACTCAGGTGCAGGCCGAGCTCACCAAGGCCAAGAAGGCGACCAAGGCGTGAGTGGGCGACGCCTGGACCTTGGCAACACTGTGCCGTCGATGCACTTCCTCGCCAAGAGGGAGGAGCGTCAGGTGCCGTGGTCCGTGGTCGCTGAGGTGCTCAGTGATCCGCACGTGACTGAGAGTCACGCCGGACACGTCAGGTACGTCAGGGACGGACTGACCGTTGTGGTCGCTGAGCGACCCGGCCGGCCAGCGGTGTTGGTGACCCTCTTGCTCCGTCGTCGTGAGCAGTGGGACAGGGAAGACGTGCGAGAGCACGTCAGGGATCGAGCGAAGCGCCCGAGTGACTGAGAGGTCCGAGGAGTGACAGTGCGGCCCGGTGAGAGTGATGGTCCCACCGGGCCGACGCTGCCAAGTCTACGGACGAGGAGGGTTCACACCTGTGAGCCCATGAGCGCCCACGAATGAGAGGAGAGGGCAGTGAAGGCTGAGATGATGACCCGCATGGCGACAGGGGACAAGCGCGGCGGCGACAGACACAAGGGACCGCCGCAACGCAAGGTGAGGATCGAGGACGACCTCTGGAATGAGGCTCAACAGGTCTACGGCGTCCCTGAGCGCCCCGGCCCCGGTGACCGGACGATGACGCGACTGATCGAGGATCTGCTCACCTTGTATGTCGATGGAAAGATCGACCTGGACCCGAGGGCGTAGGTGCCGCCGTGAAGCTCAGTGCCGACAGCATCACGGAGCAGGTGATCGCTGGGGTCATCATCGCGGCGATAGTCGCTGTCCCTGGAGTTCTCTGGTGGGCATGGCACAAGTTCGACGTGACCGCCCGCATCCGGCGTCAGGTCGAGGTCGCCAAGGTCTCCGAGCAGCAGACCGCAGACGAGCAGGTCGCGGTGATGCGCAAGCAGGTTGTCGAGACCGCTCGCGAGCTGGGCATCGTCATCCCGATCTCTGTCCGGGGAAGTCGGCCCCAGATCGTCACCTTCAGTGATGGGCGAGTGTCCTACTACTACGGCGACATTCCGACGCTGAAGCGGTTGCTAGGCAACCCGCCGAAGACTGATCCGACACGCAGTTTCGGTGGGCCGAACCCGTACCGTCCGGTATCTCGCTGGGGACGCGAAGACCTGGAGGACTGGCTGAGGGAGCACGCCAACTAGGCGACTGCCGGTTTCGGCTCCTAGGCGAACAGTTCGCCAATAGGGTGTGGGACATGGCAGTCGAGTCGGATCTATGCCCCAGGTGCAAGCACCGTTGGGACTTTCACCGCAGTGGCATGGGTTTTCTGGGGCTGTCTGGAGGCCGCGATGTGCCATGTCGAGTAAGTGGGTTCATTGAGGCAGGCCGGACGCAGAGTCTTCCCCCTTGCCACTGCACCGTGAAGCCGCCTGAGCAGACGCTGGGGACACAGGCGCTCGGTGCTCTCAGGAGCCTAGTCGTGCTTGCTGTTTTGGCTGGTTGCGTTGCGCTGGTGTTCCTGCTTCTGGCGAAGCGCTCGGGCTACTGAGGCTCAGTCGCGCAGGTCAATGACCACGGGGGCGTGGTCAGAGGGGGCGCCCGCGAACACGTCCGGGTCTCGTTCCTCGCGGTCGATGAATGCGCCAGTGACTCGCTCAGCGAGTGGAGGGGAGCAGATCGCGAAGTCGATCTTGAGGCCACGGTCCCTCTGGTATCTGTTACGGTAGTAGTCCCAGTAGGTGTACCCCTCCGCGTGGGTCCGGGTCACCTCGAGCCAGCCGTCCTCCTCGAACGCCGAGAACGCAGCCCGCTCCGGCGGCGTCACGTGCGTCGAGTTGCGGAACTGCGCGACGTCGAAGACGTCGGCGTCGGTGGGGCAGATGTTCCAGTCGCCGACGAGCGCGGTCGGCACCTCGCGCCACTCCCCGGCAGAGGCGCGGAGCGCGGCGAGCCACTCGAGCTTGTAGGCGTAGTGCGGGTCGTCGGGCTTGCGGCCGTTGGGCACGTAGAGGGACCAGATGCGCACGCCGCCACAGGTCGCGCCGAGAGCGCGGGCCTCGCTCGCGTCCTTGAAGGTCGGCATGCCGGGGAAGCCCACGGTCACGTCCTCGAGCCCGACCCGCGACACGATCGCCACGCCGTTCCACTGGTCGTAGCCGACCGCGGCGACCTCGTAACCGAGCATCTGCAGGCCCATCTCGGGGATCTGCTCGACCTTCGCCTTGGTCTCCTGGATCGCGAGCACGTCGATGTCGTGGCGCTGGAGGAAGGCCTCGACTCGGTCGATGCGGGTCCTCAGTGAGTTGACGTTCCAGGTGGCGATGCGCATGACGCAGAAGCCTAGGCCGGACGGGCCCTCAGCCGTCGTCGAGGGTGGCGAGGATGCGACCGCAGCGCTCTGCCATCTCCGCTGCGGTGCGGTCGGGGTGGCGCAGCCACCAGTTGACGACTGCGGACACCGAGCTCATCCAGATGCTGGTGAGGAGGTCGCGGTCGTCCTTCTCGAGGGCGGCGAAGCGGTCGAGGTTCGCGATGCCGCGGGTCGCCTGCTCGGCGATGGTCCGGCGCTGGTCGCGCGCGACCTTGCCGGCGTCCGTGCTCGACGGGGCCGTGCGGTCGTTGAGGACGTTCCAGTCCTGCTGGCGGCCGTCGAGGCCCTCGAAGATCGCGGTGAGCGTCGCCAGCGCCATGTCCGCCGGGTCGACGCGCGAGGTGATGACCTCCTCGATCCGTACGGCGAGGTTGCTGCCGGCCCGCTCCGCGCAGGCCGCGTGGAGCCCGTCCTTGGAACCGAAGTAGGTCAGCACGAGCGCCTTGCTGACCCCGGCCCGCGCCGCGATCGCACCGAGTGAGGCCCCGGCATAGCCCTGCGCGCCGAACTCCTCGCGCGCCGCATCGAGCAGCAGTGCCTCTCGCTGGTCGCGGGGAAGCTTGGCGGGGGAGGGTCGGGCGGCCACCAGCCTGAGGGTACTCAGGCGCCGTGCCGCCGTGCCGCAGAGGAGTCCTCCGACGAGCGGTAGCCGCGGGCGCCGAGATGATCAGCTAGTCGCGGCGTCACGAGGTTGGCGACCTCGCAGACCCGGGCGAAGAGGGTGGTGTTGACGACGACTGGCCGGTCCTCGAGTGCGCGGACGACGCGCCGTGCCGCATGCTGGGCGGTCTCGCCCCGGCCGGCATAGGCCTCGGTGGGAGCGGTCATGGGCGTCTGCACCAGGCCGAACCGCATGTTGGTGAACGTGACGTTGTCAGCCCAGGTCTCACGGCCCGCGATCCGGGCCCAGGTGTCCAGCGCGGCCTTCGACGCGATGTAGGCCGTGTACCGAGGCGCCTTGATCTGGATGCCCCACGTCACGATGTTGACGACGTGGCCGAACCGCTGCGCCCGCATCGCCGGCAGCAGACCCATGGTCAGCCGTACCGGGGCGATGTAGTTGATCGCCATGGTGCGCTCGAAGTCGTGGATCCGGTCGTAGGCCAGGTCGAGGGAGCGCCGGATCGACCGGCCGGCGTTGTTGACCAGGTAGTCAATCGCGCCGTGCTGATCCAGTACCTCCGCCACCAGCACGTCGACCGCAGGACCGTTGGTCAGGTCGCACGCGTACGCCGATGCACTGCCGCCTGCTTTCTCGATGGCCCGGCGTACCCGTTCGAGCTCGTCGGCGCGTCGGGCGACGAGCACGACGTGCCCACCACGGAGGGCCACCTGCAGCGCAGTCTCTTCGCCGATGCCCGAGGACGCACCGGTGATCATCACGACGCGCCCCGCCAGCGGGCTGGGGGCGCCGGTCACCCGTCGTACGCCGCGGGAGAGGAGCGCTCGCGGGGTCTGCAGCAGCAGCGACATCAGACGGCGCCGGCCGGAACGAAGCGGGCGGGGTCGTCGTGGGGCGGCAGGACGGGGGCTCCGTCGACCGGGTTCCAGCCCGGTGGGCCGAAGACGTACCCGAGCTTGGCGCGCAGGCCCTTCGCGCGGCGTACGTCGCACCAGATGTTGCGGTACTCGCCGTACTCGAGCTCGATCAGGTTGTAGGTGTCGACAGGCGTGGTCAGGCCGTACGTCGGGGTGTGGATCTCAGGCTGGAAGGTGCCGAACAGGCGGTCCCAGATGATCAGGATGCCGCCGTAGTTGCGGTCGAGGTAGATGTCGTCGGAGCCGTGATGGACACGGTGGTGCGACGGGGTGTTGAACACGTACTCGACCGGGGCCCAGAGCCGGCCGACGCGCTCGGTGTGGCTGAAGAACTGGTAGACGAGGTTGGCGCCGAAGACCACATAGATCATGAACGGCTCGAAGCCGAGCAGGGGGAGCGGCAGCCAGAAGATCGCCTCGGACCACGGGTTCCACTTCTGGCGCAGCGCGGTGCCGAAGTTGAAGTACTCGCTGGAGTGGTGGGCCTGGTGCGCCGCCCAGCCGATGCGGATCCGGTGCGAGAAGCGGTGGTTGCAGTACCAGGTGAAGTCGGTGACCAGCAGGAGCAGGGCCCACGACCACCACGTGACGGGGATGTCGAAGAGGGCGAAGTTCTGCCACAGGTAGACGAAGAGGACCAGCGTCAGCGTCTTGAAGACGAGCATCGCGACGAGTGCGCCGGCCCCCATCGAGAGGCTGGTCCGGGTGTCGATCGGCAGGTAGCCCTTCCCGGCGGACGCCATCGCGTCGTTCTTCGCGTCCCAGGCGTAGAAGGCGGCCTCGAGGGCGATGACGACGGCGAACACGGGCAGCGCGTAGAGGATCGGGTTCTCGATCGCGTGCCAGAAGGCGGTGAGGTCCATGGGCGTCTCCTTTTCTTGACCGATCGGTTAATTTACCGATCGGTCAAGAAGGTGGTCAAGGAGACGTACGTCGCACGCGCGCCGGTGCTGCTGGTCGTGCTCCGTCCTCAGCGCGCGGGGTCGACCAGGATCTTCGCGTGGCGCTCGGGATCGCCGAGGTCGGCGAAGGCCTGCGCCAGTCCGTCGAGCCCGACGGTGCCGGTGTGCAGCGGCGACGGGTCGACCTCGCCCGAGGCGATCATGCCCAGCGTGTGCTGGAACTCCTCGGGGTCGTAGGCGAAGACGAACCGGATCTCGTGCTCCTTGTTGAGCGCGAGCGTGGTGCGCACGGTGTCGGGCTCCATGCAGACACCGACGCCGACGATCCGGGTCCGGACCGGGGCCTTCGCCATGATCTCGTCGAGCACGCCCGGAACGCCCACGCACTCGAAGACGACGGGTCCCGCCGGCGCCGCGCCGATCCTGTCGCCTATGCGCAGCACCCGGCCCCACGGGAAGAACGGCACCTTGCGCATCCCGCCGATCGCCGTGAGCCCGAAGTCGGCGAACTCGGTGACCGAGCCCATCGGCCCGGGGATCTTGTACGCCGTCCACGGCGACTGCTCGCGCGGGTCGACGACCACGGTGGCACCGCACTGGCGGGCCAGGTCGCGTCGGGTGGGGGAGAAGTCCGAGGCGATGATCGTCTTCACGCCGGACGCCTTGAGCATCAGGATGATCGCCAGCCCGATCGGGCCACAGCCGATCACGATCGCGGGGCGTCGGCCGACCTCGCCGCGGCGTACGGCATGCCAGGCCACCGCGAGCGGCTCGACGAAGGCGGCCTTCTCATCGTCCACGCCGTCGGGCACCTCGAAGGCGAAGCCCTCCTGGACGAGGACGTACTCGGCGTACGCGCCCGGTGCAGCGACGTCGAAGCCGGTCATGTGGATCTCGTTGCCGTGCTTCACCATCGGCAGGGCCACGACCCGGGCGCCGGCCTTCCACCTACGGCGGGTCCTGGGTCCGCGGGCGACGAGCTCGCCGACGAACTCGTGCCCGAGCACCACCTGCTGCTCGGGCGCCATGATCGCGGGGTAGTCGAGGTCGACTCCGAGAGCATGCAGGTCGGCGGTGTGCGATCGCGCGTGCAGGTCGGAGCCGCAGATCCCGGCCCGTACGACCTTGAGGAGGAGTTGCCCCGGCCCGGGCTGGGGGACCGGCAGGTCCACCACGCTGAACTCGCCCCGCTGGACTACGGCTGCCCTCATCGTGTCGCTCATGGCGCGAGACTAGGGGCTGGCGCCGACATCCGGCACCGACCCGCTCAGCTCCGCGTCGGCGGGGCCGCCGCGAGCAGTCCCTCGAGAGCGCTGACGAGGCGGCCCTTGTCGTAGCGGGGTGGGTCCTGCAGCACGAGTCGGCCGAACTCCTCGGCCATCGCCAGCACGATGTGCGAGAGAATCTCGGCGTCGACGAACGGGCCTCCGCGCAGGTCGATGCCGGCCTCGATACCGGCCTGGAGGTAGCCGCGGATGAGCTCGCGGGTCTCGGCGATCCGGTCGCGCACGACCGCGGGGGCTCCCGCGGTGAGGCCGAGCACCGGTCGCCAGACCTCCGGGTCGGCCTGGACCTGCTCGACGAGGAGGTCCATCGCGCGCAGGATCCAGGTGTCGACGTCCGCCGGGCTCCCGGCCTCGTGGAGAAGGGCCATCGCCTGCCCGAGCGCCCGGTCGCGGGTGCGGTCCAGCAGGGCGTGGAGGAGTGGCTCCAGGCCGTCGTACGCGCCGTAGACGACCGGCCGGGTGACGCCGGCCTCCTTGGCGATCGCCTCGACGCTGACCTCGTCATAGCCGTCGCGCACCAGCACGGTCAGGGCCGCGTCGAGCAGCTGCTCGCGGCGTTCGTCGACGGGCAGTCGTGCCGCGTAGCGTCGGCGCGGTGTCTGTGACGCTGTGTCTCGGCTCACGCCGGAAACGCTATCCGCGACGCCCTGGCGCATGCGAACCTACGGGCCTGTAGAAAATTGCTACGACCCCGTAACAAGGAGGCGCCGGGATGCTCGGCATCAAGACCCGCAAGCAGATGTTGAAGGCGTACGAGCCGCAGGCCGACTACGGCTTCCTCGGCCCGGACTCGGTCTCCTGGAAGGTCTGGTCGCACCCGACGTCGTACGTGCTCGGTTTCGCACGCGCGGTGACGATCGAGCACTTCGATCCCAACCTGGCTGCTGCCGTCATCCAGTCGGGCGGCGTGAAGTACCGCCCCTCGACGCGTTACGGCCGCACGCTCCGCTACTTCGCGATGCAGCTCTTCGGTGGCGCTGAGGTCACCGCCAAGGCGGCTGACGTCCTGGTCAAGGTGCACTCCAAGGCTGTCGGGCACGACCCGGTGACTGGCGGCACCTACGACGCCAACTCGGCCGACTCGCAGCTGTGGATCCATGTCACCGCGTGGCACTCGATCCTCAAGTGCTACGAGATGTTCGGCCCCGGCAAGCTGACCGAGGCGGAGGAGAACCAGTTCTGGGCAGAGTGCCGCGAGATCGCCAAGCTCCAGACGATCAACCCCGACGAGGTCCCCGCGACCCGCGCCGAGGTGCACGCCTACTTCGAGGCCTGGCGCCCGCGCCTGGCCGCCTCCGAGGGCGCTCAGGACATGATCCACTTCATCATGCCGCTGAGCGTCGCGCTTCCGCCGTCGATGCCGGCCTGGCAGAAGAAGGCCCTCGCGCCGGTCATGTGGACGATGAGCAAGGGCGTCATCTCGACCTACCCCAAGCACATGCGCGACATGGCGAACCTCCAGCAGGGCCCGCTGCTCGACGCCTACGCGCTCGTCGGCAACAAGGCGCTGCACAAGCTCTTCGAGCGCTCCATGAACATCCGCCTCTGGATGTTCTCCATGCTCGCTCCGGCTGCCGTCGACGTCGCCGCGCCGGCCATCCTCGGCATCACGCCGGTGAGCGACCGGATCTGGGAGGTCCGCGAGGCCCAAGCCCACTTCGGCTTCGACGTCCCGGGCGAGGCGCACCACGACATCCGCGCCAAGCAGCGCGACCGCGTCTTCAACAAGGGCCTCAAGCCCTCCGACGCCGGCCTCGAGGAGTCGCAGGCCCACATCGGCTCGATGGACGTCCACAACCCCGAGAAGCTCGGCGCCTGATCCACGCCGTACGACGAAGCGCCCCGGAGCCAGCTGCTCCGGGGCGCTTCGCTGTGTCGTGCGCCTCGGTTTGGGCTGAGGGGGAGACGGGCACCGATGGCCCATGGCTCCCGGAATCGTCCTCCTCGTCATCGGCGGCATCTTCGCCTTCGCGATCACGGCCGAGTCGTCGTGGCTCGACACGGACATGCTCGGGCTCGTCCTGATGCTGGGCGGAGTGGGCTTCATCGTCCGCTCGCGGATGGCGCGCAAGGAGGTCACCACGCGCGACGTGGTGCGCGGCCCGGGCCCGGTCGACGCCTCTGCCCCCGAGGGTGACGTCGTCGAGCACACCGAGCTCGTCCGCCGCCTCGATTGACCGCGAAGGTCACTCCTCCGACGCTGCGCGGCTGCCCCACTGCCACCGTGGGGCCGGTCCGTGCTGCCGGGTCACGCTCAACAGCCAGAGCGTGTAGCCCAGCGTCCAGACGAGGAACGCCAGGACGCCCTTGCCTCCGTAGTCGTCGCGGAGGAAGAGGAACGCTCCCGAGGCGACGAAGGCGACGTACCCGGCGACGACCGCCCAGCCCTGCCAGGTCACCGGGGTCCAGCCCCATCCGTAGCGCTTGCGGGTGAACCAGAGCTGCTTCGTGGTCATGGCTCCATCCTCCGACCCGACGCAGCCGTCGCGCATCGTCCGGAGGTCTGCGCCGGACCGACTTTCGTCGGTAACGGGCGGGGGTGCCGGGAGTCAGTCGCCGAGGCTGTGGCGCAGCCAGTGCGGCATGGGGCTCTTGGCGATCGCGACCACGAACGTCAGGTTGAGGCCGAGGCCGATCAGCGAGATCCAGCCGATCGTCGCCCAGTTGCCCAGCTCGCTGAAGATCACCAGCGCGGCAGAGGCGACGAGCACGGCCTGGATGCCGATGAGCACGAACGCCTGCCACGTGACAGGGACGAGGAGCTGCCCCAGGTTACGGCGGTCGAACCAGTAGTGAGGGTGGTGCGCCATCTGTGCTGGCCTTTCGTCTGATCCTGCCTGGCCTTCGAGGCCACCGTGGCACAGATCACGTTACTGCGCGACGATTGGCGCGCCAACGTGGACGCGTGAGCGCGCCGAGACCGCCTCAGTCGTCCTGTCCGGCGAGGCGCCACTGCGGCGCCGGGCCCTTGACGAAGCCCACCAGCAGCAGCGCGCAGAGGGCGAACGCCGAGGTCGCGCCGTACGCCGCGGCACCGAGCACGCCGGGTGCGGCGCCGAGCAGTCCGGCGAAGGCGAGGGGGACGAGGACGAGCGCGACGGCGAGGGCCCAGCCCTGCCAGGTGATCGGCGTCCATCCCCGGCCTCGGGCGGTGCGGGCGAACCAGTGGTTGCGGGTCATCGTGGACTCCTCTCGAACGTGGGTGCAGGCGGTCTCCTCCATCGGGACCGCCGCGGTGTCCTGAACTCTGCGACCTCCTCGTTCCGGCGCCTGTCACCTGCCGGTTCGCGGCCGTAACACCTTGCTCACGGCCCAACAGCGCCCGACGACGGCCCGACAGTGGCGGGGCTGGCGGCGGGGCCGGCGGCCGGCGGGTGCGTCGTCAGCGGGGTCCGCCGTACGCGGTGTCCCGAGCCTGTCGAAGGGCCGTAGAATCGCGCCTCGTGTCTCTCACTATCGGAATCGTCGGCCTCCCCAACGCGGGTAAGTCGACGCTCTTCAACGCGCTGACCAAGAACAACGTGCTCGCGGCGAACTACCCGTTCGCGACCATCGAGCCGAACGTCGGTGTCGTCGGAGTGCCCGACCCGCGCCTGGCGGAGCTGGCGAAGGTCTACGGCTCGCAGAAGCTGCTGCCCGCGACCGTCGAGTTCGTCGACATCGCCGGCATCGTGCGCGGGGCGTCGCAGGGTGAGGGCCTGGGCAACAAGTTCCTCGCGCACATCCGCGAGGCCGCGGCGATCTGCCAGGTGACCCGCGTCTTCCGCGACGAGGACGTCACTCACGTCGACGGCAAGGTCGACCCGGGCTCCGACATCGAGACGATCCAGACCGAGCTCATCCTCGCCGACATCGAGACGGTCGAGAAGGCCGTCGTCCGCCTCGAGAAGGAGGCGAAGAAGAACAAGGACCTCGCCGCCAACCTCGCCGCGGCGCAGGAGGCCAAGGCCGCCCTCGAGGCCGGCACGCCGATCATCGCCACGAAGATCGACCGCTCCCTGCTGCGCGAGCTCTCGCTGCTGACGGCCAAGCCGTTCATCTACGTCTTCAACTGCGACACCGACGAGCTCGCCGACGAGGAGCTCAAGGCGAAGATGCAGGAGCTCGTGGCTCCGGCGGAGGCGATCTTCCTCGACGCCAAGATCGAGTCCGAGCTGATCGAGATGACCGACGAGGAGGCGCTCGAGATGCTCAACGACCTCGGCATCGCCGAGTCCGGCCTCGACCAGCTCGCCCGCGTCGGCTTCGACACCCTCGGCCTGCAGACCTACCTCACAGCCGGGCCCAAGGAGGTCCGCGCGTGGGAGATCAAGAAGGGCGCCACCGCCCCCGAGGCCGCCGGCGTCATCCACACCGACTTCCAGAAGGGCTTCATCAAGGCCGAGATCGTCTCCTTCGACGACCTCATCTCGCTGGGCTCCGTCGCCAAGGCGCGTGAGGTGGGCAAGGCCCGCATGGAGGGCAAGGACTACGTCATGCAGGACGGCGACGTGGTCGAGTTCCGCTTCAACGTCTGAGTGGTCGGAGCGTGACAGCCGCAGAGTTGTCCCCGCGGCCGAGCGCGCGACGCCGGGCTGCGGTCGCTGCCGCGGTGGTGACGGCAGCAGGCGCGTGCGCGACGTTGCTGGCCTGGGGCGCGTGGGGCTGGGTCGTGACCTGCAGCGTGCCGTCGCTCGTTGCCGCGGTCACGCTGGTGGTGCTCGCGCGACCCCGCGGGGTGATGGCGCGTGACCAGGTCGTCGTCATGGCAGCCGCGACCGCAGGGGGTCTCCTGCTCATCGGGTGGGGACTGGTCGCGCTGCTCGATCCGGCGCACACGGTCGGATGGGAGATGCCCAGCAGGAGGGGCAGCCTGACCGTGGAGACCGAGGACGATGCGCCTCGCATGGGCTGGGTGTGGGTCGGCCTCGGCGTCGCGACCCTTGCCGTCGCCCCGATCTACTGGGCCCAGGAAACGTGGCGGGCCCGCAAGCGCCGATCGCCCACGTGGACCCGGCGCCGCTGAGTGACCGCCCCGCAGGGAACCGGCCTCCGGCTCCCGCAACTGGTCGTGAGTGGCAGATTTCAGGCTCAGAAATCTGCCACTCAAGACCAGTTCCGGGCTTCGTTCTGTTGAGGCTCAGCGGCTGAAGGTCAGGTGGACCGTGCCGCTCTCGTCATCGGTCTCGGACGTGACCTCGTAGCCCGACTCCAGGCCGCGCAGGTCGTCCCAGAGCCGGATGCCGCGACCGAGCAGGATCGGGGCGATCGCCACGTGCAGCCGGTCGACGAGCCCGGCGAGGAGGAAGTCGCGGACGACGCTCGCGCCGCCGCCGACGCGCACGTCGCGCTTGCATGCCGCCTCCTGCGCCTGTTCCAGTGCCTCACGCGGGCTGGCTGCCACGAAGTGGAACGACGTGCCGTTGGCGAACTCGATCGATGGTCGCTCGGCGTGCGTCAGCACGAAGACCGGGCAGCGGAACGGCGGCTCCTCGCCCCACCAGCCGCGCCAGTCGGGGTCGTCACCGTGCAGGTGCAGCCCGAACATGCCGGCGCCCATGATCTCCGCCCCGATCCCCTCGAAGTACGCCGCGGCGTACTTCTCGTCGATGCCGGTCGTGCCGCTGTCGGCGTTGCCGAAGACCCGTTCCTGCATCGTCCGGGTCGCGACGTACGCCGCGGTGAGCCGGCCCCAGTCCTCGCCGAAGGGATTCTCCGGCGTCTGGTCCGTCGTGGTGGCGAATCCGTCGAGGGAGATGTTGAGGTCGACGCGCACGGCCATGCGCCCAGACTGGCAGGTGGGGTCCGTCGGGTCACGCCGCCGTGGCGGCGACCGTCGCGCGGATCCGTTCGAGGGTCTCGGCCATTCCGTCGCGCAGCGTCTGGGTGAACGCGGCCTGGCCGCCCAGCCAGGTCTCCTGGGCCGTGATCGACGACGGCGACAGCCCATTCGGCGCCTCGCGGCGCTGGGTCAGCCGCGTGCCGGCGGGGGAGGGCGCGACGGTGAAGGACCAGACGGACCAGTTCTCCTCGATCCGGAACGCGATCTCGCGCTCGCCCTCGAAGCGGACCACCTCCGCGTGGGTGATCCACGCGAGCTCACCGAGCACGTTGCGGTTGGTCACGCGGGCACCGAGGCCGATGGTCTCGTGGCCGGCGGAGGGGCGGACCGACTCGACCTGCGGGCTCCACTCCGGCATGCGGCGCAGGTCGCTGACGAGCGCCCAGACCTCGGCGGGTGGGGCGGCGATCTCGATGCTCTGCTCGAGGACGGGGACGTTCATGGGACAGGCTCCTTTGCGACCGATCGGACGTTCAGTTCACCGTAGAGCCGATACGACCTTTACGTCCAGTCGGTCGCATAGACTGTCGGCATGGAGCAGGTCGACGGACGACGCGCACGGGGTGATGCCACCCGGCGTACGGTCGCGCGCGAAGCGGCGATGGTCGCGACGGTGAGCGGCCTCGACTCGATCACCGTCGGCGGGCTCGCTGCGGCCACGGGGGTCAGCAAGTCCGGCATCCTCACGGTCTTCGGGTCCCGCGAGAGCATCCAGGTCGCAGCCGTCGGGGAGGCGCGGAAGATCTTCCGCGAGGCGGTGATGGCACCCGCCTGGGGAGCCGAGCCCGGGGCGCAGCGGCTGCACGCGATCCTCGACGCCTGGCTCGCCTACCAGCGAGGTGAGGTCTTCCGCGGCGGGTGCTTCCTGACCGCCACCTCGGTCGAGTACGGCCACCGCGACGGTGCCGTCGCCGACAGCGTGCGCGCGCTCAAGCGCGAGTGGCTCACGCTGCTCGCCGCGGACCTGGCGACGGCCGGCCACCCCGAGCCCGACGACGCGGCGTTCCGCATCGACGCATTCCTCGCCGGCGCCAACACGATGCACCAGCTCTTCGGCGGCGACGGCGCGCTCGAGCAGGGCGTACGCCACGCCCACGCCGTCGTCGACGAGGCCCGCTGACGGGCCCGATCAGGTCAGCCACGCCTCCGGGGCGAACTCACGCCCGAAGTCGGGGCACGCCTCGTTCTCGCAGCGCCCCTGGGTCTCGAAGGTGATCCCCGCGTTGCCGGTGCGCGCGACTGCCTCGGCGTCGTCCGGCCGCAGGTGCCCGCCGCTGCGCAACGGCTGGCCGCAGGTGGGGCAGTGCGGGGCGACTGGTTCGGCGAGCTCTCCCATCCCGCCACGGTAGCCCCGCTGACCGGCACGCGACCAGGGCATGTCTCTCAAGTCCCGGCCTGCTGCACGGCCCCGAATCGAGAGACATGCCCTAGCGTCGGAGCATGCCCGTCATCCCGCCTCCGGTCATCGCACTCGGCTTCGCCGCGGTGCAGCACGCACTCGCTCCGAAGCAGGGCGCCGGCCCGGTCCGCAAGGTCGCCGCGACCGCCCTCGCCGCGGGCAGTGTCGGCCTCGCCGGCGCGGCGGTTGCGCGCTTCCGTGCCGCGCAGACCACGGTGCATCCGCTCCACCCCGAGAAGGCGAGCACGCTCGTCACCGACGGGCCCTACCAACGCACGCGCAATCCCATGTACGTCGGCATGGCCGGCGCGCTCGCCGCCCACGCGCTGGGGGAGGGCGGCCTGCTCACCTGGCTGCCCGTCGCGGGCTTCGTCCTCGCGATCGACGAGCTCCAGGTCCAGCCCGAGGAGCGGGTCATGGAGCAGAAGTTCGGCGAGCAGTGGGACGACTACGCGCTGCGTACGAAGCGCTGGCTGTGAGGGCCGGCCGCTGAGCCCGCAGGCCGTGCCGCGAGCTCAGCACTTCGGGCCGGGCACGCTCGACCGCTTCACCTTGAAGACCCAGCGCCGGCGCGGGTGTTCGCTGACCGACCAGAGAGTGTCGTTCTCGCCGACGTAGGCGATGTCCTCCGGACCGATCGGCAGCGCCCAGCGGTGCTCGCGGAAGTTGCCGGGCCGCCCGACGTACAGGCTGCCGAGGCCGGCCGGTCCACGGCTGGAGGTGACGTACCAGGTCCCGTCGACGACGGTGGCGCCCTGCATGCCACGCTCGCCCTGCGCGTCGAGCAGCAGCGGGCGGGAGTAGCCATCCTCGGCCTCCAGCAGGTGCCACGACTCCGGATCGAGCGGGAAGCGCGCAAGGCGGGTGCTCTGCTTGCGGCGGCCGTACTCACCGGCGACCAGCTCGGGTCCGCTCCGGCCCGTGCGGTCCAGGGAGAGGAACGAGTAGCGCAGCGGCTCGTGTCCCTCGTCGGCGGAGGCCTGCCAGGCGAAACGGAGCGGCAGCACGTAGCGATAGCCGTGTGTCGCGAGGCGGTCGCCGACGCGCCCCACCTTCGCGTGGTCGGCCACGTGCAGGTCGTCGGGCACCCGCAGCAGGTCGTCCACCCGGAATGCGTAGATGCCCTTGCGGGTGCCGGCGACGTAGAGGTGGTTGCCGGCCCAGACGATCCCGCCGGCGTGGGCGTGCAGCGGCTCGAGCTCCACCCGGCCGTCGACCATCTTGGGGACGACGAGCAGGACGTGGCGGTAGTGGCGGCCCAGGAAGTCGATGAAGGAGATCCGCGTGCCCTTGCCGTAGCCGCCGACCTCCTTGGAGTACCAGCTCACCGCGATCACCTCGCGGCCGTCGAGCCGGGTGGACGCGAAGGCGTCGGCCGACGTCGTGATGCCCTGCGGCCACCAGCGCTCGGTCCGGTTGTCGGCCGTCTCCCAGCGCCAGGCCGCCGCGACCTTGAGCCCTGCCGGCAGTGAGCGGCGCATGCGCCGGCGTCCCGGCGTACGACGGTCGGCGAGGAGCGCCCCGACCCCGCCGGCGCGGCCGCCACAGAGGTCGGCCAGGGCGTCGATCTCCTCGACGCGCTCCTGGGTGCGCCGCAGGTGCACGCCCTGGATGAACTCGTACGCCATGTCTGGCACCGTAGCGCCCATGAGAGGGATCTTCTTCGAGGAGGACGAC
Organism: Nocardioides sp.; assembly: GCF_035481145.1. GTDB lineage: Bacteria > Actinomycetota > Actinomycetes > Propionibacteriales > Nocardioidaceae > Nocardioides. The sequence goes on along the minus strand of NZ_DATIHB010000153.1, from coordinate 6,535 downwards.
GCGCGGGCAGCGGCTGCGCGACTCCGCTCCGACGGCTTCGACGCCGACGTCGTGCGTGAGCGCCTCGCCGGCGAGGACGACGACGAGGACCACCCGTGGGCGGTCGTCACCGACGCTCCCGACATCGCGCTGGAGCTCCTCGTCGACGAGTTCGACGGCTGGCTCGAGGTCGACGCACAGGCGCCGACGGCGGTCGTGCTGCCTCCGCTGAAGGCCGATCTCCCGCAGGCGCCGATCAGGGTGAAGCGGCCAGACCTGCAGTGATGCGGAGCGGCTGGCGCCGGCCTGTCGGTCGCGCTGGCTAGGGTTGCGGGCATGACGCTTCGCCCCGCCGACATGCGGCTCCTGCTGGTGCACGCGCATCCCGACGACGAGACGATCCAGAACGGCGCGACGATGGCGCGCTACGTCGCGGAGGGCCGCCAGGTGACGCTGGTGACCTGCACGGCGGGCGAGCTCGGCGAGGTGCTGGTGCCCGAGCTGGCACACATCGCCGCCGACCAGGACGACGTCCTGGGCGATCATCGCCGCGAGGAGCTCGCGGACGCGATGAAGATCCTCGGCGTCACCGACCACCGGTTCCTCGGTGGCTTCGGCGCCTACCGCGACTCGGGCATGAAGTGGCACGAGCAGGGCCACGCGATCGCGGCCGACGAGACCGACGAGCGGGCCTTCGCCAACGCCGACCTGACCCAGGCAGCCGACGAGCTGGTGAAGGTGATCCGCGAGGTCCGGCCCCAGGTCCTCGTCACCTACGACGAGTTCGGCAACTACGGCCACCCCGACCACATCCAGGCCCACCGCGTGGCGATGTACGCCGCCCAGCTGGCCGCCGTCGCCTCCTACAAGCTCGACCTCGGCGAGCCGCACGACATCGCCAAGATCTACTGGTGCGCGATGAGCGAGGGCCGCATGCGCGAGAGCCTCAGGGCGCTCCGTGCCAGTGGCGACACCGAGACCTTCGCCGGCATGGACCCCGAGGGTGACATGGGCCCGTTCACGACGCCCGACGTGTGGCTCGCGGCCGCTGTCGACGGAGGCGAGTTCGGTGAGCAGAAGATCGAGGCGATGAAGGCGCACCGCACCCAGATCGACCCCGAGGGCCCCTTCTTCGCGATGGGCGGCTCCGTCGGCACGGCCTTCTGGAGCACCGAGTTCTACCGCCTGGCCAAGGGCACCTTGGGTCCGGTCGGGCCCGAGGGCTTCGAGACCGACCTCTTCGCGGGGCTCTGATGGGGCGCCGACTCGGCGGCGGCGCCGCCCTCATCGTCAGCATCGCGGTCCTTCTCCTCCTGGGCGGGCTCTACGCCGCGGCCTGGGTCTTCGCGGCCGACAAGCTCCCTCGTGGTGCCACCGTGGCCGGCGTCGAGATCGGCGGCCTCTCGCCAGAGGCCGCCCAGGAGAGGCTGGAGAAGGAGTTCGCCGGCCGAAAGGCCGTCGAGGTGACCGTCGGCGGTGCGCGCGAGACGCTCACGGTCGCGCAGCTCGGCTTCCGGTTCGACGCAGCGGCCACGGTCGAGGAGGCCGGTGGCGGACGTTCGTTCGACCCGCGCCGCCTCTGGGAGTACTACGCCGGCGTCGACGAGGTCACGCCGGTGATCAATGTCGACGGAGGCACCTTCGAGCAGGCGATCGCCGGGCTGGAGAAGCGCCACGGTCGAGCGGCGCGCGAGGGGGCCGTCCGCTTCAAGGGTGCTGTCGCGAAGGCGATCCCCGCGGCGACCGGTCTCGGCCTCGACCGTGACGAGACGCGCAAGGCGCTCCAGGCGGCGTACGTCGCGGGCGAGGGAGCGACACTGCCGCTGACCGACGTGCAGCCCGAGGTGACCGACGAGGAGACCGCTGCTGCGCTGGAGGCCTTCGGTGAGCCGGCCGTGAGCGGCCCGGTGACGCTGCTCTTCGACGACCAGCGGATCGTGCTGAAGCCGGTGGAGTTCACCCCCGCGCTGGCGCTGGTGGCACAGGACGGCGAGCTCGTCCCGCACCTGGGTGCCAAGCGGCTGAAGGCGATCGTCGATGCGCGTCTCGGTGACGCAGGCAAGCCCGTCGACGCCACGGTCGAGCTCGTTGGCGGTGTGCCGCGGGTGGTGCCGGGCAAGCCGGGCGTCACCTACGACCCGAAGGACGTCAGCGCCCAGTTCCTCGACGTCGTCACCAAGCCGGCCGGCGAGCGCACGCTCGCGGTGCAGGCGAAGGTCGCGAAGCCGGAGGTCACCACTGCCGAGGCCCGCAAGTGGGGGATCAAGGAGAAGGTCTCCACGTTCACCACCTACTACCCCCACACCGACTACCGCAACGTCAACATCCCGCGGGCCCTCGAGCTGATCGACGGCACGGTCCTGGCGCCGGGTGAGACGTTCTCCCTCAACGAGACGGTCGGTCAGCGCACAGCAGCCAACGGGTTCGTCGAGGGCTTCGTCATCGACGGTGGCCAGATCACCACGGCCTTGGGTGGAGGCGTCTCGCAGGTGGCGACGACGACCTTCAACGCCGCCTTCTTCGCCGGCCTGAAGGACATCCAGCACAAGCCGCACAGCCTCTACTTCGACCGCTACCCGGTCGGGCGCGAGGCCACGGTGGCCTGGCCCTACGTCGACCTGAAGTTCGAGAACGACACGCCCTACGGCGTCCTGATCGACACCAGTGTCCAGCGCTCCACGCCGGGCAGCTCAGGCGTCGTCACCGTCTCCATGTGGTCGACGAAGTACTGGGACATCACCACCTCGACCAGCGAGCGCTACAACATCGTCCAGCCGGGCGAGCGCGTCTCGACCGATCCCGACTGCGAGCCGCAGGATCCCAACACCGGCTTCGACATCAAGGTCTACCGCTACTTCAACCGCAACGGCGAGCGGGTGCGCACCGAGACGATGACGACGCACTACAACTCCGCCGACAAGGTGACCTGCCGCAAGCCCGAGGAGAAGAAGCCCGCCGCCCGCTGACGCCGAGGTGGGGCTTGTGGCCCGCCGAGGAGTGGCTTGTGGTCACGCGAGGTGGGGCTTGTGGTCAGCGACCCGTCAGCCAGGCTGGTGCGCGGAACATCCAGCGCATCCCCGCGCCGAGCAGGGCGCGGTGGAGCACCAGGCAGGCGCCGGTGACGGCCACCGTCGCGAGCAGGGGGTACGTCGCGAACGCGATCACCTCGGACGGCCCGGGGTCCGGGCCGATCCGCATCGGGATGTGTGCGAGCACGCCGATCACGAGCAGGTGCAGCACGTAGACCTGCAGCGTGCGCTGGCCGAGCCACGCGAGCGGGCCCGCTGCCGCGGTACCGCTGAGTCGCTGGGCGACGGCGATCCCGAGCGGCACGCCGAGCAGGGCCAGCAGCACGACGGAGGCGGAGAGTCGCAGCGGGGCCACGAGCACGACGACGGTCGCTGCCGCGTAGACGAGGCCTACTGCGCGCAGGGAGAGGTCGGCAGCGGCCACCCGGCGTACGGCGTCGGGGAACCAGGCGCCTGCAGCGAAGTAGACGAAGTGACTGAGGAAGGCGATCTCGTTGTTGCCCTCGAGCCCCCACCACGACACGCTCGCAGAGAGGCCGGCTGCCACCGCGAGCACGGGCCCGGGCGGGAGCTTCCGCAGGAGCCGGGCCAGCAGGAAGTAGGCCGTCATCGCGTAGAGGAACCACATGCTCGTCGCGGGCAGCACGAGCTGGCGCGCCAGCTCCTCGATGCTCGTGATCCGGTTCGCTGGCGTGGTCGTCTCGAGCAGGTAGAAGCCACTGAGGACGCCCAGCCAGACGACGTAGAGCCATGCGGGGGTGAGCACACGGCGGCGCACCTGCGCCCACGGGCGATGGATCGCTCCGGCGGCGAAGAAGCCGCTGACCAGGAAGAAGAGCGGCATGCGCACGGGCTTCAGTGCCCAGGTCACCGAGGCCCAGATGTCCTGCCAGTGGGGGTGGCCCAGCGGTGCCACGAGGTCCAGCTGCTTGTGGACCAGGTGGTGCAGCACGACCAGCAGGATGCATGTGCCCTTCGCGACGTCTGCCCAGGGCTCGCGCCGGGAGGTCGCCGAGGGGCCCGACGGTGTCGGGCTCGGCTGCTCGAGGACCTGCGATGTCACGGAAGGAGTAAACGGCCCACGGGGCACCGCGTGACGGGAAGGTGACGCAGCCGACAGGCGCCAGGCGCAGGCTCAGCGAGGCGGTGTGAGGTACTCCATGCGGTGGTGCTCCGCGAAGCCCAGGGAGCCGTAGAGCGCACGAGCGGCGAGGTTTCCGGTCTCCACGTGGAGCCATGCGTGCGACGCGCCCTGCTCGGCGCCCCACTCCAGCAAGGCGGCGAGAGCGGATCGGGCGAGCCCCCGGCGCCGGTGGCCCGCGTCGACGACGAGGTCGTGGATCCCGAGCCATTCCCCGGTGACGGTGGCCTGCGCCTCGACGATCGAGTCGCAGGCGCCGCCGTGGCTCACCGAGGCGTACGCCGACCCGCTCGCTGCGGAGCCCCTCTCCGTGAGCTCCGGGCTGACGAGCGCCGGATGGGCACGCGCGGCGCGGAGTGCGCGGCCGGTGCCGGCCAGGAGGAAATCGGCCTCGCCGCCGGCCGGCGTACAGCCGAGGGCGCGAAGTGCGCCTGCCAGGTCGGAGCCGGTCTCGACGTGGAGGAGCGCGGCCTGGTCGCGCGCGGCGTACGCGGCGACGACCTGCTCGACCGCGGCCGCGAGCGGCATGCGCGGGTCGACCACCGCGAGGCAGGAGTTGGCCCGCCGCCGGGGGACGGCGGGGGAGGAGCGGACCTGCCAGGCGCCCACCCGTGACGTGGTGACGGACGACCACAGGCCGGCCACCTGGGCCTCGCACTCAGCGACCGTGGCACGCATCCGGACGCTCGGTCGGGGCGGGACCGGCTTGCCCGAGACGATCAGGTCGAGGGGGATCTCGACCCAGTCCCCGGCGGCCGTGACGACCACGCAGGGGTCCCAGGCGACGCAGTCGCCGAGCACATCGGTGAACGCCGGACCGCCCGTCGGGCCGGTCTGCCCGGGCACCAACCGACGCACCACGACGCGTTGCCCGACGACGTGAGGGCCCAGATAGGGAGAGCGGGTGCTGTCGGGCATGACCGGGATACTAGGCTGGGCCGCGCAAGCCCTCTTCCAAGCCTTCGGAGGTCAGGATGACCTACGTCATCGCCCAGCCGTGTGTCGACGTCAAGGACCGCGCGTGCGTCGACGAGTGCCCCGTCGACTGCATCTACGAGGGCAAGCGGATGCTCTACATCCACCCCGACGAGTGCGTCGACTGCGGTGCGTGCGAGCCGGTCTGCCCCGTCGAGGCCATCTACTACGAGGACGACGTCCCGGCCGACCAGAAGCAGTACTACGACGCCAACGTTCACTTCTTCGACGACCTCGGCTCGCCGGGTGGCGCCGCGAAGATGGGTGAGATCGACAAGGACCACCCGATCATCGCCGAGCTCCCCCCGCAGAACCAGGAGTGACCTTCTCCGGTCCTGTCTCGGGACGTCTCCCCGACTTCCCCTGGGACAAGCTCACGTCGTACGCCGAGAAGGCACGCGCGCACGCTGACGGCATCGTCGACCTCTCGATCGGCACGCCGGTCGACCCGACTCCGCAGGTCGCGGTCGACGCCCTCGTGGCTGCGGCCAACTGGCCGGGGTACCCGACCACGATCGGCCTGCCCGCGACGCGTCAGGCGATCAGCGACTGGTTCGCGCGCGTCCACGGCGTGACCGGGCTCGGCCTCGACCAGGTCCTCCCGGTCGTCGGCACCAAGGAACTCATCGCCCAGCTCGCGCTGCACCTCGGCGTGACCGAGGGCGACCTGGTGGTCTTCCCGGAGGCCGCCTACCCGACGTACGAAGTGGGTGCGGCGCTCGCCGGCGCGACGCCGAAGGCGAGCGACTCGCTGACCGCGCTGGGGCCGCAGACGCCGAAGATCCTCTGGCTCAACTTGCCGTCCAACCCGACCGGCCGCGTGCTTCCGCCGGAGCACCTGAAGAAGGTCGTCGACTGGTGCCGTGAGCGCGGCGTGCTGCTCGTCTCCGACGAGTGCTACCTCGACTGCGTCTGGGAGGGCGAGGCCCTCTCGGTGCTCCACCCCTCGATCTCCGGTGGGTCCGCCGACGGCATCCTGGTCGTCCACTCGCTCTCCAAGCGGTCCAACCTCGCGGGCTACCGTGCCGGCTTCGTCGCCGGTGACACGGCGGTCATCAAGGAACTTCTCGCCGTCCGCAAGAACCTCGGCCTGATCGTCCCCGGGCCGGTCCAGGAGGTCATGACCGCGGTCTACTCCGACGATGCGCACGCGGAGGAGCAGTACGCCCGGTATGCCGCGCGTCGGACCCGCCTCAAGGCCGCGCTCGAGCAGGCCGGCTTCACCGTCGACCACTCCGAGGCCGCCCTCTACCTGTGGTCGACCCGCAACGAGGACTGCTGGAAGACGGTCGCCGACCTCGCCGACCTCGGCATCCTGGCCGCCCCGGGTGCCTTCTACGGGCCGGCCGGAGCCCAGCACGTGCGCATCGCGATCACCGCGACCGACGAACGCATCGACGCCGCGATCGCC
>NZ_DATIHB010000152.1:0-10592 GCF_035481145.1 Nocardioides sp. | reverse complement strand
GAGGTAGAGCCCGGTGGGGAAGCGACGCAGACCTGCCGCGAGCCGCGCCCACAGGTCGGTCACCGCCTCTGCCGGCAGGTAGTTGAGCAGTCCCTCCGTGATGACCGCGGTGCCCACCGACGGATCGAGTTGGTCGAGGAGGGCGCCCAGCGAGAGCGGTCCGTCGGCAGCGAGCGCGTCGATCTCGACGATTCGGTGACCGGCGGGCAGCGGGGTGCCGAGGGCGGCGAGCGCCTCGCGCTTCTGCCGCGCCATCGCCGGCAGGTCGGCCTCGACGTACGTCAGCCGTCCGGCGTACGACGTCGCGTAGCTCAGCCCGCGCGGGGAGAGGCCCGCCGCGATCTCGACCACCTGGCCGACGCGGCCGCTCTCGATCGCCTCGGAGAGGAGCGTGTCCATCGCGCGGTGGCGGGCGATGAGGAGCCCCTCGAGGGTCGGGCCGCCCGCACGCGCGGCGGCAGCCATTGCCGGACGCAGGGAGGTGTAGAGGACCGCGCCGGTGCGGGTCGCCAGGGCCCTCGGGCCGAGGCCGTGGCGGGCCCAGACGTAGCCGGTGTAGTGCGCGGTGGGGCTGATCGCCGCCGAGCTTCGCCGCAGGGCCATGAGGGCTTCCGATCCCGCGCGCAGGCGGGGCGCGGCACTCGCCGCGGCAGCCTCGTGCGTGGCGCCCCAGGCAGGATTCGAACCTGCGACACCCGCTTTAGGAGAGCGGTGCTCTATCCCCTGAGCTACTAGGGCGGGGTTGTCGCGGCGCGACCGCGCCACGACGGCGTACATCCTTGCACGGGGGTGCGGTGAGGGTGGGGAGCGGATGCTTTTGTCCGATCGCGCTGCGCACGTCACAATGCAGGGACGTGTCGTCCTTCACTCGGGGGAAGGGGTCGCGCGCCCTGACCGAGTCGAGAAAGTAGTCCGTTGAGCCAGCACAGCGCCGCTGCGCGGCACCGCGCCGCGGCACCGCGTCACCACCACGTGCTCCGGACCCTCGGCTACGGGCTGCTCACGCTGACCGTCGGCATGATGCTCTTCGTCTCCTACACCGTCCGCTCCCTCACGGCGAACGTCGACGTCCTCGGCACCGGCTTCCTCACCGACCGCCCGGTGAAGGAGGAGGTCGAGGGCCCGCGCGAGCCGCTCAACGTTCTCGTGATGGGCTCCGACTCGCGCGACGGCCGCAACAACATCGACGGCCTGACCGGGGGCGGCCAGCGGTCCGACACCACGATCCTGCTCCACCTCTCCGCCGACCGGAAGCACGCGTACGGCGTCAGCCTGCCGCGTGACGCGATGGTCCAGCGTCCCGACTGCAAGAAGGCGGACGGCGAGACGATCCCCGGCGAGTTCGCCATGTGGAACGTCGCCTTCGCCCTTGGTGGCCCCACCTGCACGCTCCAGCAGGTCGAGAAGCTGACCGGCATCCGCGTCGACCACTTCGTCGTGGTCGACTTCAACGGCTTCCGGGGCATGGTCAACGCCGTGGACGGCGTCGAGATCTGCGTGCCGGAGGAGGTCAACGACACCCACGGCAACATCCACCTCGACGCCGGGCGGCGCGTGGTGAAGGGCAAGGAGGCGCTCGACTACGTGCGTGTCCGCAGCGGCATCTCGTCCAACGGCGACATCGGCCGGATGAAGCGCCAGCAGGTCTTCATCGCCTCGATGGTCGACCGGGTGATGAGCGCAGGGGTGCTGGCCCGCCCCGACCGCCTGATCGGCTTCCTCCGCGCCGCGACGAAGTCGCTCACGGTCGACTCCGGCCTCAAGGACATCCGCAAGATGGCCGACCTGGGCATGCAGTTCAAGGGCATCGACATGTCCAACATCAAGTTCATCACCGTGCCGTTCGAGTCCTACGAGCCCGACCCCAACCGGCTGGCCTGGAAGACCGACGAGGCCAACGTCCTGTGGCGCAAGATCCGCAAGGACCTCCCGCTGTCGAAGAAGCTGTCGTCGGAGGCGGTCACGGCCGGCGAGGACCCCAGCGACGAGCCGTCCCCGTCGGCGTCGTCCTCGGAGAGCGCGAGCAGCAGCGCGAGCAGCAGCCCGAGCACCGAGCCCAGCGAGCCGACGAAGTCCGCCGAGGAGATCGCCGAGGAGAACGGGCTCTGCGCGTGAGCGACGAGCAGCAGCCCGAGCCGGAGCAGGCGGTCGAGACCGAGCCGGCGTGGAAGCGCAAGGCGCGCCTCGCCGCGATCTTCGGCGACGTGGTGCCCGACAGCACGAGCGACGACCGTGACGACGAGGGCACCGGTGGCACCTCCGAGGAGTGGCTCAAGCGGCAGGTGCCGCCCCACCACGGCTGACCCCGCGCAGGGTGCCTGTGGAGAGCGCCGGCACCAGTCGGCGTACGGGCTCTAGCGTCGGGCCATGGACGTCTCGGGTGTACGCCGTCGGCTCGGTGCCGCGGCACGTGAGGTGCGGCGGGCGCTGCTGGTGCGGCGCCGGCTGCTGAGTGCGGTCTGTGCCGCGGTGGCGGTGCTGGCGACCCTGCGCGCGCTCGCGCCGCCACCCGAGCCGACCACCGCGGTGCTCGTCGCGGTGCGCTCCCTTCCGGCGGGCAGTGTGGTCGGGTCGGGCGACGTCGCCAGAGAGGCGTTGCCTGCTGCTGCGGTCCCGGACCAGGTGGCCGAGGCGCCGGTGGGTCGCACGCTGGCAGCACCTGTCGGTCCGGGGGAGGTGCTGACCGACGCGCGGTTCGTCGGTCCGTCGCTCCTCGAGGGGAGGCCCGGCTCGGTCGCGCTCCCGGTGCGGATCCCCGACGCCGACGTCGTGGCGATGCTCCGCGTCGGTGACCGGGTCGACCTCTTCGCCGCCGACCCGGCCGCGGTCGATCCCCACGGCACCCGTCTCCTGGACTCGGTGCTCGTCCTGGCACTCCCGGCGCCCGTGGGCCGAGACGGTCGTCAGGGCCGGCTGGTCGTGCTGGAGGTCACCCCGGATCAGGGAGCACTGGTCTCCGGACATGCGGCGCGGTGGCTTCTGACCATCGCCCTGGGTGGCTAGGGTGCGTTGCGAGATCGCCCTGCCCTCGGAGCAGGGTGGCGCCTACTTCACCTGAAGGAGACCAGATGTCCGGTTTCAAGAACTTCCTGCTGCGCGGCAACCTGATCGAGCTCGCCGTCGCGTTCATCATGGCCACGGCGTTCGCCGCGGTCGTCACCGAGTTCACCAACCTGATCATGAGCCTGATCGGCAAGCTCGGCGACCAGCCCGACTTCAGCAAGCTCACCGCCGGTGGCGTCAACATCGGGCTCTTCATCAACGCCCTCGTTGCGTTCGTGATCCTGGCCGCCGTCGTCTACTTCTTCGTCGTGGTGCCCTACACCAAGGCCAAGGAGCGCTACTTCCCGGCCGAGGCCGCCGGCCCGTCCGAGGTCGAGCTCCTCACCGAGATCCGCGACTCGCTGGCCAACCGCGCCTGATCGCCGCTCTCCTGCCGCGAGGCCCGTCTCCCCTGGAGGCGGGCCTCGCGCCATTTCCGCGTGGGGTGGCGCGGTTGCGTACACTGGCAGTCGGCTGGCCGGAGTGCCAGCCACTGGCGTGCCGCCGGGTCCCGGTCGGCGCTGTCGAGGACACGAGAGGAGCACCCGATGCCGACCTACCAGTACGCCTGCACCGCGTGTGACCACGCCTTCGAGCAGTTCCAGAGCTTCAGCGACGATGCGCTGACGGTCTGCCCCGAGTGCGAGGGCAGGCTCCGCAAGGTCTTCAGCGCCGCAGGCGTCGTCTTCAAGGGTTCCGGCTTCTACCGCACCGACTCGCGCTCCGGCTCCTCGTCGAACAGCAGTTCCTCATCGAGCTCCTCGAGCAGCGCCAGCTCCAGCGCCTCCTGACCACAAGCCCCACCTCGGCGCGCCACAAGCCCCACCTCGGCGCCGAAGTGGGGCTTGTGACCACGCGAGAAGGGACTTGTGGTCACCCAGTCAGAAGCGCGTGAGGCCTGACGGCGTCGCCGCCGCATGCACGGGTACGTCGTGCGGCTCGGCCGGCACGGACCCCAGCAGCTCGCCGTCGTGCAGGAGCACGCAGACGAAGGCGTCGGGTGCGGCGCGGTTGAGGGCGCGGTCGTAGGACCCGCCGCCCTTGCCCATGCGCACACCGTCGGCACCGGCCGCGAGCCCGGGCACCAGCAGCACCTCGGCGGTGGCGATCCCCTCCGGTCCCACCCGCGGTCCGGAGGGCTCCAGCAGGCCGCGGCGGGCCGGCACGAGGTCGTCCTCGCTGCGCAGCACGGCCCAGTCGAGGTCGTTGTCGGGGAGCAGCACGGGCAGCAGCACGCGCTTTCCCGCAGCGAGCAGCGCGGTGAGCAGGGCCCCCGTGCCCGGCTCGGAGCCGACCGAGACGTACGCCGCGACGGTGGCCGCCCGGCGTACCTCGGGAAGGGCGAGCACGACCGCAGCCAGATCGCGGGCGCCGGCCCCGAGCGTGGCGACGTCGAGCGAGCGTCGTGCGGCGAGAAGTTGGTCACGCAGGGCGCTCTTCGCGAGCGTGACGGCGGGCTCGGACATGCCGGTCAGCCTACGGTCGAGTGGATTCGGGTGGCACACCCCGGCCTACGATGCCGGGCATGGCAACCGACGCGCTCGCCGCTGCCCGCGACAAGATGGCAAGGGCCGGGGTGGACCCGGTCGCCATCGAGGTCTTCACCCACTACTTCCACCAGCTGGAGGAGGGGGCGACGGGGATGATCCCCGAGGAGACCATCGAGCCGCACGACATGGACGCACTGGCCGACGTCGCCGTCACCGACGAGGTCGCGGCCGAGGCGATCCGCCACACCGCGGTGATCAAGCTCAACGGCGGCCTCGGCACCTCGATGGGCATGGACCGCGCCAAGTCCCTGCTCTGCGTGCGCAAGGGCCTCAGCTTCCTCGACGTCATCGCCCGCCAGGTGCTCCACCTCCGCCAGCAGTACGACGCGCCGCTGCCGCTGCTCTTCATGAACAGCTTCCGCACGAGCGCGGACACGATGGACGCGCTGGCGCGCTACGTCGACCTGCCCGTCGACGGGCTGCCGCTGGAGTTCCTCCAGAACAAGGAGCCCAAGCTCCTCGTCGACTCGCTGGAGCCGGTCACGTGGGAGGAGGACCCCTCGCTCGAGTGGTGTCCGCCCGGCCACGGCGACATCTACACCGCGCTCCTCAGGCCCACCAAGTCCGGTTCCACCATCCTCGACGACTTGATCCAGGCCGGCTACCGCCATGTCTTCGTCTCCAACTCCGACAACCTCGGTGCGGTGCCCGACGCCCGGGTCGCCGGCTGGTTCGCCCAGTCGGGGGCGCCCTTCGCCATCGAGGCCGTACGCCGGACCCCGAGCGACCGCAAGGGCGGCCACTTCGCGCGCCGCAAGGCCGACGGGCGGATCATCCTGCGCGAGTCCGCCCAGACGCTGGACGAGGACAAGGACGCGCTCGCCGACCTGGACCGGCACCGCTTCACCTCGACCAACAACCTCTGGTTCGACCTGGCTGCGATGAAGGCGGTGTTGACTGACCGCGACGGAGTTCTGGGGCTGCCGCTGATCCGCAACGAGAAGACCGTCGACCCTGCCGACCCGACCTCGCCGCGGGTGATCCAGGCGGAGAGCGCGATGGGTGCGGCGATCGAGGTCTTCGAGGGCGCGACCACGATCGAGGTCGGCCGTGACCGCTTCGTGCCGGTGAAGACCACCGACGACCTGCTTGTGCTCCGTTCCGACGTCTATGAGCTCCGTGCGGACTATGCGCTCGACCAGGCGGCCGAGACGGTGCCGTTCGTGGCACTCGACAGCGCCGTCTACAAGCTCGTCGACGGCTTCGACCAGCGGTTCCCTGACGGTGCGCCGTCGCTCCGTGCGGCCCGCAGCCTCACCGTGGAGGGCGACTGGACCTTCGAGCGCGGCGTCGAGATCTCGGGCACGGTCGTGCTGGAGAAGAAGTCCGCCGCCCAACGGGTGCCTGCCGGCACCGTCCTCGCCGGAGACTGATGATGTCTGCACACGGCAGGTCGACCACGCCGGTCGATGACCACCTCGCCCGCATCCTCGGAGCGGTCGCGCCGCTCCCGGCTGCCATCGTGCCGCTCAGTGAGGCGCTCGGCCTCGTCGTCGCGGCTGACGTCGTCTCGACCCTGCCCCTGCCGGCCTTCGACAACTCCGCGATGGACGGCTACGCCGTCCACCAGCGCGATGTCGTCGGCGCGACCGCGGAGTCTCCCGTGCACCTGCCCGTGGTCGGGGGCATCGGCGCCGGTGCCGCGGCGATCGACGAGCTCGCGCCCGGCACGGCCGTCAAGATCATGACGGGCGCCCCGGTGCCTCCCGGCGCGACCGCGGTGGTCCCCTACGAGTGGACCGACCGTGGCGCCCACGAGGTGCTCATCGAGCAGGCACCCGTCGTCGGCCAGAACATCCGCCGCAGCGGCGAGGACGTCGACGCCGGCGACCTCCTGGTCAGCGCCGGCACCGTGCTGGGGCCGCGCCACCTCGGCCTGCTCGCGGGGGCGGGCGAGGGCCGGGTCTCGGTCCGTCCGCGTCCCCGCGTCGTCATCGTCTCGACCGGCAGCGAGCTGCGCGAGCCGGGGCAGCCGCTCGGCCCGGGGCAGATCCACGACGCCAACTCCACGCTGCTCGCCTCCGCCGCCCGCGCGGCCGGTGCGTCGGCGTACCGGGTCGGCTCGGTCGCCGATGAGCCGGGCGCGTTCCTGGAGACGTTGCAGGACCAGCTCTCCCGCGCCGACCTGATCGTCACCAGCGGTGGCGTGAGCCAGGGCGACTTCGACGTGGTCAAGGCCGCGCTGAAGGAGAGGCTCTGGTTCGGCGACGTCGCGATGCAGCCGGGCAAGCCGCAAGGTTTCGGCACGGTCGACGGCGTCCCGGTCTTCACGCTGCCCGGCAACCCGGTGTCGGCGTACCTCTCCTTCCAGCTCTTCGTGCTGCCGGCCCTGCGGACCCTCCAGGGCCGCCACCGCGTCGTCCACCCACTGCGGCCCGCGCGGTGCAGCAAGGGGTTCGGGTCGGCGTACGGCAAGCGGCAGTTCGTCCGTGCGGCGTACGACGCGGGGCTGGTCGCTCCGGTCGGCGGCCACGGCTCGCACCTGCTCGGTGACCTGGCCGCGGCCAATGCGCTCATCGTGGTGCCGGAGGAGACGACGGAGGTGCGGGCGGGCGATACGGTTCAGGTACTGCTGCTGGACGAGGAGTTCTGATGCCCGAGGTGCCTGGCCGCCTGACCCACGTCGACGAGTCGGGCGCTGCCCGCATGGTCGACGTCTCGGAGAAGGACGTCACCACCCGCGTCGCGACCGCCTCCGGCCGCGTGCTGGTCTCCGCCGAGGTGGTGGCGCTGCTGCGTGGCGAGGGCGTGCCGAAGGGCGACGCGCTCGCGGTCGCCCGGATCGCCGGGATCATGGGCGCGAAGAAGACCCCGGACCTGATCCCGCTCTGCCACCCGCTGGCGGTCTCCGGCGTGAAGGTCGACCTCGCGGTGAGCGATGGTGCCGTCGAGATCTCCGCCCGGGTGAAGACCACCGACCGCACCGGCGTCGAGATGGAGGCGCTGACCGCCGTCTCGGTGGCTGCGCTCACCGTCGTGGACATGGTCAAGGCCGTCGACAAGGCCGCGGTGATCACCGACATCCGCGTCGAGACCAAGACCGGCGGCAAGTCGGGGGACTGGGCACGATGACCGGCCTGCCCGCCGGTGTCGTGATCGCCTCCAACCGTGCCTCCGCCGGGGTCTACGAGGACGAGACCGGTCCGCTGATCGCGGCGCGACTGCGTGACTGGGGCTTCGAGCCCACCATCGCCGTCGTGCCCGACGGCGAGCCCGTCGGCGCCGCGATCCGGGCGGCGGTGGACGCGGGCGCTCGCGTCGTCCTCACCTCCGGCGGCACGGGGCTCACCCCGACGGACCGTACGCCGGAGGTCACCCGGCCCCTGCTCGACCGTGAGGTACCCGGACTCGCCGAGGCGATCCGGCTCCGAGGCCTGCAGGCAGGGATCCCCACGGCGGCGCTCTCGCGGGGACTCGCCGGTGTCGCCGGCGCCTGCCTCGTCGTCAACCTGCCGGGCAGCAAGGGCGGGGTGAAGGACGGCCTGGCCGCGCTCGACGGCGTCGTCGTCCACGCGGTCGAGCAGATCGTCGGCAGCGACCACCCCCGGGAGCCCTGAGATGGCCTGGCCCGTCACCCTCCACCACGGTCCGCTGACCCTGCGGCCGTTGCGAGCAGGCGACCGGGCCGCGTGGACGGAGCTGCGGTCGCGCAATGGAGACTGGCTCCGACCGTGGGAGGCCACGATGCCTCCCGGCGGTGGGGCCCGTCCGACCTCGTTCCGATCGCTCGCGCATCGGCTGACGCGGATGGCCCGCAGGGGTCAGGCGATGCCGTTCGCGATCGAGGTGGACGGTCGCTTCGCCGGCCAGGTCACGGTCAACAACATCGTCCGCGGCTCGGCGAACTTCGCCTCGATCGGCTACTGGATCGGGCAGGAGCACGCCGGGCGCGGGCTGATCCCCCTCGCGGTCGCCCTCGCGATCGACCACTGCTTCCGGGTCGAGGGACTGCACCGGATCGAGGTGGCGATCCGTCCGGAGAACACCAACTCGCTGCGGGTCGTCGAGAAGCTCGGCCTCGAGCGCTGTGGCTACGCCCCGCGGTACCTCCACATCAACGGCGCGTGGCGTGACCACGTGCTCTTCGGGATCACGGCGGAGGAGTGCCCTGGCGGGCTGGTCGCCCGGCTGGAGGCGAGCAAAACCCAATCGTCACAGGAGTGATTTCCCGACACACCTATGGACTTGCGTCTCAACCTGCGCTATCGCTCCTAACCTCAGAGCGTGGACATCACTTCCCTGATCTTCGTGGCCCTGGCTGTGGCCTGGGCCGTCTACCTCGTGCCCAAGGCGCTCCAGTCGGCGGACGAGGGCGCGGTGAGCCACTCGGTGGAGCGCTTCTCGTCCGCGCTGCGCGTCCTCTCCCGTACCGACACGGTCACGGAGGCGGCGCCCGCCCCCGCCACGGCTCCGGCTGTGGCGACCGATGCCGCTCCGGTCGCCGGTCCGGCCCCGCGCGTACGCCGCCCTTCCGCCGCGCAGATCCGCGCCCGTCGCGAAGCCGCGCGCCGCGCGGCGCAGCGCCGCCGCCGGGTGCTCGGGACCTTGCTGCTCCTCAACGTCGGCGTCGCGGTCGCCGCGGCGTTCGGCCTGATCGGCTGGGTCTGGCAGGCCGCGCCTGCCTCGCTGCTGGTGGCGTGGCTGGTCACCTGCCGCCTCATGGTCCGCTCCGAGCAGGCGGCGAAGGCCGACGTGTGGGCACCGACCCGCGTCCGGATCCCGCGTCGCCCCGACTCCCCGGTCACTGCTTCCCCGGCTGACCAGGAGAGCGGCGACGTCCCCGCGGACACGGTCGTGGACCGCAACGACCAGGGCTTCGACGAGGTCGGCTCCGACGCGGACACGAGCACGATCGAGGCGGTCCGCGAAGACCTGTGGAACCCCGTCCCGATCACGCTTCCGACGTACGTCACGAAGGAGCCTGCGGCCCGCCGCACGGTCCGCACGATCGACCTTTCGGCGCCCGGTGTGACGACGTCGGGCCGCACCGAGGAGGACGCCGCGATCGCGCGCGAGGCCGACGAGGCCGAGCGTCAGTCCAAGCTCTCCGCGCTCGCCCGCAGCATCCGCAAGAGCTCCTGAGCCACGCCGTTTCTGGCGCCACCCCGATTTTTGGCGGTCGGTGGCCGGGTGATATCTTTTCGCACGCAGCACGCGCAAGCGTGAAGCGGCTGGGGGTATGGCGCAGCTGGTAGCGCGCCTCGTTCGCATCGAGGAGGCCAGGGGTTCGAGTCCCCTTACCTCCACCAGCAGCAGAAGGCCGGCCCGCACGGGCCGGCCTTCTGGCATTTCGGGTTGTACGCCGCGCCGCGCGCCGCCGCGGCGGGTCCGCCGTACGCCCGCGGCGCGCCGGGCCAAGCGGTCGGGCCAAGGCTGCGGCCAGTAGACGCTGGCCGGCCTCCCTAGACTCGCGACGGTGGCGAGGAAGACAGCTGGCGGTACGCCGGCGACGGTGGCGCTGAGCGCGGCAGGCGTGCCCTTCGTGGTCCGCGGCTACGAGCACGATCCAGCGGCGGCCTCCTACGGCCTGGAGGCGGCCACCGCCCTCGGCGTGGAGCCGGCACGGGTCTTCAAGACCTTGGTCGCCGAGGTCGACGGCCGCCTCGTCGTCGGCGTCGTGCCGGTCGACCGTCAGCTGGACCTGAAGGCGCTCGCGGCGGCCGTGGGCGGGAAGCGCGCGGCGATGGCCGACCCTGCCGCGGCCGAGCGTGCCACCGGGTACGTCGTGGGCGGGATCTCGCCCGTCGGCCAGAAGCGTGCGCACCCGACCGTGTTCGATGCCTCGGCCGAGAACCACGGGACGATCCTGGTCTCGGGTGGCAAGCGTGGCGTCGACCTCGAGGTCGCCCCGGCAGACCTGCTCCGGGTCACCCGCGGCTCAGCTGCGGCGATCGCTCGTTGAGGCGGGTGACGCGGCCCCGCGACGCGGCTCAGCTCGCCGGCAGGTCGGTCAGCTCGTCGACCGGCTCGCCCTCGTAGGTGTCCGGCTGGCCGTTGCGC
>NZ_DATIHB010000151.1:0-8880 GCF_035481145.1 Nocardioides sp. | reverse complement strand
CGCGCACGGTGTCCGGGTCCAGCTGATCCGGCGCCCGGGCGAGCGCGGCGCCGCCGGCCCGGCGTACCGCGTCTTCCTGGCCCACCCTTCCTCCGGGCGGCTCGACACGCAGGTGCTCGACGACCGCGCCGCGCTCGGTGGCCTGGACCTCGATCTCACGCGCCGCGGACCCGGCTGGCAGCCGTACGCCGGCCCGTTGCTGCTGATCTGCACCAACGGACGGCGCGACGTCTGCTGCGCGGAGTTCGGTCGACCGGTGGCGCAGGCGGTCGCGGCGCAGCTGCCGGAGGAGACCTGGGAGACGACCCATCTCGGTGGGCATCGGTTCGCGGTGGCGGCGTTGACCCTGCCTGACGGCATGTCCTACGGACGGGTGGACGCCGAGGTGGGCGTCG
Source organism: Nocardioides sp. (assembly GCF_035481145.1). Taxonomy (GTDB): domain Bacteria; phylum Actinomycetota; class Actinomycetes; order Propionibacteriales; family Nocardioidaceae; genus Nocardioides. The sequence continues at coordinate 8,485 of NZ_DATIHB010000151.1, read as the reverse complement.
CGATCGGCGCGGCCGTGCGCCGGGGCGACGTGGTGCCGTCGCACCTGCGCGGGCGCACGGCGTACGCGCCGCAGGTCCAGGCCGCCGAGGTCGCGCTCCTCGGTGAGCTCGGGCTGACCGCCGCCGACGCGCTCACCCTTGTCTCGGATGCGACCGTCGAGGGCAGCGGCGCGGTCACCTTCCGCTCGGCCGTGGGCCTGCACGACGCGGTCGTCACGGCACAGCCGACAGCACCCTCCCGGCAGAGCTGTGCCGACCTCGCCGAGAAGTCGTCGACCACCTGGCGGGTCGTGTCGGTCAGAGCTCGGGCCGGTAACGGCTGAGGATCTCGGTGAACCGCTTCGCCGGCACCATCGACCCGTCGACCGTGAACGTCGACCCGTCGGCGTTGCGCAGCACGACCCTCCACCCCGGACGGCCGGGGCGCCCGCGCACGTGGTCGACGGGGGAGTAGGGGCTGGCCAGGTCCCACACGTGGTGGCGGCCGGCCTGCGTGATCTCCAGGCGAGGGCCCAGCAGCGACACGGTGGTCGGCACCGCGAGCACGCGGAGGAACCAGAGCCCAGCCGCCAGCGCCGCCAGGATCAGCGCGAGGCCGCCGAGCGTCGTGTCGCGGACCGCCCATGCCGCCCAGCCGGTCAGCCCGGTCGCGACGAGCGAGACCAGGAGCAGCACGCCGGTGGCGCGGCGCGCCCACGAGCGCGGACGGGTCTGGATCGTCTCCACTCCGGTCGCGACTGCCATGGCTGCCGGCACCGCCGCGCGCGCGACAACTGCCGGCGCCGAGGCGGGCACAACAGGCACGACAGCAGCAGCCGCCGCGGGCGCGACCTCGCGCCGTGCCTCCGGTGCGGCGACCGGACCTCCCTGCAGCGCGGCCAGCACGTCGAGTGCCGCCCGGGCATGGTTCACCTGGTTCTCCATCGGGCCTCCCCTCCCTGCCCCCACTGTACGTCCGGATCCGCCCCGGCGGGGCTGTCTGTGCGACGATGGCCCGGCATCTGACCCGACCCCTGGAGCAGCAAGCGTGGACGAAGAGAACGACAGCCCGGTCGCCAACGGCCTGGTGGCGCTGGTCGCCGTCGCCCTCGTCATCGGACTGCTCGCGGCGATCATCGCCCTCCTCGGCACCCGCCTCGTCGGGCTCACCGGTGGGGGCGGCGGCTCGACCGACGGCGTTGCCGCCGGCGAGTCACTCTCGCTGCCGCCGCTCGAGCCGACCGAGCTCGACTCGGGTCTGCTGATCACGCTCGCGCCCGTGGAGACCCCGACTCCCTCGGAGAGCTCGAGCGCTCCCCTCGGGGTCGGTGAGTCAGCCACGCCGAGCGCCTCGGCGAGTGCATCGGAGTCGCCGACGGCTGCCACCGGCGACCGCGACATCGCGCTGCAGGCTTCCGACGGCTCGGTCGAGGCCGGCGACGAGGTCATGCTCAGCGGCACCTATCACGGTGGTGAGGGCGCGGTCCTCGACATCTGGTACGACAAGGACGGCGAGGGCTGGCAGGAGTTCAACCTCGACGCCAACGTCTACGGCGGTGTCTTCCAGGCCTTCGTGACGACCTACAAGAGCGGCACCTTCGTCTGGCAGGTGCGTGACCCGGAGACGGGCAAGAAGTCCAACGAGGTCCGCGTCCACTACGAGGACTGAGGCGCCCCGCCAGGCGCACGAACCCCGGCGTCAGCCGGCTTCGACGCCCATGGCAGCGGTGAGCTCCCAGGCGAGCTCGGCGCGCAGCCACCCCGCGGTGGCCCGGCGGTAGCGGAGCCCGTCAGCGCTGATCTCCACGGCAACCCAGCCCCGTCGGCCGTGGAGCAACCGGATCACCCGCGTACGCCGCCCCGGCGCGGTCACCGTCAGCGACAGCTCGCCGTCGACGCGGTCGAGGGAGGCGATCTCCTCCGGCACGTCGCGCCAGCCGAGCTGGTCGAGGAGTGCGCGACGGGCCCGGCCCGAGCTGTCCCGCAGGGCAGCGAAGACAGCACCGACCTGCGCGCTCGGCACGGCGGCGACGGGAGGGCTGGCGTCACTCCCACGCACTCCCGGCACGAGCCGGAGGACCGACTCGATCATGCCGCCCGTGCCGCGGCTCAGCTCCAGGCCGGGCACGACGCCGACGTGTTCGCTGCCGGAGGGTCCGGGGACGAGCGTGCGCACGGCGGACGCGTGCGCCACTCCGCGGCGGGCGACGCGGCCGAGCCAGGCCTGTCCGCTGCGCGAGCCGAGGACGTCGACGGACACGTCGCCGGCGGCCAGGACCGCGACGGCGGTCGTCCACTCCCCGGTGGTGGACGGACCGGTGATCAGCGGGGCGAGTGGCCCGGAGAAGCTGGCGCCTGCACCCCGCGCAGCACCTGCCCACTGCTCCTCGGTCAGCTTGCCCTGGGTCGTCACCAGGACCTCACTCGGCGAGCTCGAGAGGCGGCTCGTCCGTCGGGGGTACGCCGGTCCCCGGCTGCTCGCCGTACCGCTCCTCGAGCCGGTTGGCGCCGAGGTGGACCGATCGCGTGTCGTAGAAGGTGTCGCCCCGGCGCACCGCGACGTCGAGCGCGGCTCCCTCCATGCCCTGCCACAGGATCGCCAGCACGTGGTCGAGCACCTCGAGCGGGTCCGCCGTCTCCTGGACGCGGACCTGGCCGTGGTACGCCGGCTGGCTGCCGCCGACCCCCGCCGAGTCGTTGCCGTTGATGTCGACCCGGGTCACCCCGGGGAGTGCCTCGATCTGCGCGATCAGCTCGTTGGTCTCCATCACGTCGTACCCCGGTTCTTCCTTCTGGCTGCAGGCGGTCACGAGGGTGAGGAGAGCGGTCGCGACCAGGACTCCCATGCGCTTCATCGTCACTTCTCCTCGAGCCGGGAGGTCTGCTGGGACTCCACGGTCCCCATGAAACCGCTGATGGCACTGTCCGGCGCGACCACGTAGCCGCCCGACCGTACATCGGTGTCGGGGTCGCGCTCGCCGGCCATGGTCGTCGTGTACTGGTCCTGGCCGTGTGAGTCCAGCGGATCGATCGACCGCGTCGGGTTGTCGACCGCGACGGTCGTCCAGTTCGGGCGGTCCGGGTTGTCGGAACCATCGAGCTGGGGCACGGGATCCTGGTTGTGCTCGAAGGCGAGGACCTCGACACCGTCGGTGATCGGGTAGTGCGCGATGGGCGACCCCTGGGTCGTGACCGCCCTGATGTGGAACTTCTCGACGAGCTCGGGGTCGGAGGCGATGTCCGCGGCCACCATGCCGCCCAGGCTGTGCCCGGAGAGCATCACGTCGAGGCCGCTGTCGTCGACGCCGGCCGCCTTCATCGCCTCGACGATGGCCTGCGACAGCTCCGACTGCTCGCTCGCGTTGGTCGCCGAGCCCATCGTCGCGAGGTCGGTGTCGATGCCGGTGGGCCCCAGGATCCGCGACGGCTCGGTGCCGGGGATGTTGACGATCCATCGCTCGACCCCGTCCGGGCCCAGGACCTTCGTGATCACGACCTGGGGCTGGGCGCTGTCGCCCTTCGGCTTGTTGTAGGCGTCGGTCTCGAAGTTCATCAGCTGCTCGAGGTCGACCCGCATGCCGTCGTACGCGTCGTTCTCCTTCAGGTCCGGGTCCCTCAGCTCCGGGTCGATGTCGTGGAACGGGATCTTGTCGAGCAGCGCGAGCAGGCCGGCTGCTGCGTCCTCGTGGCTCAGCGTCGGCCAGTGGCCACCGGTGACGAGGAAGACCAGCGGCAGGCCGAACTGGTCGATGAGGACCACCTGGGCGCCGATGATCGCCACCGTGATGCCGCTGTCGATCAGCCACGGGTAGGCCTCCTCATAGGCCCACGCGGTGAACTCCGCCCACTCCTCTGCGGCCTTCGCCCGTACGGCGGCCGCGGCGTCGCTGCCCGCCTGGGCGATCTCGTCGGCAAGCCTGTAGAGCTCGGCCGCCGTGTCGGTGGCGAGTGCGCGCGCCCCGAGCTCGAGCACCATCAGGTCCGCCTTCACGGCCGCCTCGAGAATGGCTCCCTCGGCCGCGGCGGCCTCGACGGGCGCGAGCAGGACGGCCTGTGCGATGTCGCCGCTCGCTGCGGACGTCGTGAGGGACAGGGCGTGGTCGCCGACCTGGTCGCACTGCCACCGGAGCGCTGTTGCGAGCGCGGACAGCTCGGCGTACTCGACCGCGAGGCTGGTCATCGCGCGACCTCCAGTGCCGCCACCAGCTCCCAGGTGAGCTCGGTCGTGAGCCAGGGCCCGGTGGCCCGGCGGTAGCTGATGCCGTGCCGGCCGATCGAGGTGCTGATCCATCCCTCGTGGCCGTGGAGCAGCCGGATCAGGCGCGTACGCCGACCCGGCGCTGCGATCGTCAGGGTGAGGTCGCCGTCGATCCGGGTCAGGGACGCGACCTCGTCGGGGATGTCGTCCCAGCCGAGGAGGTCGAGCAGGGCGGAGCGCGTCCGCGCGTCCTCCTCCTTCGTCGCTGCGATGACGGCTCCGACGTGCTCGGTCGGCACGGTGATGGCCTCCGGGGAGGCCGCTCCGTCTTCCAGGCCCGGCACCAGGCGCAGGATCGAGCCGAGCAGCTCGGCGCGGGTCCCGTGGCCGAGCTCGAGGCCGGGGACCACACCGATCCGGCCATCCGGCCGCCCGGTCACGAGGGTGCGGACGGCGCTGGCGTGCGCGTTTGCGTCAGCGGCGAGGCGGGCGGTCCACCCCCGGGGTCCGTGCGCCGCGAGGAGGTCGACGGTGATCTCCGGGTGACGGAGGGGCGCGAGGCGCCGCACGCTCTCGAGCGCGGCCGGGGCCCCTGCCGGTGCCAGCGGGGCGAGCGCCCCCTCGGGCGTGAGACCGGCGGCAGCCACCGCGGCAGCCCACTGCTCCTCGCTGAGCCTGTCGTGCGTGGTCACCAGAACTTCACGTCCTCGAGTCGGTCCTTCGCCCAGCCGCCGGCGTCCTCGGCGTACGACCAGACCTGCTGCGCGCCGTCGACGGTGCTGTCCACGGCGTTGTCGAAGGCCTCGCGGGCCTGGTTCCAAGCGGTGAGGAGGAACTGCTGCCGCTCCTCGACGACGGCGGCGAGGTCGGCGACAGCCCTGGCGGCGTCGTCGACGTCTCCCTGGAGCGCGGTGAGGTCGAGCAGGATCGCCTCGAGCCGCGCACGGTGGGAGGTGGCGGCCACGCCTGTCCAGATGGCAGCGTGGGGCGTCGCGCTGGCCACGCCGCCGATCGTCTCCGACGTCGTGGACAGACGTCGCGCCAGGGCCACGAGGTCGGCCGGGTCTCCACCGAGCATGCGGCGAAGGTAGGTCGGGGCCGGGGCGGAGGGCCATGGGGAGAACTCCCCGGCGACGGGAATGACGGGCTCGAGAGCTGCGTTGGCACCTACGAACAAAGTTGAGTTGAACGCACTCAAGTTGTTTGTCAGACTGTCCGCCAGAGCGGCAGGATGGCCGTCACCAGAACTTCCCGGACCGCGTCACGGCTCCGGGTGCCCCACAACCCAAGCACCACACACGGAGGAACCCCATGGCCCGCGCAGTCGGCATTGACCTCGGCACGACGAACTCCGTCGTCGCCGTCCTCGAGGGTGGCGAGCCCACCGTCATCGCGAACGCCGAGGGCGCTCGCACCACCCCGTCCATCGTGGCCTTCGCCAAGTCCGGCGAGGTCCTCGTCGGTGAGGTCGCCAAGCGTCAGGCGGTCACCAACGTCGACCGCACCATCCGCTCGGTGAAGCGTCACATGGGTGAGTCCTGGACCACCCAGATCGACGACAAGACCTTCAACCCGCAGCAGATCAGCGCCTTCATCCTGCAGAAGCTGAAGCGCGACGCGGAGGCCTACCTCGGCGAGCCGGTGACCGACGCGGTCATCACCGTGCCGGCGTACTTCTCCGACGCGCAGCGCCAGGCGACCAAGGAGGCCGGTGAGATCGCCGGTCTCAACGTCGCGCGCATCGTCAACGAGCCCACCGCGGCTGCGCTCGCCTACGGCCTGGACAAGGGCGACGACCAGACGATCCTCGTCTTCGACCTCGGTGGCGGCACGTTCGACGTCTCCCTGCTCGAGATCGGCGAGGGTGTCGTCGAGGTCAAGGCGACCTCCGGTGACAACCACCTCGGTGGTGACGACTGGGACAACCGCGTCGTCGAGTGGATGGTCGAGAAGTTCAAGGCCAACCACGGCGTCGACCTGGCGGCCGACAAGATGGCCAAGCAGCGCCTCCAGGAGGCCGCGGAGAAGGCGAAGATCGAGCTCTCGTCGTCCAGCGAGTCGCAGATCCACCTTCCGTACATCACCGTCGGCGCCGAGGGGCCGCTCCACTTCGAGGAGAAGCTGACCCGCGCGGAGTTCCAGAAGATCACCGCCGACCTGCTCGAGCGGACCAAGGTCCCCTTCCAGAACGTCCTCAAGGACGCCGGTGTCCCTGTCGCCGAGATCGACCACGTCGTCCTCGTCGGCGGCTCGACCCGCATGCCCGCCGTCAGCGACGTCGTGCGTGACCTGCTCGGTGGCAAGGAGCCCAACAAGGGCGTCAACCCCGACGAGGTCGTCGCCGTCGGCGCCGCGCTCCAGGCTGGCGTGCTCAAGGGCGAGGTCAAGGACGTCCTGCTCCTCGACGTCACCCCGCTCTCGCTCGGCATCGAGACCAAGGGCGGCGTCATGACCACCCTCATCGAGCGCAACACCACGATCCCGACGAAGCGCTCGGAGATCTTCACGACCGCTGACGACAACCAGCCGTCGGTCGAGATCAAGGTCGCCCAGGGCGAGCGCCAGATGTGGTCGCAGAACCAGCCCCTCGGCAACTTCGAGCTGACCGGTCTGCCGCCGGCTCCGCGTGGTGTGCCGAAGATCGAGGTGACCTTCGACATCGACGCCAACGGCATCGTCCACGTCTCGGCCAAGGACCACGCGTCCGGCCGCGAGCAGTCGATGACCATCTCCGGTGGCTCGGCGCTCAGCAAGGACGAGATCGACCGCATGGTCAAGGAGGCCGAGCAGTTCGCCGAGGAGGACGCCAAGCGTCGCGAGGCCGTCGAGGTCCGCAACCAGGCCGACACCCTCGTCTACTCCACGGAGAAGTTCCTCTCGGAGAACGCCGACAAGGTCCCGGACGAGGTCAAGACCGAGGTCCAGGCAGACGTCGACGCCCTGAAGGAGACCCTCGCCAAGGACGACGCCACGGCGGAGGAGCTCACCGCCGGCGTGAGCAAGCTCGGTGAGTCCTCGCAGAAGATGGGTGCCGCGATGTACGCCGCCGCGGAGGCCGACCAGGCCGCTGCCGGCGGTGCCAGCGAGGCCACCGGTGACGCGGACGACGACGTCGTCGACGCCGAGATCATCGACGAGGACACCGACTCGAACGGCTCTGGCAAGTGACCGACGCACCGTTCAACCCGGAGCCGCCGCGGGAGGAGCCTGCGGCGGCGCCGGAGGGTGACGACGTAGCGGCCGAGGCCGGTGCGGCCGCTGCGCCGCACGGCTTCGGTGACGAAGCGGCGGAGATGGCCAACGAGACCGAGGTCGAGGCTCCGGTCGACCAGGCCGAGGCCGACGAGTTGGCTGTCACGAAGATGGCGCTGGAGGAGCGCACGCTCGACCTCCAGCGCCTCCAGGCGGAGTACGTCAACTACAAGAAGCGCGTCGACCGCGACCGTGAGGTCGTCGCCGAGAACGCGACGTACAAGGTGCTCAGCCCGATCATCGACGTGCTCGACACGATCGACCGGGCGCGCGAGCACGGTGAGCTCGAGGGCGGCTTCAAGGCCGTCGCCGACCAGCTCGACCGCGTGGTGACCAACCTGGGCCTGACCCGCTTCGGCGAGCCGGGCGACCCGTTCGACCCGCAGCTGCACGAGGCGCTCACGCACCTCGGCACGGATGCCGAGGTCGCGGTCACCACCTGTCAGCACATCGCGAAGACCGGCTACAAGATCGGTGACCGCGTCGTCCGCGCGGCGCAGGTCCTCGTGGTCGACCCGGTCGAGTAAGAATCCGGAGCAGGGAAAGGAGGTGCGCGCATGAGCGCGAAGGCTGACTGGGCGGCGAAGGACTTCTACGCCGAGCTGGGCGTCAAGAAGGACGCCTCGCAGGAGGACATCAAGAAGGCGTACCGCAAGCTGGCGCGCGCCAACCACCCCGACTCCAACCCCGGCGACAACGCCAAGCACGAGAAGTTCAAGGCGGTCGCCGAGGCGTACGACGTCGTCGGCGACGCCGAGAAGCGGAAGCAGTACGACGAGCTCCGTTCGATGCCAGCGGGCTTCCCGGGCGGTTTCGGTGGCGCCCAGGGCTTCGACCTCAACGACCTGCTGCGCGACCGCGCTGGTGGGGGAGGCGGCTTCGGCGACATGTTCGGCGACCTCTTCGGTGGCGGTGGCGGTGGCGGGCGCGCCCGTCCGCGGCCCCGCAAGGGTGCTGACCAGGAGACGACGGCGACGATCTCGTTCACCGACGCGATGGAGGGCGTGACGATCAGCCTCCGGCTGGCGAGCGAGGCGCCCTGTGCCACGTGCCACG
>NZ_DATIHB010000150.1:0-6070 GCF_035481145.1 Nocardioides sp. | reverse complement strand
GATCGTTACGCGAGCCGGCGCGTGAGGCCGTCGCGGGCACCCGCCAGCATGCGCGCGTGGTTCCACAGCAGCGCCGGCCGGGCGGCGTACGACGCGAGGCCGAGCAGGGCACCGCACACGACGACCTCCTGCTCGAAGTGGACCCGGCAGCCGACGGACTCGGGCGCGATCCGCCAGCGCACCCAGCCGTCGAGGTCGCCGGTCACCCTCGACTCCAGCACTTCCGGCGTACGCCGCAGGAGGCTGACGTGCAGCTCGAGCGTGAACGGGAGCGACGAACGGCAGAGGACGACGCCCTCGTCCTCGCCGGTCTTCAGGCAGGCCACCACCTGGGGCCACCACTCCGGGTAGTGCTCGACGTCCTCGAGCACGGCGCGGACAGCGCCGGCCGGGGCAGCGACCTGCCAGGTCGAGGAGAACCGGAAGGGCTGCGACCACAAGCCCCACTTCGCGTGACCACAACTCCCACTTCGGCGAGCCACAAGCCCCACCTCGGCCTCAGAGGCGGGGGACGAGCCGGGCGAGCAGCTCGCCCATGCGCGTGGCGGCGGTGCGCCCGGCCTCGAGGACTTCCTCGTGGTTGAGGGGCTCGCCCGACATGCCGGCGGCCTGGTTGGTGACCAGAGAGAGGCCGAGGACCTCGAGGCCGGCGTGGCGGGCGGCGACTGCCTCGATGGTGGTGCTCATGCCGACGAGGTCGCCGCCGATCGCGGCGACCATGCGGATCTCGGCGGGCGTTTCGTACTGCGGCCCGGCGAACTGCACGTAGACGCCCTCGTCGAGGGTCGGGTCCACCTCGCGGCACAGCGCACGGAGGCGCGGCGAGTAGAGGTCGGTGACGTCGACGAACGTCGCGCCGGTGAGTGCCGACTGCCCGGTCAGGTTGATGTGGTCGCTGATCAGCACGGGGGTGCCGGGCAGCCACTCCGGGCGAAGGCCGCCGCAGCCGTTGGTGAGCACGACCGTCGTGCAGCCGGCGGCGGCTGCCGCACGCACCGGGTGAGCGACGGAGGCTGGGCCGTGGCCCTCGTAGAGGTGTGTGCGGCCGCGGAAGAGGAGCATGTTGCGCCCACCGACCTCGACGCTCGCGACCGACCCGGCGTGGCCGGCTACGGCAGCGGCGTGGAAGCCGGGGATCTCCGCCGTGGGGATCTCGGCCCGCGGAGTGCCGAGCGCCTCGGCGGCCGGTCCCCACCCGGAGCCGAGGACGAGCGCGACGTCGTGCGTCGCGACTCCCGTCAGGTCCGCGATCGTGTCGGCAGCGGCCTGGGCCAGCGTCAGAGCGTCATCCACGGCGCGAGCCTAGTGAGCCGAGGACCGTCGCGGGGCCTGCTGACCAGACCGTGACCCAGTCGTTAGAGGCCAGCCGCCAGAGCCCTGAGCCAGAGCCCAGTCAGAGCCCGGTCGAGCGGCAAGACCGCCGGCGCAGCGCACCGACGTAGTCGTCGGGGGCACCGGCGGCCTCCGCCGCATTGGCGAGTACGCCGAGGTAGTGGGCCGAGGGCAGCCCGCCCTCGTGGGCATCGAGGACGTAGACCCAGACCACCTCGTCGCCGGTCAGCGTGTTGACCCGCACCTTCAGCTTGCGGTGCAGGCCGGTGCCGGCGGACTCCCAGTCGTCGAGGCACCGCTCGTCCTCGGGCGTCACGTCGTAGAGCGCCACGAAGACCTGCTCGAAGGGGTCCTGCACGATCGTCGCGAGCGCGCCGTCCCAGCCGTGCTCCTCGCCGCCGAAGGTGAGGCGCCAGCCCTGGAGCCAGCCCGTCGTACGGAGAGGGGAGTGGGGACACCGCTCGGCCATGCGGAGCGGATCGAGGTTCGTCCCGTAGGCGGCGTACAGGGTCACGGGGTGAGACTAGTCGCCTACTTGCCGGTATCCGGGGACCCCTCACTAGGCTGGGCCCGTGACCCACTTCGATGTCCTCGTCCTCGGCGCCGGCCCCGGTGGCTACGTCGCCGCCATCCGCGCCGCCCAGCTCGGCAAGACCGTTGCCGTGGTGGAAGAGAAGTACTGGGGCGGTGTGTGCCTCAACGTCGGCTGCATCCCGTCCAAGGCCCTGCTCAAGAACGCCGAGCTCGCGCACACCCTGACGCACGAGAAGGCGAAGTACGGCATCGAGGGCGACGCCACGATGTCCTTCGGCCCGACGCACGCCCGCTCGCGCGCGGTGTCGGCCGGCATCGTCAAGGGCGTCCACTTCCTGATGAAGAAGAACAAGATCCAGGAGATCGACGGCTGGGGCACGCTCACCGGCCCGAAGACGATCTCGGTGAAGGCGGCCGACGGCACCGTCACCGAGCACACCTGCGACAACCTGATCATCGCCACCGGTGCGAAGGTCCGCTCCGTCCCGGGCGTGGAGCCCAACGGGCAGAACATCGTCACCTACGAGGAGCAGATCCTCGACGCGGAGCTCCCGAAGTCGATCATCATCGGCGGCTCCGGCGCGATCGGCGTCGAGTTCGCCTACGTGCTGAAGAACTTCGGCGTCGACGTGACGATCGTGGAGTACCTCGACCGCATCGTCCCCACCGAGGACGCCGACGTCTCCAAGGAGCTCCTCAAGCACTACAAGAAGCTCGGCATCAACATCCTGACCTCGACCGCGGTGAAGAAGGCCGTCGACACCGGTGACGGCGTCGAGGTCACCATCGCCCCCGCCGCCGGTGGCGAGGAGCAGGTGCTCAAGGCCGACAAGATGCTCGCCGCCTTTGGCTTCGCCCCGCGCCTGGACGGCTACGGCCTCGAGGCGACCGGCGTCGCGACCACCGAGCGTGGCGCGATCGCGGTCGACGAGTTCAGCCGCACCAACGTCGACGGCGTCTACGCCATCGGCGACGTCACCGGCAAGATGATGCTCGCCCACGTCGCCGAGGCCATGGGCATCGTCGCGGCGGAGACCATCGCCGGTGCCGAGACCATGCCGATCAACTTCGACATGATCCCGCGCGCGACCTACTGCCAGCCGCAGATCGGCTCCTTCGGCTACTCCGAGGCGCAGGCCAAGGAGAAGGGCTACAACGTCAAGACCTCGACGTTCCCCTTCGCCGCCAACGGCAAGGCCCAGGGCCTCGGCGAGGCGGTCGGCTTCGTCAAGGTGATCGCCGACGCCGAGCACAACGAGATCCTCGGCGCCGCGATGATCGGCCCCGACGTGACCGAGCTGCTCCCGGTCCTCACCCTGGCCCAGCAGTGGGACCTCACCGCCGACGAGGTGGGCCGCAACGTCTTCGCCCACCCGACGCTCTCGGAGGCCGTCAAGGAGGCCATCCACGGCATCGCGGGGCACATGATCAACTTCTGATCCAGCCTGTACGACGGCCGGTCACCCTCGCGGGTGACCGGCCGTCGTCGTTCAGGAAGCGGCTGGCCCAGGTCGCGCGGCGTCGACGAGGGCGACCAGCTGGTCGGCGACGACCTCCATGGGACTGCTCGACCTCTGCGCGAGTCCGAGGATCACCGCCCCCTCGATCGCCGCGATCGCGAGGGTGCCCAGCGCATGCGCACGCTCGGCAGGGATGCCCTCGTTGACGAGCATCCGGGTGAGGGCGTCGATCCAGTCGGCGAACGCCTCGCCCGCGAGCTGGCGGGGCACCGGCTCGCTGGCTCCACCGAGGGCGGCGGCGGCGATCGGACAACCTGCGGTGTAGTCGCTCGCCTCAGCCTCCGCGCGCCAGAACTCCACCATCAGCGGGATCGCCTCGGCGGCGGGGAGGGAGGCGAGGTACTCGATGCCGGCGGCGTACTCGTCGATGGCACTGCGCACCGCGTCCTCGACCATCTCCGCCCGGCCGCCCGGGAAGTAGTGGTAGAGCGATCCCCGCGAGCCGCCGGACGCCTTGACCACGTCGAGCATCGTCGTCCCCGGCACGCCGTTGCGCCGGATCAGGTCGCGGGTCGTGCGGACGATCCGGTCGCGGTTCTCCGGGTTCGCCGTGCGGGCCATCGGACTCAGAGCCCCCGTCGTCCGACGCGGACGCTGTCGATCCCGTTGCGCACCAGGTAGGTGGCGACGTTGATGGCGGGGTGGCGCCGTGGTGCCGGCTCGCGGCCGTCGGCCATGCGCCACATCTGGACGGTGTACGCCGTGAGCTCGGTCAGGTTGTCGATCACCTTGATGCCGCTGCGCTTGGGGGTGACGCTGCTCCTGGTGACCGTGCCGTCGAGGAGCTGGCCCGGGACGTCCGGCTCGACTGCCAGGGGGCGGCCCAGTCCAACCAGGTCGACGGCGCCCGAGACGACCGCCTCGTTCATGCTCTCGACCGAGCGGAAGCCGCCGGTGAGCATCAGCGGCAGGCCGGGCAGCTCCGCCCGGACCCGCTCGGCGTAGTCGAGGAAGTAGGCCTCGCGGCGGCGCGTGCTCTCCTTCAGGGACGGGTCGACACCGAGCATCGCGGCGGAGGAGTAGGTGCCGCCAGAGATCTCGAGCAGGTCGATGCCCTCCGCGGCCAGTGCCTTGACGACCTCGAGTGACTCGTCCTCGCTGAAGCCACCCCGCTGGAAGTCGGCGGAGTTCAGCTTGATCGCGAGAATGGCCTCCGGGCCGATCTCGGCGCGGATGGCCCGTGCGATCTCGAGGACGAACCGGCGCCGCTTCTCGGATGTGCCGCCCCACTCGTCGGTGCGCAGGTTGGCCAGGGGCGAGAGGAACTGGCTCACGAGGTAGCCGTGTGCGCCGTGGATCTGTACGCCGTCGAACCCGGCCCGGACCAGGATCCCGGCGGTGGTCGCGAAGCGCCGGATGATGTCGAGGATCTCGTCGTGGGTCAGCTCTCGCGGCTCGGCGAACATGCCCGCCGTGCCGGAGAGGGCGACCGCCGACGGGGCCACCGGCTGCGGGGTGAGGGTGCGCGGCGCCTGGCGTCCGGGGTGGTTGATCTGGGCCAGTGCGGTCGCGCCGCCCGCCTTGATGATCTGCGCCCACTCGACCACGTCGTCGAACGCGCGGTCGTCGTCGACCACCACGTTGCCCGGCTCACCGATCGCGCGACGATCGATCATCACGTTGCCGGTGATGACCAGGCCGAGGCCGTTGTCGGCCCAGCGTCGGTAGAGGTTCTTCAGGCGGGTGCCGGGGGTGTGGTCGCGGCGGGCGAGGCTCTCGCTGAGCGCGCCCTTGGCCAGTCGGTTGGGGATGACGATGCCGTCGCGCAGGGCGAAGGGCTGGCTCAGGACAGCGACGCCGGTCGTCGGGGCGTCGGAGGCGGTCGGCTCGGTCGTCTGGGACATGGGAGGACTCCATCAGTGGTCGGTGCGATAACTATGCATTCATGCATAGTTCTCGCGCAATGTGTCGGTCGACACGGGGGAGTGCTGCCCATTGGTGAAGCCAAGCATCTCGTCGTAGGTTGCCACCATGACTCGGAACCTTCGCCGCCGCGCGGCCCTCCTCGCCCTCCCGTTCGTGTTGACCTTCGGCCTCGCGGCCTGCGGTGACGACGCCACCGAGAAGTCCTCTGCGTCCGACAAGCCCTCGGCCTCGAGCACCCCGGCTCCCAGCGAGCCCACCTCCGACTCGTCGATCTCGGCCGACGACATCCCCGACCCGCGCGAGGACCCCGACGCGTTCGAGGAGTACCTCACCGGCATCTACGAGGAGTCGGGGCTGTCGCAGGCGCAGGCTTCGTGCATGTCCAAGGCGTTCATGGACAACGTCGACGTGGAGAACCTCGACGACGAGGCCGCCGTCACGAGCGCGATGGGTGACGAGAAGCTGCAGAAGGCCGTCGTCGCCTGCATGTCCTGACCCACGCACGTACGACGGCCGGTCACCCTGCGCGGGTGGCCGGCCGTCGCGTTGCCGAAAGCAGTAGGTCAGGGCAGGGCGCTGCCGCGGGCGGTGACCCAGAGCTCGTACCACTCCTCGTGGGTGAGCGTCACAGCCCCGGTGGCCGCATCGCGGCAGGCGCGGATCCGGCCGGGGTTGGTGGTGCCGATGACGGGGACGATGCCGGCAGGATGCCGTTGCAGCCAGGCGAGCAGGACCGCCTCGGGCGTCGTGCCGTGGGCCGCGGCGAGTGAGCCGACGAGGGCGGCGACCAGCTCGTCCTGGGGCTCGCGGGGCATGCC
>NZ_DATIHB010000149.1:0-2892 GCF_035481145.1 Nocardioides sp. | reverse complement strand
CGCCACGCCGGGCAGCCCCGACTGGGACGTCCGGGCCGACGTGGCCGGTCGCGCGATGCGGCTCACGGCTGACGGTGTGGTCGACAGGGAAGGTGTCCCGGGCCTGGCTGCCCGGCTCGGCTACAGCTCGCGCCAGCTCGGTCGGATCCTCACCGCCGAGCTCGGGGCGGGGCCCCTCGCCCTGGCCCGAGCACGCCGCGCGCAGATAGCCCGCGTGCTGATCGAGACCACCGACCTCCCGCTCGCGGAGGTGGCGTTCGCGGCCGGCTTCTCCAGCGTGCGGCAGTTCAACGAGACGCTGCGTGAGGTCTACGCGGCGAGCCCGACCGAGCTGCGCGGCAGGCGGTCGCGCACGGTCGCGGCTGGCGAGCTCCGGCTCAGTCTCGCGGTGCGCACGCCCTTCGCCGGCACGGCGTTGGCAGCATTCCTCGGCACCCGTGCGGTGCCGGGCATCGAGGCCGCCGGGCCGGGTTGGTACTCCCGCTCGCTCCGCCTGCCGCACGGTGTCGGCACCGTGCGCCTGCAGCTTGCCGACGCCGTCGAGCCGGGGCAGGTCGTCCAGGTCCCCGCGACCTTCCGGCTCACCGACGTCCGCGACCTCTCCGCCGCCGTCGAGCGGGTACGCCGCCTGCTCGACGCCGACTGCGATCCGGTGGCGGTCGACGACGCGCTCTCCACCGATCGCGCGCTGGCGCCGCTCGTGCGGGCGCGCCGCGGACTGCGCGTGCCGGGCCACGTCGACGGTGCCGAGCTCGCGGTGCGCGGTGCGCTCGGGCAGCAAGTCACCCTCGCCGCCGCCCGCACCCTCGCCGGGCGCCTCGTGGAGGCAGCGGGGGAGCGCCTTCCTGATGCGCTGTGCGTGGACGGGTTGACCCATCTCTGGCCCACGCCCGAGGCGGTGGCGGCTGCACCGATGACCCGCATGCCTGCCTCACGGAGTCGCGCCATCACGAGCCTCGCCCGTGCCCTGACTGCAGGCGACGTCGTGCTCGACCGCGGCGCCGACCGTGCCGACGTACGCCGCGCACTGCTCGCGCTGCCCGGCATCGGTCCGTGGACGGCCGGCTACGTGGCGCTGCGGGCCCTCGGCGATCCCGACGTCTTCCTGCCGACCGATGCCGGAGTGAAGGCCGCGCTGGCTGCCCTTCCCGTCGCGACTGACCCCGACGCCTGGCGCCCGTGGCGCTCCTACGCCCTGCTGCACCTGTGGACCTCGCTCGCCGGCCCCGCCGCAGCGACCCGCGCCGAAGAGGAGATGATCTGACCATGTGGACCGTGATGGAGTCGCCCGTCGGCGAGCTGCGCGTCATCGAGCGCGCCGGTGCGCTGTCCGCGATCGAGTTCACGCCTTGGCGCCCGCCGGTCGACGGTCGGCCACTGGGGGAGCGCGCGGACGACCACCCGGTCCTGGCCGCGACCGTCGCCCAGCTGACGGAGTACTTCGCGGGCGAGCGCACGGCGTTCGACCTGCCGGTGGCCCCTCGTGGCACGGAGTTCCAGGAGCGGGTCTGGGCGCAGCTCCAGAAGATCGCCTTCGGCGAGACCGCGTCGTACGGCCAGGTCGCCGCGCGCCTCGGCCTGACCGCTGCGGCGTCCCGTGCGGTGGGCACCGCCAACGGCCGCAACCCGATCCCGATCGTGATCCCGTGCCATCGGGTGATCGGGGCCGACGGGTCGCTGACCGGCTATGCCGGCGGCATGGAGCGCAAGCAGGTGCTGCTCGACCTCGAGTCTGCCGACCGCCTCTTCTGACCGCGATACGCACCTAGGGCGGCGAGACGCAACCGCTGCCGCCTACGACCGAGACCCGTGTTCCTGGCGCGAGGTGGCCGTTGCAACACCCACCTCGCGCCAGTAGACGGGGTTTACAACACGTGGGTCATTCCGCGGCAGCGCGGCGCAGCGACTCGGAGAGCCGCTCGGCGGCCGCGAGGACTGCGGGGGCGTGCATGCGGCCGGGCTGGCGCGAGAGGCGCTCAAGCGGACCGGAGACGGAGACCGCGGCGATGATCTTGCCGCTGGGGGAGCGGACCGGCGCGGAGACCGAGGCGACGCCCTGCTCGCGCTCACCGACGGACTGGGCCCAGCCGCGGCGGCGGATGCCCGAGAGCGCGGTGGCCGAGTAGGCGGCGTTCTGCAGGCCGCGGTGCATGCGCTCGGGGTCCTCCCAGGCGAGGAGCACCTGGGCGGCCGAGCCGGCGCGCATCGTCAGCTGCGAGCCGACCGGGATCGTGTCGCGAAGACCCGAGGGGCGCTCGGCGGCGGCGACGCACACACGGTGCTCGCCCTGGCGGCGCCAGAGCTGGGCGGACTCGCCGGTGATGTCGCGCAGGCGGGCGAGCACCGGACCGGCAGCGGCGAGGAGTCGGTCCTCGCCCGCGGCGGCGGAGAGCTCGGCCAGGCGCGGCCCGAGGACGAAGCGGCCTTGGAGATCGCGGGCCACGAGACGATGATGTTCGAGGGCAACCGCGAGGCGGTGGGCCGTGGGCCGGGCCAGGCCGGTGCCGGCGACGAGGCCCGCGAGGGTGGCCGGGCCGGCCTCGAGGGCGGCCAGCACGAGGGCTGCCTTGTCGAGAACGCCCACTCCGCTTGTGTTGTCCATATGCCGATACTGACATCTCACAACTTGGGATGCAAGCGTACGCTCTGTGACGTGGCCCAGACCGGGCCTGGCAAAGGCATTGACGCGAGGAGATCCCCATGGGCAAGACCCTGTCGGAGAAGGTGTGGGACGAGCACGTCGTCCGCAGCGCCGAAGGCGAACCTGACCTGCTCTACATCGACCTCCACCTCCTGCACGAGGTCACCTCGCCGCAGGCCTTCGACGGTCTCCGTATCGCCGGCCGCCAGGTCCGTCGACCGGACCTCACCCTCGCCACCTAGGACCACAAC
>NZ_DATIHB010000148.1:0-43131 GCF_035481145.1 Nocardioides sp. | reverse complement strand
CCTACAGGAGTACTGCAGGTTCGCGCCGCCTCGGCGTCGCTGGGGCGCAGGTTGGCGCCGCCTCGGGGACTTACTCCGCCCAGCGCTCCTCGCGCGGGACGAAGGTGAGCGTGCGGTCACCCGTGTAGATCTGCTTCGGGCGGGCGATCTTCTGCTCCTTGTCCATGATCAGCTCCTGCCACTGGGCCAGCCAGCCCGGCGTGCGGCCGATCGCGAAGAGGACGGTGAACATCTCCGGCGGGAACTGCAGTGCCTCGTAGATGAGGCCGGAGTAGAAGTCGACGTTGGGGTAGAGCTTGCGCTTGACGAAGTACTCGTCCTCCAGCGCGATGCGCTCGAGCTCCTGCGCGACCCGGAGGAGCGGGTTGACCCCGGTGACCTCGAAGACGTCGTCGCAGGCCTTCTTGATGATCTTGGCGCGCGGGTCGAAGTTCTTGTAGACGCGGTGACCGAAGCCCATCAGGCGCTCGTTGCCGGCCTTGACGCCCTCGATGAACGCCGGGATGTTCTCGACCGTGCCGATGCGCTTGAGCATCCGCAGGACCGCCTCGTTGGCGCCGCCGTGCAGCGGGCCGTAAAGGGCGCCGACGCCGGCCGCGACGGCCGAGTAGGGGTCGACCTGCGACGAGCCGACCGAGCGGACCGCGTTGGTCGAGCAGTTCTGCTCGTGGTCGGCGTGCAGGATCAGGAGGACGTCGAGCGCCCGGACCAGCCGCGGATCGGCCGAGAACTTCAGCTCGCTCATCTTGAAGAGCATCGCGAGGAAGTTCTCCGTGTAGGAGAGCTCGTTGTCGGGGTAGACGTACGGCTTGCCCTGGGCGTGGCGGAACGACCAGGCACCGAGGGTCGGCATCTTCGCGATCATCCGGACGATCTGCATGTGCCGGTTGTCGGCGTCGTCGATGTTGCGCGCGTCGGGGTAGAACGTCGAGAGGGCGCCGACGGAGGCCATCAGCATGCCCATCGGGTGCGCGTCGTAGCGGAACCCCTGCATGAGTCCCTTGACGTTCTCGTGGACGAACGTGTGGTACGTGATCTCGTGGACCCAGGACTCGTACTGCTCCTTGGTGGGCAGCTCGCCGTAGACCACGAGGTACGCGACCTCGAGGAACGTCGACTTCTCCGCGAGCTGCTCGATCGGGTAGCCCCGGTACTCGAGGATGCCCTTGTCGCCGTCGATGTAGGTGATGGCGCTCTTGCAGGAAGCCGTGTTGGTGAACCCCGGGTCGTAGGTGCACAGGCCCGGGTCGTCGTCCGAGGTCTTGATCTTGCCGAGTTCTGCGGCCTTGATCGCTCCGTCGACGATGGCAACCTCGTATTCGGCGCCAGTCCGGTTGTCCCTGATGGTCAATGAATCAGTCACGGGCCCCACACTAGGTGCACGAGCGAAGGAGCAGGAAGGGTGCGTCCGGACAACGGGAACCCTCACTGCCTCACGTCCTACGGCCGCGGGCTCGTTTTGACCGTGCGACACGCCGACTCGTATCCTTGCAAGTCGCGCCTCCTGCCGCGTTCGGGCTCCTCTCGGAGTCGGATGCAGATCCGGATGCTCCACCTCGTGGTGAAGATGCCGGGCAGTGTTCGTCAGAAGGCGCAGCTCCACCCCCGTCGTACAGCCGTGTGTCGGGACCAACGAACGAGAAAGCTGTGACCTGCCTTGCGCACCTACAGCCCCAAGCCCGCTGACATCCAGCGTGAATGGCTCATCATCGACGCCGAGGATGTCGTCCTCGGTCGCCTCGCCGTCACCGCCGCCAACCTGCTGCGCGGCAAGCACAAGCCGACCTTTGCTCCGCACATGGACATGGGCGACTTCGTGATCATCGTGAACGCCGAGAAGGTTGCCCTCTCCGGCAACAAGAAGACCACCAAGATGGCGTACCGCCACTCGGGTTACCCGGGCGGCCTCACGGCCACGCCGATCGGTGAGGTCCTGGAGAAGGACGCTCGCAAGGCCATCGAGAAGGCTGTCTGGGGCATGCTCCCCAAGAACCGCCTCGGTCGCCAGATGCTCAAGAAGCTCAAGGTCTACTCGGGCCCGGCGCACCCCCACGCCGCCCAGCAGGCCAAGCCGTTCGAGATCACCCAGATCTCCCAGTGACTTCCAAGATCGAGGACAACAACGTGACTGAGAACGTGACCGAGGTCGAGGAGACCTTCGAGACCAACGCCGAGGGCGTTGCGTACACCTCCGAGTCGGACGCGTCGGCTGACGCGCCGCTCAAGCCCGCCACCATCGCCCCGGCCGGCGCCACCGGTCGCCGCAAGGAGGCCGTCGCCCGCGTCCGCATCGTCCCGGGCACCGGCGTCTGGACGATCAACGGCCGTGAGCTCAACGACTACTTCCCGAACGCGCTGCACCGCCAGATCGCGAACGAGCCGTTCGCCGCGCTCGGCCTCGAGGGCCGCTTCGACGTCATCGCCCGCATCCACGGTGGCGGCATCGCCGGCCAGGCCGGCGCCCTGCGCCTCGGTGTGGCCCGCTCGCTCAACGCCGTCGACGTCGAGGCCAACCGCCCGACGCTGAAGAAGGCCGGTCTGCTGACCCGCGACGCCCGCGTCGTGGAGCGCAAGAAGGCTGGTCTCAAGAAGGCCCGCAAGGCGTCGCAGTTCAGCAAGCGCTGATCTGGCAACCTGCCTTCATGGCAAACCTCTTTGGCACGGACGGGGTCCGGGGCCTGGCAAACGGTGTCCTCACCGCAGAGCTGGCCCTGGACCTCTCCGTCGCCGCTGCACATGTCCTGGCCGACCTCGGCGAGTTCAGTGGGCATCGCCCGCTGGCCGTGGTCGGTCGGGACACGCGCATTTCGGGGCAGTTCCTCGAGGCCGCGGTCGTCGCGGGCCTCGCGTCGGCCGGTGTCGACGTGCTGCTCCTGGGCGTCCTGCCCACCCCCGGCGTGGCCTACCTGACGGGTGCGCTCGGCGCCGACCTCGGGGTCATGCTCTCCGCCTCGCACAACGCGATGCCCGACAACGGCATCAAGTTCCTGGCCCGCGGCGGCGTCAAGCTCGATGACACCATCGAGGACGCCATCGAGGCGCGCATGCGCGAGGAGTGGCAGCGCCCGACCGGCGGCGACGTCGGGCGCGTGACGGTCCACGAGACCGCCGTCCAGGAGTACGTCGACCACCTGGTGTCGACGACCACCAAGCCCCTCGCGGGTCTGCGCGTCGTGCTCGACTGCGCCGAGGGCGCTGCCTCCGACGCCGGCCCTGCCGCGCTCGAGGCAGCAGGTGCGTCCGTGACGGCGATCCACGCCCAGCCCGACGGCCTCAACATCAACGACGGCTGCGGCTCCACCCACCTCGAGACGCTGCGCGCCGCCGTGGTCAAGGACGGTGCCCACGTCGGCTTCGCGCTCGACGGCGACGCCGACCGCTGCCTGGCCGTCGACGCCGAGGGCAACGTCGTCGATGGGGACCAGATCCTCTGCATCCTCGCGGCCTCGCTCAAGGAGCAGGGCCGCCTCGCCGGTGACACGGTCGTCGCGACCGTCATGAGCAACCTCGGCTTCAACCGCGCGATGGCTGCGGCAGGCATCAACGTCGTCTCGACGAAGGTCGGCGACCGCTACGTGCTCGAGGCGATGAAGGCCTCGGGCTACTCGCTGGGCGGCGAGCAGTCCGGCCACGTGATCATGAGCGACTACGCCACCACCGGAGACGGCGTCCTGACCGCGCTGCACCTGCTCGAGCGCATGGCGGTCACCGGCCAGTCGATCGCCTCCCTGGCTGCTGCCATGACCCGCCTCCCGCAGGTGCTGGTCAACGTCAAGGGGGTCGACAAGGACCGGTGCGACACCGACGAGCCGCTTCTGGCTGCTGTCGCCGAGGCGTCGGCCACCCTCGGCGAGGAGGGCCGGGTCCTGCTGCGTGCCTCCGGCACCGAGCCGCTGGTGCGGGTCATGGTCGAGGCGACCTCCGAGACCGAGGCGCACGCCGTCGCCGACAAGCTCGCCGACGTCGTCCGCGAGCGCCTCGCCCTCTAAATCGGTGGCGGACGTCGTCGCCCGGTCCTAGCGTCGTGGGGTGTCCTCCCTCCACCTTCGCCAGCTCGATCCGGCATCCACCTCCTTCGAGGCGGACCTGCGACGCTGGCACACGGCCTACGTCGCGTCGGTGACCTACGGCCGTGACCACGCCGCGCCGTACACGTTGCGCGAGATCCGCGACCTGGTGGCGACGCCGACAAGCTACCTGTGGTGCGGAGCCTGGCTCGCGACGCGCGACGACGCGGTGGTCGGCACCGGCCAGCTCGAGCTCTCGCTCGTCGACAACCTGGCCATGGCGACCCTCGATGTCCAGGTCGTGCCCGAGGCCCGACGTACGGGCGTGGGCTCCGCGATCGCGGAGCTGCTCGAGGGCGAGGCACGTGGCCGGGGACGGTCGGTGGCCGTCGCAGAGGTCGAGTTCCGGATCGAGGACCCCGAGGACGGCGCGGGTACGCCCGGGGTCACGTTCGCTGCCGGGCGGGGCTACGCGAACGCGCTCGGCGACATCGAACGCCGCGCGACGCTGCCGCTGCCCGATGACCTCCTCGACCGGCTCGCAGCGGAGGCAGCGCCGCACCACGAGGGCTACGTCCTGGAGTCGTTCGGCAACCCGGTGCCGGAAGCGCGGGTCGCCGGCGTCGCGGCGCTCGCGGCTTCGCTGATGGTGGAGGCGCCGGTGGGCGACCTGGTCCTCGAGCCGGAGGACGCCTCGGTGGCGGTCTGGCGTGAGCGTGAGGCCGCGATGCTGCGGCAGGGCCGCCGGCTGTGGCACACCATCGCCCTCGCGGGCGACGAGGTGGTCGCCTACACGAGCATCGCGGTCTCCTCCGACGATCCGACGGCCTGCTTCCAGTGGGGGACGCTGGTGCGGCACGACCACCGCGGGCACCGGCTGGGTGTCGCGGTGAAGGTCGCGAATCACCGGCTGCTGCAAGCCGACGGTGCGCCGACGGAGCAGGTGGTGACCTGGAACGCCGCCGTCAACGGGCCGATGATCACCATCAACGACCAGCTCGGCTACCGCCCCTCCGGCCGCCTCGCGGAGATGCAGAAGCAGCTCTGAGGGCGTTGTCCACAGGGCCACGGCGGGCGGGGTGCGGACCGTCTCCCGGGCGCTGATGATGGCCGGGTGCTGTTGCGACGGATCGCGCTCGGGCTGGCGGTGACCGCCCTCGTCGTCGTGGCTGCCCTCGTGCTGGTGGCGGCGGTGGTCGAGCGCTCCGGGCCCAGGGCTGCCTCGGGCACCGGCGCGGTGCGGCACGGGGCACCGGCGGACGCGCCACGGGAGGCCGATCGCGAGGTGCCTGCTTCCTGGGTGCGCGTGGGTGTCGGCCAGGCTGCCTACGCAGTGCCACCGGCGTGGTCCCGCCGCCCGGTGTCGGAGCGGGTGGCCTATCGCGAGGACGGTGCGGTCATCGCCTCGGGGCGCGGGCAGGCGGTGCTCTCGGCCCAGGGCTGCCCCGTGGCCTGGGCGGTGCTCGCCGATCCCGTCCGCTCGACCAACGTCAGCGGTGTGGCCGAGGCGACCGCGCTGGCCTGGGCGCGCGGCTACGCCGGGCTGCCGATCGCCTCGGGGCTGGTCGCGTCGGGTGCCGCGACCACCGAGGACGGGCAACGAGGGTGGTCGCGCGTGAGGATCGACCTGGGCGCGGACGCGGGCGCGGGCGCGGGCTCGGGGTGCGCGGGGGAGCGGGCCGAGCTGACGGCCGTCGCGCAGCAGTCGGGCGCGGACGTGGTCGCCCTCGTCGTGGCGCGCTACCTCGACGTGCCCGGCGCGCCGCCGGACGCGGCGTACGAAAGGGTGGTGGGGTCGCTGAGCGCGCGGTAGGGCGGCTGGTCAGATCTTGCGGAGGCGGACGTAGCGGACCGAGTGGTCGGCGTCCTTCCGCAGCACGAGGGTGGCGCGGGAGCGCGTGGGGAGGACGTTCTCCATGAGGTTCGGGCCGTTGATCTCGTCCCAGATCCGCTCCGCCTCGGTGCGCGCCTCGGCCTCGTTGAACTTCGAGTAGCGGCGGAAGTACGACCCCGGCTTGCGGAACGAGGTCTCGCGCAGCTTGAGGAAGCGCTCGACGTACCACCGCTTGATGTCGGTCGTCGCGGCGTCGACGTAGACGGTGAAGTCGAAGAAGTCCGCGACGGCGAGGCCGGTCTTGCCGTCGTCGCGCGAGCGGGCCGGCTGGAGGACGTTGAGCCCCTCGACGATGACGATGTCGGGCGACTGGACGACGACGGTCTCGTCGGGGACGACGTCGTAGACGAGGTGGGAGTAGGTCGGCGCCTCGACCGCCTCGCGGCCCGACTTGATGTCGATGACGAACTTGAGCAGCGCCTTGCGGTCGTAGGACTCGGGGAAGCCCTTGCGGTGCAGGATGCCGCGACGCTCGAGCTCGGCGTTGGGCAGCAGGAACCCATCGGTGGTGACCAGCGCGACCTGCGGGTGCTCGGGCCAGTGGGCGAGCATCTGCTGCAGCACGCGCGCAGCCGTCGACTTGCCCACCGCGACGGAGCCGGCGAGGCCGATCACGAACGGCGTGCGCGGGGGCTGCGGCCGGTTGAGGAACTCCTCCTGGCGCCGGTGGAGCCGTCCGGCCGACTCGACGTACATCGAGAGCAGGCGGGAGATCGGCAGGTAGACCTGCTGGATCTCGTCGAGGTCGAGCTCGTCGCCGAGGCCGCGGAGCGCGCGGATCTCGTCGAAGGTGAGCGGCGACTTCATGTCCGCGGCGAGCTCGGCCCATGCGGTGCGGTCGAGCTCGACGTACGGCGAGGCGTCGCGCTCGGCCTTCTGCTCGGCCTTCTGGTCGGGCCGGTGCTCGGACCTGCTCTCGACGCGCACGTGCTCCTCCGGCAGCGCCGGAGGACGCACGGGGTCGTGTGACATGCCGTGATTCTTGCAGTCCGCGTCAGGCGCTGCGTCGCCCGTCCCTCACCGTAGACTGCGGCGCATGTGCGGAATCGTGGGCTACGTGGGCAGCAAGCAGGCGCAGGGCGTCGTCATCGAGGGCCTGCGCCGGCTCGAGTACCGCGGCTACGACTCCGCCGGTGTCGCCCTCGTCCACGACGGTGCGATCGCCTCGGACAAGAAGTCGGGCAAGCTCGCCAACCTCGAGAAGGCGATCATGGAGCACCCGCTGCCGACCTCGACCACCGGCATCGGCCACACCCGCTGGGCGACCCACGGTGCGCCGACCGACCGCAACGCCCACCCGCACCTGGGCCAGGAGCGGCGCCTCGCGCTCGTGCACAACGGCATCATTGAGAACTTCGCCGAGATCCGCGCCGCCCTCGAGGCCGAGGGTCACGAGCTGCTGTCGGAGACCGACACCGAGGTGGCCGCCCACCTGATCGAGCGCGAGCTGCTCAAGGGCGTCGACCTCACGGTCGCCATGCAGGCAGCATGTCGCCAGATGGAGGGCGCGTTCACCCTGGTTGCGATCGACGCGCAGGACCCCGACCGGGTCGTCGCGGCCCGTCTCAACAGCCCGCTCGTCGTCGGCCTCGGCGACGGCGAGAACTTCCTCGGCTCCGACGTCGCGGCGTTCATCGAGCACACGCGTGACGCGCTGGAGCTCGGCCAGGCCCAGGTCGTCACCCTCACCCGCGACGGCGTCGAGGTGACGTCGTTCGACGGCGAGCCGGCCGAGGGCAAGCCGTTCCACGTCGACTGGGACCTCTCCGCAGCGGAGAAGGACGGTCACGACTGGTTCATGCGCAAGGAGATCTTCGAGCAGCCGCGCGCGGTCGCCGACTCGCTGCTGGGCCGTCGCAACGCCGCCGGCCGCCTGCAGCTCGACGAGGTGCGCCTCTCCGACGAGGAGCTGCGCGACATCGACAAGGTGATCGTGATCGCCTGCGGCACGTCGTTCTACGCCGGCATGGTGGCGAAGTACGCCATCGAGCACTGGTGCCGGATCCCGGTCGAGGTCGAGCTCGCCAGCGAGTTCCGCTACCGCGACCCGATCCTGACCCGCGAGACGCTCGTCGTCGCGATCTCCCAGTCCGGCGAGACCGCCGACACGCTCCAGGCGATCCGGCACGCCCGCACCCAGCGCTCCAAGGTGCTCGCGATCTGCAACAGCAACGGCTCGACGATCCCGCGCGAGTCCGACGCCGTGATCTACACCCACGCCGGCCCGGAGATCGGCGTCGCCTCGACGAAGGGCTTCCTGACCCAGCTCGTCGCCTGCTACCTGCTCGGTCTCTACCTGGCCCAGGTCAAGGGCACGCGCTACAACGACGAGATCGCCCAGGTCATGGACCAGCTCGAGCAGATGCCCGACCACATCTCCACCGTGCTCGCCAAGGCGGACGAGGTCTACGCGATGGCGCAGGAGTTCGTCGGGACGCCGTCGGTGCTCTTCCTGGGTCGCCACGCGGGTTACCCGGTCGCGCTCGAGGGCGCGCTCAAGCTCAAGGAGCTCGCCTACATCCACGCCGAGGGCTTCGCTGCCGGCGAGCTGAAGCACGGCCCGATCGCGCTGGTCGACGAGGGCCTGCCGATCTGGTGCGTCGTGCCGCCCCGCGGCCGCGACCAGCTCCACGAGAAGATGGTCTCGGGCATCCAGGAGGTCCGCGCCCGCGGTGCGCGCACGATCTGCCTGGCCGAGGAGGGCGACACCGCCATCGAGCCGTACGCCGACCTGCTGATCCGGCTGCCCAAGGTCCCGGTGCTGCTCCAGCCGCTCGTCGCTGCCGTGCCGCTGCAGCTCTTCGCGTGCGAGCTGGCGACGCTGATGGGCCACGACGTCGACATGCCGCGCAACCTGGCGAAGTCCGTCACGGTCGAATGAGCTCGATAGTCGGGATCGGGGTCGACGTCGTCGACATCGAGCGCTTCTCGGCATCGCTGCAGCGGACCCCCGGCCTGCGCGCACGGCTCTTCACCGAGGCCGAGGCGGCGCTGCCGGTCGAGTCGCTCGCTGCGCGGTTCGCGGCCAAGGAGGCGATCGCGAAGGCGCTCGGTGCGCCCGCGGGCCTCTCCTGGCACGACTGTGAAGTGGTGCGCTCCGAGGGTCGCCGACCCGAGTTCGCCCTGCGCGGCACGGTCGAAGCGGCCGCCGCTGCTCTCGGGGTGACTTGCGCGCACCTGTCGCTGGCGCATGACGGTGGCCTTGCCACGGCGTACGTGATCCTGGAGGGGTGACCCCCAGGGTGCGTGCGGAGGGGTGACACAGCCCACGGTGCCGTGAGGCAGCCCACGCCTCGATCGTGGCCGCGGTCACGGCGCTAACTATTGCAAGCGCCTTGAATGGACGAGTCCTCCCACCGGAGGGCCACCCGCGCCGCGCCGAGGCCCGCGCTCGACGGGGGTGAACCAAGCACGAAGAAGTATGCGCGGGCACGGAAGACCCAGGTAGTACGCCGGAGCACCTCCGGCTCGGGGCTCAGGACGCAGACGCGTCCGGGACACCAGCAGTCCTCGCCCGACAGGTCATCTTTCGCAGGCGCCGCTGCCGGAGTTGTCCGATGTTCTCCACCACGCCCTCGCGCGCCGCCGTTCGCCTGCTCGCCGCCCCGCTCGTGCTGACCGTCCTCGTGACGTCGCAGGCCGCCGGCCCCGCCGACGCCAGTCCCGTCCGCCCGGCGAGCACGCCGACCGCCACGGTCGTGGACGAGCAGCCCGTGCGGATCGACCCCGTTCGTGAGTACGCGATCGCCCGCCAGGCCGCCGCCGAGCGCCGTGAGCGCCGTGAGCGCGCTGCTGCCGAGCGGCGCGAGCGGGAGGCCGCCGCCATCGGCCAGCGGATCGTCGCTGCTGCCGCCGCGCAGGCCGGCAAGCCCTACGTCTATGGCGCGACCGGTCCGAGCGCCTTCGACTGCTCCGGCCTCACCGGCTGGGCCTACCGTGCCGTCGGCATCAACCTGCCGCGCTCGTCGTCCGCGCAGGCCGCCGTGATGACGCCGGTCTCCGACCCGCAGCCGGGCGACCTGGTCTACATGCCGGGCCACATCGGCATCTACGCCGGCGACGGCATGATGTGGCACGCCCCGCACTCGGGCGACGTCGTGAAGCTCGCGCCGGTCTACAGCTCGTCGTTCCGCTACGGCCGCGTCCGCTGATCCTTGCCAGGCCACGTGCGCTCGAGGCCCGTCGACCGGTTCTCCCGGTCGGCGGGCCCGCTACGTTGAGGGCATGCGACACGCCCACACCGTCGCGCAGGTGCGCTCGGCCGAGGAAGCGAGTCCCGACCTGGCGTCGGGGGCGCTCATGCAGCGTGCCGCCCGAGGCCTCGCGCACGCGGTGATCGACCTGGTGGGAGGGGCCTACGGGCGCAGGGTCGTCCTCCTCGTCGGCTCGGGCGACAACGGAGGGGACGCGCTGTACGCCGGGGCGTACCTCGCCCGTCGTGGCGCCCTCGTCGACGCCTGGATGCTGGCGGAGGGCGCGCACCAGGGTGGTCTCGCCGCGCTGCGGACAGCGGGCGGTCGCGTGACCACCTTGCGTGCTCTCGTTGATGTGTTTGCCGCCGTGCTGAGCACTCAAGGCGCGGACGTCGTGATCGACGGCATCGTCGGCATCGGTGGGCGGCCCGGGCTCCGGCCCGAGGCGGTGCAGGCGCTCGCGTCGCTCGGGCTGACCACGGGCGCAGGCTCGAGCGACCACACGCGCAGGTTCGGGTGGCCACACGCGCAAGCTCGGCCACGGGTGGTGAGCGTCGACCTGCCGAGCGGGCTGGATGCCGACACCGGGCGGGTCACGGGTGCCCACGTCACGGCTGACCTGACCGTCACGTTCGGGACGGAGAAGGTCGCGCACCTGGTCGACCCCTCAGCCGCAGCGTGCGGGGTGGTGCACCTCGTCGACATCGGGCTCGACCTCCCGCCAGCGACTCTCGAGGCGCTGCAGCAGCCGGACGTGCGGGCGCTGCTCCCGGTGCCCGAGGGCGCCGACCACAAGTACACGCGCGGCGTGGTCGGCGTACGGGCCGGGTCGGCGACGTACCCGGGGGCGGCCCGGCTCTGTGTCGCGGGAGCGGCGTCAGGGCTGGTCGGCATGGTCCGCTACCGCGCGGTTGACGGCGACGACCAGACCGCGCGCCACGTTGTCGCCACACACCCCGAGATCGTCACGAGCCCCGGCCGCGTGCAGGCCTGGGTGGTCGGCTCGGGAGGCGGAGACCGGGCCACGGAGGCACTCGCCGAGGCGCTCGCCGACGGGGTACCCCTCGTCGTGGACGCCGACGCGCTGGCTGCGGTCGGCGGGCCGCTGGGGGTGCCGGCCGTGCTGACCCCCCACGCCGGCGAGCTCGCGCGGATGCTCGGCGCCGACCGCGACGAGGTCGAGGCCGACCAGCTCGCCTCGGTACGCCGTGCTGCCGACCGTTTCCAGGCTGTCGTCGTGCTCAAGGGGCGGCGCACCCTCGTCGCCGAGCCGTCCGGGACGGTGCGGGTCAACACGACCGGGACACCCTGGCTGGCGACTGCCGGCGCGGGCGACGTGCTTGCCGGACTGGTCGGATCGCTGCTCGCCGCGGGGCTCGCTCCGTTCGACGCTGCGTCGGTCGGCTGCTGGCTCCACGGAGCTGCGGCGACGACGGCGTCGGGCGGCGGACCACTCACCGCATCGGCTGTCGCCGAGGCCCTTTCCGGGACCGTACGCCGCGTCCTCCTGACGCCGTGAACCCGGCTGCTGACAGAATCAGTCGCGTGAACACGCCCAACGCCGAGCTCGTCGTCGACGTCGCGGCCATCCGGCACAACGTGCGTCGACTCAAGGAGTGGGTCGGTCCGGGCGTGCAGATGATGACCGTCGTCAAGGGCGACGGCTACGGCCACGGCATGGTTCCGGCTGCGCGCGCCGCCCGTGAGGCAGGTGCCGAGTGGCTCGGCGTGGCCACGCTCGAGGAGGCGCTCACCGTGCGGGCCGCGGGCGACACCGGACGCCTGCTCTGCTGGCTGGGGGTGCCGGGGCAGGACTTCGCCCCCCTCGTCGCCGCCGATGTCGACGTGACCGCCTACACGGTCGCCGAGCTCGACGAGATCCGTGCGGCGGCCCGGGCGACCGGCGAGCGCGCACGGGTCCAGCTCAAGGTCGACACCGGCCTCTCCCGCGGTGGGTCCGCGGCCGCGGACTGGCCCACGCTGGTGGCAGCCGCCCGATCTGCCGAGCTCGCCGGCGAGCTGACCGTCACCGGCATCTGGTCCCACCTGGCTGCCTCGGAGGAACCGACGCACCCGGCCAACGACGCGCAGGAGAAGGCGTTCCTCGGTGCCCTCGAGGTGGCCGACACCGCCGGTCTGCGGCCCGAGGTGCGCCACCTCGCCAACAGTGCCGCCGCCGTGCTGCGCCCCGCGGCCCGGTTCGACCTCGTGCGCTGCGGCATCGCGTCGTACGGCCTGGACCCGGCACCGGGGGAGTCCCCGCCAGAGCTCGGCCTCGTGCCCGCGATGACCGCGCGCGCCCGGCTTGCGATGGTCAAGCAGATCGGGCCCGGCGCTGGCGTCTCCTACGGCCACCTGTGGGTCGCCGACGCACCCACGACGGTCGGCCTCGTCCCGGTCGGGTACGCCGACGGCGTACCGCGGCACGGCTCGAACGTGCTCGAGGTCGCCGTGGCCGGCGAGCGCCACCCGGTCCGCGGACGGATCTGCATGGACCAGTTCGTGGTCGACCTGGGCACCGCATCGGACGCGGCGGCCGGCGACGAGGTGCTGCTCTTCGGCACCGGCACCCACGGAGAGCCCACCGCCTCCGAGTGGGCTGCGTGGTGCGCCACCATCAACTACGAGATCGTGACCCGCATCGGCGGGCGCTTCGCGCGAGTCGTCGTCGACAGCTCGCCGGAAGGACACGCATGAGCTGGAAGAGCCGCATGCTGACTGCGGCAGGAGCAGCAGGGGTCGCCGCCGCGGGCACCGCCTACGGCGTCGCACGCCATCGCCACATCATCGCCAACCGTGGAGCGGGTGACGTCGCGCGCCTCGGCTCCCTGCACTCGGAGCCGCGGATCGTGGTCGCCTCGGATGGTGTCGAGCTCCACGTCGAGGTCGACGAGCTCCCGGCGGAGTCCGGCAAGCGGGCCCGCCACCGCGGGCGTTCGCGCAGCGACGAACCACGTGTCGGCGACCTGACCGTGGTCTTCGTGCACGGCTTCACGCTCAACCTGGACTCGTGGCACTTCCAGCGGGCCGGCTACCGCGGGCAGGTCCGCACCGTCTTCTACGACCAGCGCTCGCACGGCCGTTCGGGGCGCGCCAGCCGCGAGAACTCCACCATCGAGCACTGCGCCGAGGACCTGCTGCAGGTCATCGACGAGGTCGCTCCCGACGGCCCCGTCGTGCTCGTCGGCCACTCGATGGGCGGCATGACAATCGTGGCGCTCGCCGAGTCGCACCCCGAGCTCTTCGGCACCCGGATCGCCGGCGTCGGCCTCGTCGCGACGACCGCCGGTGGACTGAGTCCGCTCCACATGATCGTGCCGGTCATCCCTGAGGGCTTCGGTGCCGACATCGCCCAGCGCGTGATCGCGGGCCTGGCCCGTGGGTCCCGGGTGATCGAGCACATGCGCCGGCTCTCGTCCTCGGTCGCGCTCGTGGTCACCGACATGTTCGCCTTCGGCGACGAGGTGCCGGCGGCGTACATCGAGTTCGTCGACCAGATGATCTCGGCGACACCGTTCGACGTGCTGTCGGAGTTCTTCCCGAACTTCGACGCGCTCGACAAGTTCTCCGTGCTCAACGCGCTCGAGCGGGTGCCGACGGCGATCATCTGCGGCACGTCCGACAAGCTGACCTCGATCGGGCACAGCCGCAAGATGCAGAAGGCGATCGCCGGCTCCGTGCTGACCGAGTGCGAAGGCGCCGGGCACATGGTCCTGATCGAGCGCCACGAGCAGGTCAACGCCGCCCTCGACCAGTTGATCGGCGGCGCGCTCGACCCCTCGACGTGGCCCGCCCAGACCGCTCCCGACGCGAGCGTGGAGGCTCCGTGACCGTCGAGATCCAGCGGATCGGCCCCGAGGCCGCATCCGAGCTGTACGCCGTGGTGCGCGCCGCCTTCGAAGGTCGCCCGCCACTCGACCCGCCCGCCGACGCGCTCGCCGAGACCGTGGAGTCGCTCGCCGGTGCGCTCGGCAAGGGCCCCGGGGGGCTCCTCGCCACGATCGACGGCGCCGTCGTCGGCGGCATGGTCCTCGACCCCGTCACCACCGCGCACGGCGAGCTGATCGCGCTCCGCCGTTTCGGCGTCGTGCCGTCGGCACGGCACCACGGGGTAGCCCACCTGCTGATCGCCGCTGCCGTCGAGGCGGCACGTGAGCTGCACGTCGCCGGCCTCACCGTCCTTGCCCGCCAGGAGCTCGAGGCGACGATCGGCTTCTGGAACAGCAGCGGCTTCTCCGAGGTCGGCCGCCACGCGCCGTACGTCGAGATGGTGCGGCCACTCCCGGCTGCCGCCGACGCGCGCGATGCCGACGGGATGCGGGAGCTCGCCCGCGACCTGGCGAAGGTCCTGCGTGCCGGTGACCTGCTCGTGCTGAGCGGGGAGCTCGGCGCCGGCAAGACGACGTTCACCCAGGGACTGGGCGAGGGGCTCGGCGTGCGCGGTGACATCACGTCGCCGACGTTCGTGATCGCGCGGGTGCATCCCTCGCTCGTCGGAGGCCCCGCGCTGGTGCACGTCGACGCCTACCGCCTGGGGGGCCTCGACGAGCTCGACGACCTCGACCTCGACACCTCGCTCGACGAGGCGGTGACTGTCGTCGAGTGGGGCGCCGGGATGGCCGAGGCCCTTGCCGACGAGCGCCTGCACGTGCAGATCGCCCGGTCTGTGGGCGACCCGGGGGCAGGCGACGGCGACGACGACGCCCGCCACGTCGAGTTCCTGCCGGTGGGCACGCGCTGGCTCGGGGTGGCCCTGCCCGGGGTTGTCCGGCCCGGCTGACGCACGCTGGTTAGCCTGTCCTCGTGCTCCTCGCCTTCGACACCGCCACCGCTCAGGTCACCGTCGCCGTCCACGACGGGGCGGACGTCCTCGCGGAGCAGGTGTCGGAGCAGGTGATGAAGCACGGTGAGCACCTCGCACCCTTGATCTCCGCCGTGCTCGCCGAGGCGGGCGCGACGATGGCCGACCTCACCGGTGTCGCGGTCGGGGTGGGCCCCGGCCCCTTTACCGGCCTGCGCGTCGGACTCGTCACGGCCCGCACGCTCGGGATGGCCCTCGACGTGCCGGTCCACGGCGTCTGCACGCTCGATGTCCTCGCCGCCGAGGCCGTCGCCTCCGGTGCCGTGGTCGGTGAGTTCCTGGTGGCGACCGACGCCCGCCGCAAGGAGGTCTACGTCGCCTCCTACACGGCCGAGGGCGCGCGGCTCTCGGGGCCGTCCGTGGTACGCCCTGCAGAGGCTGCCTCGTCACGCCCCGTGGTGGGCGAGGGTGCGGTTCTCTACCCGTCCGACTTCCCGCATGCCGTGGGCCCGGCCCGCCCGAGCGCCGGCTGGCTGGCGCGCCTCGTGCTCTCCGGCATGATCGAGCCGCTGGACCCCGAGCCGCTCTACCTGCGCCGGCCGGACGCCGTCGCCGCGGCTGCGCCGAAGCAGCCCCGGTGAACCCGAGCGCGGACCGGCCCGAGGCCTCACCCGCGTCCAGTGCGGGGGTCCGGCTGGCCCTCGCCGCCGATGCAGCAGCGATCGCGGCGCTGGACGTCGAGCTCTTCCCGGACGCAGCCTGGTCCGAGGCGCAGGTGCTCGAGGAGCTGTCCGGCTACGGCCGCCGCGGCTGGGTCGTCGTGCCGGCTCAATCCGGATTGAGGCCGGACGCGGGCTCAACCCGAGTTGAGCCCACAAGGGAGGTGCCCGCAGGAGCCCCCAGTGGACCCGGCGATGCCGAAGCGGTCGCACTCCTTCATGAACGTTCATTGAGCGGCTACGTGCTCATGCGCACGGTCGGCGAGGTCAGCGACCTGCAGCGGATCGGTGTGGCGCCCTCGCGGCAGCGAGCCGGGCTGGCCGCAGCCCTCCTCGCGGCGGCGATTGCCGGCGTACGGGAGGAGGGGGCGGAGCGGATCCTGCTCGAGGTGGCGGAGGACAACGCGGCGGCGCGTGCCTTCTACGCACGGGCGGGCTTCGTGGAGATCGATCGGCGTCCGCGCTACTACCGGCACGAGGTCGACGCACTGGTCCTCGAGAAGGTGCTGGGAGACGGTGGCTGACAGAATGGCCGGCATGAACGAGCCCCTCGTCCTCGGCATCGAGACCTCCTGCGACGAGACCGGTGTCGGCATCGTGCGCGGTCACACGCTGCTGGCCGACGCGGTGGCGAGCTCGGTCGAGGAGCACGCGCGCTTCGGCGGCGTCGTGCCCGAGGTGGCGAGCCGGGCGCACCTGGAGGCGATGGTCCCGACGATCCAGCGGGCCTGCACCGACGCCGGCATCGCCCTGCGCGACGTCGATGCCATCGCGGTCACTTCCGGGCCCGGCCTCGCCGGTGCGCTGCTCGTCGGTGTCGCGGCCGCGAAGTCGCTGGCACTCGCGCTCGACAAGCCGTTGTACGGCGTCAACCACCTCGCCTCCCACGTCGCCGTCGACCAGCTGGAGCACGGTGCGCTGCCGGATCGCTGCCTGGCCATGCTGGTCTCCGGTGGCCACTCCTCGCTGCTGCTGGTCGACGACATCACGCTCGGCGTAACGCCGCTGGGCGCGACGATCGACGACGCGGCCGGCGAGGCGTTCGACAAGGTCGCCCGGGTGCTCGGCCTTCCGTTCCCGGGTGGTCCGCACATCGACCGCGCGGCGAAGGACGGCCAGATCACGATCGACTTCCCGCGTGGGCTCTCCACGCGCAAGGACCTCGAGCGACACCGCTTCGACTTCTCCTTCTCCGGACTCAAGACCGCCGTCGCACGCTGGATCGAGGCGCGTGAGGCCTCCGGCGAGCCGGTGCCGGTGGCAGACGTCGCCGCCAGCTTCCAGGAGGCGGTCTGCGACGTGCTCACCCGCAAGGCGATGGACGCCGCGCTCGAGCACGATGTCGACACGATCATGATCGGCGGGGGTGTCGCGGCCAACTCGCGCCTCCGCGCGCTGGCCCAGGCTCGTGCCGACGAGCGGGGCATCACGATCCGGGTCCCGCGGCCCGGGCTCTGCACCGACAACGGTGCGATGGTGGCGGCGCTCGGCTCCGAGCTCGTCGCCCGGGGTCGCGTGCCCTCCGCGCTCGACCTGCCCGCCGACTCCTCGCTGCCGGTGACTACCGTCGTCGCCTGAGCGAGCCAGCGAGCGCGTCCATCGCGAGGTCGATCTCGTCCGGCGTGACCACGAGCGGCGGTGCCAGGCGCAGCGTCTGGCCGTGGGTGTCCTTGGCCAGTACGCCGCGTGAGAGCAGCCGCTCGCAGACCTGACGGCCCGTGCCGACGTCGGGCGCCACGTCGACTCCGGCCCAGAGGCCGAGGCTGCGGACCTCGGTGAGACCTTCTCCGACCAGCGCGTCGAGCCGCGTCCGCAGGTGGATCCCGAGCGATGCGGCGCGTGCCTGCCACGTGCCCTCGGAGAGCATCGTCACGACCTCGAGGCCGACGGCGCACGCGAGCGGGTTGCCGCCGAACGTCGAGCCGTGCTGCCCCGGCTGGAAGACCCCGAGCACGTCGTCGTCGGCACAGACGGCGGAGACCGGGAGGAGACCGCCGCCGAGCGCCTTGCCGAGCAGCACGACGTCGGGGGAGACGCCCCAGTGGTCGCAGGCGAGCGTGCGACCCGTGCGGGCGAGGCCGCTCTGCACCTCGTCCGCGATCAGGAGTACACCGGCCTGCGTGCAGGCTGCGCGCACCTGCGGGAGGTAGTCGGGCGGGGGCACGATGACGCCGGACTCGCCCTGCACCGGCTCGAGGAGGACCGCAACGACGCGCGGGTCGTCGACGGCGGCCGCGAGCGCTGCGGCGTCGGCGTACGGCACCATCCGGAAGCCGGGCGTCCACGGCCCGAAGCCGTCGTGGGCGACCGGGTCGTCGGAGAAGCTGATGATCGTCGTGGTGCGGCCGTGGAAGTTGCCCGACGCGACGACGACGATCGACTCGGTCGACGGCACCCCGCGGACCTTCTCGCCCCAGAGCCGGGCCAGCTTGAGCCCTGTCTCCACGGCCTCGGCGCCGGTGTTCATCGGCAGCACCATGTCCTTGCCGACGAGGTCCGCGAGCGCGGCGCAGAACGGCCCGAACCGGTCGTGCGAGAAGGCGCGCGAGACGAGGGTGAGTCGGTCCAGCTGGGCGTGGGCCGCAGCCAGGATTCGCGGGTGTGCATGGCCGAAGTTGAGCGCCGAGTAGGCAGCGAGGAAGTCGAGGTGGCGGCGGCCTTCGACGTCGGTCACCCAGACGCCCTCCGCGTGCGTGGCGACGACCGGCAGCGGCGCGTAGTTGTGCGCGGCGTGGGCTGCTGCCAGGGAGAGGTGCGCGGCGGTGCTCATGCCGCCTCCCCGTCGCGTGCGTCGGGTCCTCGCACCTCGAGGGTGCAGCACTTCGCGCCACCGCCGCCCTTGAGCAGCTCCGACATGTCGACCGGCACCGGCACGAAGCCGCGGGCCGCGAGCTGCGCCCGGAGGTCGTGGGCGGCCGCTGCGACCACCACGTGGCGCCCGTCGGAGACGGCGTTGAGCCCGAAGGCGACGGCGTCGGGCTCCGTCGCCTCGATCGCCTCGGGGAAGAGACGGCGCAGCACCGCCTGGCTGCCCGGGCTGAACGCCGGTGGCCACCACGCGATCGTCTCCTCGTCGAGCACGGCGAGCGCGGTGTCGAGGTGGTAGAACCGCGGATCGACGAGCTGCAGCGAGACCACCGGGACGCCGAAGAGCTCCTGTGCCTCCGCGTGGGCCGCGCGATCGGTCCGGAATCCGGTGCCGGCCAGCAGCACCTCGCCGGCCAGGAGGAAGTCGCCCTCACCCTCGTTGACCGCGACCGGCTCGGTCACCTCGAGGCCCGCGGCGGCCAGCCAGGCGGCGTACGCGGGGGCCTCGGCTGCGCGCTCGGGATGCCGGAACCGCACGGCGAGGACGCGGCCGCCGAGGATGAAGGCGCCGTTGGCGGCGTAGACCATGTCGGGCAGGCCGGGGAGAGGGTCGAGGACGTCGACGGTGTGGCCGAGGTCGAGGTAGGTGCGGCGCAGGTGCTCCCACTGGGCCCGGGCGAGCGCGGTGTCGACGGGCCGCGAGATGTCCATCCAGGGATTGATCTCGTAGGTCACCGCGAAGTGGTCGGGGGGACACATGAGGTAGCGACGCCTGCGGGCCGTCCGGGTGCGAGGGCCAGTCACAGGCATCGACGGGGTCGCCATCTCTGCCATGCAGAGACGCTACTCCGGTCGTGTCGCCAAGACCCGGGACTCGACGGACCAGAACCCGATTCCTGACGTCAGAGCGGCTCGACGAGGTACGCCGCGCCCGCACCGGCGACGCGGGTCATCACCAGCGTGCCCTCGTTGTCGCCGGCGAGCGCGAGCCGCTTGCGCAGCTGCTCGGGCACCACCTGGACACCTCGCGGCTTGATCGCGAGGCGCCCGATGCCGCGTTCGCGCAGGGCGGCCTTGAGCTGCTTCTCCCGGTAGGGGAGCTCCTCCAGCACGCGGTAGGTCCGGGCGAAGGGGGAGCGGAAGGCGCTGTCGGCGGTGACCCAGGCGATCTTCTCGTCGACGAGCCCGCCGTCGACGCCGGCAGCGACGGCGGTCACCAGGCCGGAGCGGATCACCGCGTCGTCGGGCTCGTAGAGGTAGCCGCCCATCGCCCGGACCGGGCGCTCGGCAGCGCCCTGCCACGGGTCGTCCTCGTCGGTCAGCGTGGCCAGCCCACCGGAGGCGGGGATCACCGTGGCACGGCGACGCGCCATCGCCAGCGAGGGTGACCAGAGGGCGGCTTCCTTGAGGTCGCCGGCCTCACTGACCCACTCGGCCTCCACGCCCTCGGGCAGCAGGTCATGGGGGATGCCGGGTGCGACCTTGACGACCGAGGCACGACCGAAGAGGCCGAGCACGAACTCCCACGACGGGGTCCAGCCGTTGACGTCGAAGACCCGCCCCGAGCTGGTCCGGCGCGCCGGGTCGGCGAAGCAGGCGCCGAAGCCGTCGAGGTCGAGCATCGTCGAGTCGGCCTCCAGCACTGCGCCCGGGAGGCCGAGCGCCTCGAGGTTGGCGCGGGCGACCTCGACCCGTAGCGGGTCGAGGTCGACACCTGCGGCCGTCAGGCCGGCCCGCGCGAACGCCGCGAGGTCGCCGCCGATGCCACAGCCGAGGTCGACGACCGAGTCCGGTTGCCACGCGGCCAGGCGTGCGGCGCGGTGTGCGGCGACCCGCGGCCGGGTCGCCTGCTCGAGGGCGTCGGGAACGAAGTACATCCGCAGCGCGTCGTCGCCGAACTTCGCCACGGCGCGGACCCGGAGCTGCACCTGGCTCAAGGCAGCCGTCGCCCGGGCGGCGTCCGGCTCGATCCTGCGCACCGCGGACGCCGCGGCGACCGGGTCGCCTGCCGTGTCGGCGTACGCGTGGGCGGCGCGGGCCAGCAGCTGCTGGCCGGCGTCGGTGAGCAGCCAACGGAAGGCGTCGAGGTCCACGCCGGGAGCCTAGGGGGTCGGTCAGCCCCGCAGGTTGGCGAGGACCCAGTTCAGCTGCGCGACGATGATCGGGTAGGTCGGGTTGTGGCCGACGCCGGCCACGATCGTGAGCGGGAAGACGTTGCCCGGCGCCATCGAGGATCCGAGATCGACCGCCGGCGGCACCGTGAACCAGTGTCCAGCGAGGTACGCCGTGCCGCCGCGCGCCGGGATGTACTTGTCCGCGCCTCCATGGATCTGGCTGACCCGGACGCCGGCCTTCGGGCAGGGGCCCGGGAAGGTCCCCGCGAAGGAGCTTCCCGCGTCGAAGACGTCCGGCCGCTCGCAGGCCGCCTTGAGCGCGAGCATGCCTCCGTTGGAGGTGCCGAGAATGCCCACGCGTGCGGTGTTGACCGCTGCGTTGCGGGCGAGGTCGTCGACGACGGCAGCTGCGTAGCTGACGTCGTCGACGTCGTTGAAGGTGCAGCAGATGCCGCCGTTGAAGGCCCTCGTGCCGTTCTTGCTGACCAGGTAGGCGAAGAGCGTGTCGGGCGCCTTGCGGAGGCTGGCCCAGATGTCGAGCGTCGCGCGGGCCACGTCGAGGGTCTCGCCGGCACCGTAGCCGTGCCCGACCACGACCAGCTGGCGAGGTGTCGAGAGCCAGCTGCTGCACTCCGGCGTCTCCGCCGGAGCGCAGACCGGGACGCGCGCGTAGTACGCGCGGCCGTCGGCGAGGGTGAAGTGCTGCGTCGCCCAGCCCGGCGGGACCGGCGTCGGTGTCACCGTCGGCTCCGGCGTGGCGGTCGCCGTCGCGGTCGGTGTCGGGTCGGAGGTCGTCGTCGGGTCAGGGCTCGCCGTCGCCGTGGCGGTCGCTGTCGGGTCCACCGTCTCGCTGCTCGTGGGGGTGCCCGTCGGGGTGGTGCTCGGGTCCGACGTGACGGTGACGGTCGCGCTCGGCTCGGGCACACCGTCCTCGGCGGTCGCGGCGGAGAGCCCGGCCAGGCTCGCGGCGGCGAGCAGGATCAGTGCCGAGATGACGGCGGCGACGATGGAGCCGACGGCTCCGCTGCGCATGCGGACGCTCATGATGGGTCCCCTCCCAAGGACTCCCGGAAGCCCTCCCAGGCGACCGGTCCGGCCCCTCCCCAGACGCCGGTGCTCGCACCCTACGTCACATGGAGAGCGGTCGTCACTAGTCCATCCGGCGTAGCCCGGCGCGTGGCGGCGTGCCCGCAGCCAGCGATCGGCCGTGGCACGCTGGCCGCATGCACGTCTACGTCATTCCGTTGAAGCGGTTCCTCGGCTGCCAGGTCTGCGGGGGACTCCGCTTCCTCCAGCGGGAGATCAAGATGACCACCACCGGCATGACCTTCTTCGACCTCGACTGGGCCAACAAGTCCGCCGACGGCGCGATCTGCCTGCGCTGCGGCTTCGTGCACACCTTCATGGGCCGCGGACTGCAGTGGCTGCAGCCCGAGCAGGTGAAGCCCGAGGACCTCCCCGAGGACCCGCTCGCCGGCACCGATCTGGCAGGCAACAGCCCCGCCTGAACGGCCCGTGCGTCAGCGGCGGCGCAGCACCCGGCCCGGCGTACGCAGGACCGCGTTGCCGCCGCGCACGCCGAGGCGCGCCCCGCCGACTGCGCTGCGTACGCCGAGACGTGCCGCTGCGCCGGGCGCGCGCACCGCGCTGCCGACCGGGTCGGAGATCGCGCCGGCCACGACGGCCGCGTCGTCGAGGTGCGTGAGCACGAACGGAAGGTGCTTCACCGCCCGCAGGTCGCCGTGCCGCACGACCGGAGGCACCGCGGCCGCGGTCACCTTCGCTGCGAGCACGACGGTGTCGAGCGAGGGAACCAGCGGGACGGCAGGCAGCTTCATGGGCGCGAGGATATCGTCGCCAGTGCAGATCAGTCCGAGGCAGGGGAGCAGGGCATGGGCAAGGCAGCCACGACCGCGAAGGTGCTCGGCGCAGGAGCGAAGCTCGCGGTGAAGTACGGACCGCAGGCGAAGATCGCGTGGGACAACGGGGGCAAGCAGGCCGGCTCCGCTGCGGCGAAGCGGGCCAGGTCCGTCACGGCACGCCGCAAGGCGATGAAGCAGGCCGCCACCCTCAAGGACGGCTCGATCCTGAAGGTCGCGCCGGGCGGCAGCACGGCGTACGTCGTCTTCACCGGTGACCAGCCGATCGCGACCTACCCGTCGTCGAACCTGCCCTACGAGGTGCTGCTCGCGCACGCCGACCTGTCCAAGCGCGTCCGGGCTCCCCGGGCCTGAGCATGGCCGTGCTGCGCCCCGACCCGGGCAATCCTGCGCCAGGCCCCGGCGGTGCACGCACGGTCTTCGTCGAGGGCGACAACCTCGACGTCCTCCCGCTGCTCCCGAAGCTGCCTGAGCTCGCGGGCCGCGAGTTCGACCTCGTCTACATCGACCCGCCGTACAACACCGGCAACGGCTTCGCCTATGCCGACAAGCAGGGCTACGGACGCGGCCGGCACGAGGCCTGGACAGCGATGCTCCGGCCGCGCCTCGAGGCGGCGCGCGACGTGATGGCGAGCCGCGGAGCGATCTTCGTCAGCATCGACGACAACGAGGTCGCCCACCTCCGGCTCCTCCTGGACGAGATCTTCGGCGAGCGGAACTTCGTCGCGCAGGTGGTGGTCAACCTCAATGCGAAGGGACGCCAGCTCGGGCCGTGGTTCGCCACGAACCACGAGTACCTGCTGGTCTACGCGCGCTCGCTCGCCGACTGCGTGCTCGACGCGACGAGCACGCACGAGGTGAGCGAGCTCGACTTCCCGCAGGTCCACGACGACGGCCGCCGCTTCCGCCACCTGCCGCTGCGCAACACCAACAAGAAGTCGAACCCCGAGACCTGCCGGACCCTCGCCTACCCGTTGTACGGCGACCCGGTGACCGGTGCAGTCGGCGTGACGCCCTTCGAGGGAGCGCAGGAGATCTGGCCGGTCTTCGGCGACGGGACCCCCGCGGTCTGGCGCTGGTCGATCGCCCTCGCGCAGACCCGGCCCGAGGACCTCGTCTGTCGCACCATCCGTGGCCGCCTGGGGGAGCGGGTCGACATCTTCCAGCGCGACTGGCTCCACCCCGAGCGCCGCAAGAAGCTCCGCACGATCTGGACCCACGACGAGATCGGCTCGACCGACACCGCGGTCGCCGAGGTCAAGGCACTCGTCGGCAAGGTCTTCGAGTCACCCAAGCCGACCGGCCTGCTGCGCCGGATCCTGGAGACCTACCCCTCCGACGCGGTCGTCCTCGACTTCTACGCCGGCTCGGGTACGACGGGGCACGCGGCGCTGCTGGCCGATGCCGCCGACGGGGGATCGCGACTCTCGATCAGCGTCAACGCGCCCGAGCCGACGCGCACGGGCTCGCCCGCCCGTGCCGCCGGCTTCGAGCGCGTCAGCGAGATCACCGAAGCCCGGCTCCGCGCCGCCGCGGCGACTGTCGGCGCCGCCGTGGCGGCGTACCGCCTCGTCTGACCACAAGCCCCACCTCGGCGGACCACAAGCCCCACCTCGGCGGACCACAAGCCCCACCTCGGCGCCGAAGTGGGGCTTGTGGTCACGCGAGGTGGGGCTTGTGGTCGTCTCAGTTGACCCCGGCAGCGCGTTCGAGGTCGACGAGCGCGTCCTCGAGGTGGGTCAGCAGCCGCTGCAGGTGCGGCACCGTGCGGCGGCAGCCGGTGAGGCCGAGACCGACCTGACCGTTGTAGGAGACCGCGGTGACGTTGAGCGCCTGGCCGTGCATCGGCACCGAGGCGGGATACATGCCGACGAGCTTGGCGCCGTTGTAGTACATCGGCTGCTTGGGGCCGGGCACGTTGGAGATCGTGATGTTGAAGGGCGGGTTGACCACGCCGTTGAGGCGCAGCAGCGGCGTCAGCATCGACGGCGCCATTCCGAGGCCGGCCATCGCCATGATCTGCGCCTTCGTCATCGACGCCATCATCTCCTTGCCGGCGGCCATCGAGGCGTTGATCGACTGCAGCCGCTCGGTGGGGTCGGCGATCTCGGTGCCGAGCCGCACCATGAGCGTGCCGACCGCGTTGCCGCCGGAGGTCGAGGCGACACCGACCTGCTTGGCGTTGAGGCCGACCGGCACCATCGAGACCAGCGAGGTGTCGGGCAGGGCGTTGAGGTCGCTCAGGTAGGCCCGGAGCGCGCCGCCGTTCATGGCGAGCAGGACGTCGTTCATCGTCGTGCCGGTGGCGTTGCCGACGCGCTTGAGCCGCTCGAAGGACCAGTCGTCGGCGGCGAAGCGGCGAGCTCCGGTGATGCGCTGGTTGAGGATCGTCTTGGGGGCCGCGAACGAGACCGGTCCTGCCTTCGGCAGGGCGATCGAGTTGCCCAGCGACTTCAGCGTCGCGCCGGGCAGTCCGGCGGCGTCGGCGATCGCGGCCATCGTCGACCGGATCGCGCTGGGCGGGATCTCGGCCAGGGCCTTCGCCTGCTCGACGCGGCTGCGGTCCCGCGCCTCGCGCGGCGCCCGCTCCTCCCACGCGAACGGCGGCTTCATGCCGCGCTCGTCGGGGTCGGGCGAGAAGCTGCTCGAGAGCAGCCGCATCGCCGAGACGCCGTCGACCAGCGCGTGGTGGATCTTGGTGTACATCGCGATGCGACCGTCGGCGAGCCCCTCGATGAGGTGGGTCTCCCACAGCGGCCGATCGTTGGCCATCCGCTGGCCATGGAGGCGCGACGTCAGGTCGAGCAGCTCGCGGATCCGGCCGGGCGAGGGCAGCGCGCTGTGGCGGACGTGGTGCTCGATGTCGAAGTTCTCGTCCTCGGTCCACACCCACTGGCCGGCCGTGGCGATCGAGCGGTGCGGGCGCTTGGCGAAGAGCGGCTTGAGCCGCTCGACCTTCAGCTGCTCCTCGTAGACCTGGCGCACGTAGTCGTCGCC
Source organism: Nocardioides sp. (assembly GCF_035481145.1). Classification (GTDB taxonomy): domain Bacteria; phylum Actinomycetota; class Actinomycetes; order Propionibacteriales; family Nocardioidaceae; genus Nocardioides. Next base: position 17,718 of record NZ_DATIHB010000148.1, on the reverse strand, counting down.
CGCGTCGTCGGGCTTCTCGAAGAGGAGCAGGCCACCCACGTGGATCGGCATGTTCCGGCTCTCGGCCAGGAAGAACGCCAGGGACTGCGGGTCGATGGGAGTCGCCATGCTGCTGCCTCTTCTCCTCCAGCCGTACGCCGCGGCGTACGCCGGGTGGGCCGGATGGAGGGCAGCCTAGCCACCTGTCGCTCCTCCGTGCGGGGATGGAAGGATTCGGACATGGAGCTGCCGCTGCCCCCGCTCGACGTCGTCCGCACCCGCGGGCGCACCTCGGTCGCGGCGCGGGTCCGCCGGCTCCAGTCGAAGTCCTGGCACATCGGGCAGTGCGCGATCGCTGCGGCGCTGGCCTGGTTCGTCGCTGCCGAGGTGCTCGGCCACGAGGCGCCGTTCTTCGCGCCGGTGGCAGCTGTCGTCGCACTTGGCACGTCGTTCGGTCAGCGGCTGCGGCGGGTCGCCGAGGTGGCGGTCGGCGTCGCCCTGGGTGTCTTCATCGGCGACATGCTGGTCCTCTGGCTCGGTAGCGGCTGGTGGCAGATCGGCCTGGTCGTCCTGATCGCGATGAGCACCGCGATCCTGCTCGACGGTGGCCAGCTGATCGTCACGCAGGCAGCGGTGCAGTCGATCATCGTCATCGCGCTCGCCTCCCAGACCGGCACCGGTCAGCCGATCGACCGGTGGGTCGACGCCCTCATCGGAGGTGGCTTCGCCCTGCTGGCCGCTGCGGTGGTGCCCGGAGCCGCGCTGCGCCGGCCGGGAGAGCAGGCCGCGGTCGTCGTGCGCAAGGTCGCGGGCCTGCTCCGGGCGGCGGCCGACGTGATGGTCGAGGGCGAGGTGGAGCCGGCGCTGGAGCTGCTCGCCGACGCCCGGACCACCGATCGCATGGTCCGCGAGCTCCGTGCCGCCGCGGACGAGGCGCTGGCGGTCACCGTGTCGCCGCTGCGGCACCACCACCGCGAGCGCATGAAGCAGATGGTGGAGCTGGCCGACCCCGTCGACAAGGCGCTGCGCACGACGCGCGTCCTGGTCCGGCGTACGGCGGTGGCTGCGTACCACCGCGCGCCCGTCCCGCCGGCGTACTCCGAGGTCTGCCGCGAGCTCGCCGACGCGGCCGAGCTGGTGGCGAGATCGCTCGCCGACGGCACCGATCTGCTGCCGGCCCGGGAGGCGCTGCTTGCCATCGGTCACCGGACCTCGGCGCTGGGCCGTTCGCACGCCCTCTCGATCGAGGTCGTCCTCGCGATGCTCCGCGGTCTCACGGTCGACCTGCTGGAGCTCACCGGGATGCGACCGCTCGAGGCGACCGACGCGCTCCCGCTCCCGAGCCGGAACTGGATCGACAGTCCCGACCGCCCGGAACCCGGCTGATCACCAGGTGGTTGGAACGATGAGGTCATGAGCGAGACCCGGCAACGGCACATGACGATCGACCTCTGCCTGCGCGTGGGCGAGCTGCTGCTCTCCTCCGGCGCGGGCGCGGCCGACGTCGTGGCGACCATGCAGTCGGTGGCACGCCACCTGGGCCTGCGCAACGCGACGGTGGACGTCACGTTCACCTCCCTGGCGATGTCGTGGCAACCGGACCCCGGTGAGCCGCCGGTCGCGCTCTTCCGCAACGTCGTGCAGCGCGAGATCGACTACGAGGACCTCAGCCGGGTGGACCACCTGGTGCGCCAGATCCTCGAGGACGAGGTGGACCTGACCGAGGCCCGTGCCATCGTGGCGAAGGTCAGCTCGACGGGACACGCACGTGGTCGCACCAAGGTGACCCTCGGCTGGGGTGCGATGTGTGCCGGCGTCGCGCTCATGCTCGGGGGCGGGGTGCTGGTCTGCGTGATCGCCTTCGTGACGGCGGCCGTGATCGACCGGCTGCAGGGCGCGATGGCGCGTCGACGCCTGCCGCGGTTCTACCAGCAGGTCGCCGGCGGTGCGGTCGCGACGATGATCGCCGTGGTGACCGCTTCGCTCGACCCGTCGCTCGACCCCTCCCTCGTCGTCACCGCCAACATCGTCATGCTCCTCTCCGGCATCGGCTTCATGGGCGCCCTGCAGGACTGTCTGACCGGCTTCTACGTCACCGGCAGTGCGCGCATCACCGAGGCGCTCCTCGCGACCGCCGGCATCATCGGCGGAGTCAGCGGAGGCCTCTCGTTCGCCCGTGTGGTCAACGTCGACGTGGGCCGGATCGAGCAGTGGCACACGAGCCTCCAGGGCGTGGCGATCATCGCCGTCGGCGCCGCGATCTGTGCCGCCGGCTTCGCCTACGCGTCGTACGCGCCGAAGCGGACGCTCGTGCCCGTGGCCGCGCTCGCGGCGCTCGCGCTGGTGATCTCGAGGGGGATCCAGGCCGGAGGCTTCGGTGCGACCTGGGGCACGGGGGTCGCGGCGTTCGCCGTGGGCCTGATCGCCTGGACCGTCAGCCGCTGGATCTCCGTGCCGCCGCTCGTGATCGTCGTCTCCGCGGTCGTGCCCATGCTGCCGGGCTTCTCGATCTACGGCGGTCTGTCGTTGCTCGGCGGCGAGAGTGCCGTCCCGGCGGCCGGCATCCTGTCGCTGGTCACGGCTGCGTCGATCTCGCTCGCCCTGGCCGCGGGGGTCATCCTCGGCGAGTACGTCGCCCAGCCGGTCACCCGTGAGGCCCGCAAGCTCGAACGCCGGCTCGCCGGCCCGCGCCTCGTCGGCCCGCTGCGCGCCAAGTCCGGCGGCCGCTGACGCCGTCCGAGCCCGGGAAGCGCAACAACTGGTCCTGAACAGCGTCCCGGAGCGCCGGGAGCCTGTCGTTCAGGACCAGTTGCTGGTCGCGTGATGCGTCAGTGCTGGGACTTGGTCGCCTTCATGACCCGGCCGGAGCCGAGGGCGATCAGGTCCTGGTAGCGCGAGCCGGTGAACTTGCCGAAGTTGTGCACGGCGTGAGCGTCGAGCCCGATCAGCAGCCGCGCCTTGTTCTTCTTCACGGCCTTGAGGATCTGCTTGGCCGCGGACTCCGAGGTGGTCCGCGCGAGGTACTTGTCGAAGAGCTCGGCCGTCTTGGCCTGGTCCTCCTTGGCCGAGACGCGGGCGTTGCGGGCGATCGCGGTCTTGATGCCGCCCGGGTGGACGACGGTCACACCGACGCCGGTCTTGTTGGCCAGCATCTCCTCGCGGATCGCCTCGGTCATGCCGCGCACGGCGTACTTCGTCGCGTTGTACGCCGACTGGCCGGGCATCGAGACCAGCCCGAAGAGGGAGGAGATGTTGACCAGGTGGCCGTCGCCCGACGCGATCAGGTGCGGCAGGAACTCCTTGGTGCCGTTGATGACACCGTGCAGGTTGATGCCGAGGATCCAGTCGATGTCCTGGTAGGTCAGGTCGACGAAGTCACCGGCGAGCGCGACACCGGCGTTGTTGACGACGAGGTTGACCCGGCCGAAGTGGGCGACCACGTCGGCGGCGTACGCCGTGAAGGCGGCGCGGTCGGCGACGTCGAGCTTCGCGGTGTGGACGTCGGCGGCGCCGGCGTCCTTGGCCTGGCTCGCGGTCTCGGCGAGACCGACCTCGTTGACGTCCGAGATGGCGAGCAGCGCGCCTTCCCGGGCTGCCTCGACGGCGAGTGCCTGGCCGATGCCGGAGCCGGCACCAGTGATGACGACGACCTTGTCCTTGAGGGACTTCATGCGGGATGTGCTCCTCAGCGTGGGGGAGAGAGATGGGGTGATTGTGCCGGGGTCAGCGGCCGCCGGGAAGGACGAACTTCTTCCCCAGCGCGAAGACGTCCTGGTAGCGCGAGCCGGCGAACTTCGTCAGGTTGTGCAGCGCGTGGGCGTCGAGGCCGACCAGCAGCCGGGCCTGGTCCTTGCGGACGGCGCCCCAGATGATCTTCGCCGCCTTGGCCGGGTCCATCCGGCCCAGCTTCTCGAACGCCGCGTTGAGGGCGTCGCCGTCCTCGTGCGCGGTGGTCCGGCCGTTGCGGACGATGCCGGTGCGGATGCCGCCCGGGTGCACGCAGGTAACGCCGACCGGGTGCTTGGCCACCAGCATCTCCTCGCGCAGCGCCTCGGTGAAGCCGCGCACGGCGTACTTGGAGGCGTTGTAGGCCGACTGGCCCGGCACGGAGAAGAGGCCGAAGATCGAGCTGATGTTGACCACGTGGCCGTCGCCCGAGGCGATCAGGTGGGGGAGGAACGCCTTCGTGCCGGTGATGACGCCGTTGACGTTGATGCCCATGATCCAGTCGAACTCCTCGAGGGTCATGTCCTCGAAGTCGCCGGTCATGGTGACGCCGGCGTTGTTGACGATGACGTTGACGCGCCCGAAGTGGCGCACGACCTCGTCGGCGTACGCCAGGAAGGCGGCGCGGTCGGCGACATCGAGCTTCGCGCTGTGGACGTCGACCGCGCCGGCGTCCTTGGCCAGCGCCACGGTCTCGGCGAGACCGGCCTCGTTGACGTCCGAGATCGCGACGAGCGCGCCCTCGCGGGCAGCGTGGACGGCGAGCGCGCGGCCGATGCCCGAGCCGGCACCGGTGATGACGACGACCTTCTGCTTCAGCGACTTCATGCGGAGACCTTCTTCGTACGACGAGCACGGGCGGGCGCCTCGGGCGCGGCGGCGGGGACGACGGCGTACTTGTCGAGGTCGAAGCGCGAGAGGTGGTTGCGGAAGCTGAAGGTCTGGCCGGGCCAGAGCGTGGTGTTGTTGCCGAACTCGTCGACGTACCAGCTGGCGCAACCGCCGGTCAGCCACACGGTGGGCTGCATCCTGCGCTGGACCTCGTCGTTCCAGGCGTCCTGGGCCTCGATCGTCGGCTCGACTGCAGCCAGGCCCTCGCGGCGCAGCGTGCGGGCGGCGTCGACGATGTAGCGGACCTGCGACTCGATGATGAAGATGATCGAGCTGTGGCCGAGCGCGGTGTTGGGGCCGACGATCTGGAAGAGGTTGGGGAAACCGTTGATCGTGGTGCCCTTGTAGGCACGCATGCCCTTGTCGCTCCAGACCTCGGCGAGCGTGCGGCCGTCCGTGCCGGTGATGTGGCCGGCGATCGGCTGGTCGGTGACGTGGAAGCCGGTCGCGATGACGAGGACGTCGATCTCGCGCTCGACGCCGTCCTTGTCGACGATCGAGTTCGGCCGGATCTCGGCGATGCCCGAGGTGATCAGGTCGACGTTGTCGGAGGCGATCGCGGGATACCACTTGTTGGAGACCAGGATCCGCTTGCAGCCGGCGCGGTAGTCCGGGGTCACCGCGGCGCGGAGCTCGGGATCCTTGATCGCCTTGGCGATGTTGGCCTTGCCCTGGCGCTCGACGAGCTTGAGCAGGGTCGGGAACTTCGCGAACGCCGGCACGCGGCCCTCGAGGGTCGCGTAGACGCCGGCGCGGACCGCGCGCTGGGCCAGGGGGACGCGGCGGAAGAGCTCCTTCTCGATGCGGGAGAACTGCCGCTCGTTGCGGGGGATGATCCAGTTCGGCGTGCGCTGGTAGACGTCGACACGGCCGGCGATCGTCTGCAGCTCGGGGACGAGCTGGATCGCGGAGGCGCCGGTGCCGATGACGGCGATCCGCTTGCCGGCGAGGTCCACGTCGTGGTTCCAGCGGGCGGAGTGGAAGGTGTCGCCGGCGAAGGAGTCGATGCCCTTGATGTCGGGGAGTGACGGCTCGGAGAGGCCGCCGGAGCCGGAGATCAGCGTCCTCGAGGCGTAGGTGCGCGTCGTCGTGCCGTCGACCGAGCCGGTCGTGACGATCCAGCGCTGACGTGCGTTGTCCCAGGCCGAGTTCTGCACTGCGGTCTCGAGGACGACGCGGTCGAGGACGCCGGCATCGGTGGCGACCTTCTTGGTGTACTCCCAGATCTCCTGCTGCGGGGAGTAGACCTTCGACCAGTCCGGGTTGAGCGCGAACGAGTAGCTGTAGAGCTGGCTCGGGACGTCGCACTCCGCACCCGGGTAGGTGTTGATGTGCCAGGTGCCGCCCACGTCGCTGTCCTTCTCGATGACGACGTAGTCGCTCTCGCCCGCCTCGTCGAGCTTGATGGCAGCACAGAGACCGGCGAAGCCGGCGCCGACGATGAGGTGGTCGACCTCGGTGATCTGGGATGTCATGTGTCGAGGGTAGAGACCTTGTTGAACGACCGTCAATAGTGTTGTTGACTCGGGTTCAGTAACATGGGCCACATGGCCACCCGGACCCGGCTCACGCCCGAGCAGCGTCGTGAGCAACTGCTCGATCTCGGCGTCCGTCTTCTCGCCGACCGGCCGATCGAGGAGCTCTCGGTCGAGCTGCTGGCCGAGCAGGCCGGGGTGTCGCGCGGGTTGCTCTACCACTACTTCGGCGGGCTCCGGGAGTTCCTCCACGCGGTCCTGCGGCGGATGGCCGACGAGCTCTTCGAGGCCACCGCCCCCGTCGACCACCCCGACCTGGTGCATCGGCTCCGCGTCTCCCTGCAGAACTACATCGGCTACGTCCGCGCCCACCAGGCGTCGTACCGCTCCTTCCAGCAGGCAGCCTTCGGCGGCCGTCCCGAGATCCGCGAGATCTACGAGGAGGGGCGGGCGGCGCTGGTCAACCGGATCTTCGACTCCGCCACCGCCGACGAGCTGGCGGAGGTGGGCATCGTCGACACACCCGCCTCCCGCCTCCTCGCCCGTGGCTGGAGCGCGATGGTCGAGGACGTCTTCATGTCCTGGCTCGACGATCCTCGCGACCTCTCCGAGGAGCAGGTCATCGAGACCCTGACCGTCTCGCTCGGGGCGATCCTGGGCCTCGTCCCTCGTGACTGAGTTCCGGGGACGGTCTCAGTCGCTGACCGAGCCGACCCGGACTCCCCGCTCGCGGGCGAACGCCTCGAGTGCGGCGCGGTGCCGGGCGCGCACACGGTGATGGGTCGCGAGGAAGCGCAGTGAGCCGGCGAGGACGCGGGGCGGGGGCTGCCAGCCGTCGAAGTCGATCTTGCTCGAGGTGAAGACAGAGACCGGAAGGGCGTCGAAGAAGACGCTGATGTTGTGCAGTGTCGTCGTCATCATCACGACGCCGACTGCGGCCTTTGCCTTGGTGGTGGTCGCCACCAGGTCGACCGCGCACAAGTCGGGCAGCGGCAGCAGGCCGCGCAGGAGCGCGTGCGTGAGGAAGAACCCCGAGAACGACGTGAGGTGCGTCAGTGCGGACTGCGGGTTGACCGAGACGACCCGGCCGCCGGGCGACACGTAGGGCTCGTACGGGGTCTCCTCGCGGGCGATGTATCCGGTGCAGTTCACCAGCCAGGTGCCGACAGCCACCGGCCTCGTCGCGCCGGAGCGGAGTTCCATCACCGGACCGTCCGGGGTGTCGATGACGTCGATGAGGTGGTCTCGGGCGAACTCCGCGACTCCCGTCCGTAGCGCCGCGACTTCGTCGCGACTCATCAGGCCGAGCATGGAGTCACGCGGGTCATCGACGGGTGAGTGTCCGCAGCCGGACGGCCCCAGGAGCCACTGCTGCACGTCGGCCTCGTTCGTGCCGTCGAACCTGAGCGTGTAGTCGATGGCGTGCTGATTGGGTCGTTTGGCCAGCCAGCGGCGTGCTCCGGTCGGGAACCATGCGTCGCGGGAGAGAAAAGCGGTGCCGCCGCCGACGAGCATGCGGACGTCGCGACCGGGCTGCTCCTGGATCAGGGCGAGTGCCGCGTCCATGCCGGACTTGCCGCCGCCGATGATCCACACCGGTGCGGAGTCGCGGGCGATCTCGCCGGTGGTCATGCCGTGGTCGTCGGGGGAGATCGAGCGCACTGCAGTGCTGCTGACCGCGAAGGGCGGCTTCGTCTGCACGTCGTACCCGAACGCCTTGACCAGGCGATCGCCGGTGACCGTCGCGAGGTCGCCGCCGGGATCACGCAGCGTCACCTCGACCCGGTCGTCGTACTCATCGTGGGCGACGTACTCCCAGCCGAAGCGAGTGTCGACGCGGCACCGGTTGCTGCAGACCTCGACGCAGTGCGCCATGTGGTCGACGACCTCGGTGCGACGTGCGAGGTGCTCGCGCGGATGGCCCTGGGTCCACGCGATGTCGCCCGCGGTGAAGAATGGATGTGGTTGATGCAGGCGGACGAAGTCGTAGGTGTCGTTCCACATGCCGCCGGGGCGCTTGCGCCTGTCGACGAGGAGGACGCGGCCGTCGGTGCCGAGGAGGTCGGTGGCGACCGACAGTGCGTTGAGGCCGGCGATGCCGGCACCCAGGATGACGAGATCCCAATGTCCGGTTTGTCCCATGCGATGACGCTAGAACTCAGCGAAGCGCCGCGCCAGAGACCGCAGCCCCGGTATCGGCCCGAGGGGTACGCACGGCAGTGGGGCGGCGTACGGGAGAATGGTCGGCGCTGTGACTCTCTCCATCACGTACCCGGACCTGCCGGTCAGTGCCCGCCGCGACGACATCGCCGCGGCGATCCGCGACCACCAGGTCGTCGTCGTCGCTGGTGAGACGGGCTCGGGCAAGACCACCCAGCTGCCGAAGATCGCCCTCGAGCTCGGCCGCGGCCTTGGCGGCCGCGACGGGAAGCTCATCGGCCACACCCAGCCGCGCCGGATCGCCGCGCGTTCGGTCGCGGAGCGGATTGCGTCGGAGCTGGGCACCGAGCTCGGCGACGTCGTCGGCTACCAGGTCCGCTTCACCGACCGCACGTCAGCGACGTCGCGGGTGAAGCTGATGACCGACGGCATCCTGCTCGCGGAGATGCAGCGCGACCGCAAGCTGGAGAAGTACGACACGATCATCATCGACGAGGCGCACGAGCGGTCGCTCAACATCGACTTCCTGCTGGGCTACCTCAAGCGGCTGCTGCCGCAGCGTCCCGACCTGAAGGTCATCGTCACGTCCGCGACGATCGACGTCGAGCGCTTCGCGGCCCACTTCGCCGACCCGCGCACCGGGAAGCCCGCGCCCGTCATCGAGGTCTCGGGTCGCACCTTCCCGGTCGAGGTCCGCTACCGCCCGCTCATGCAGGAGGAGCTCGACGGCGAGGGGGAGCCCGTCGTACGGGACCAGACCGAGGCGATCGTCGCGGCGGTGAAGGAGCTCTCCGCGGAGGGGCCCGGCGACATCCTCTGCTTCCTGCCGGGCGAGCGGGAGATCCGCGACACCGCGGACGCGCTGCGCACCGCTCTCGGCATCAAGAAGGACGACAAGCGCGGCCTGGTCGAGATCGTGCCGCTCTTCTCGCGCCTCTCGGCGGCCGACCAGCACAAGGTCTTCGCGCCGCACACCGGCCGCCGCATCGTCCTCTCCACCAACGTCGCCGAGACGTCGCTGACCGTCCCCGGCATCAAGTACGTCGTCGACGCGGGCGTCGCGCGCATCTCCCGCTACTCCGCGCGCACCAAGGTGCAGCGCCTCCCGATCGAGCCGATCTCGCAGGCCTCGGCGAACCAGCGGAGCGGTCGCTGCGGCCGTGTCTCCGAAGGCATCGCGATCCGGCTCTACTCCGAGGAGGACTTCCTCGGCCGGCCGGAGTTCACCGACCCCGAGATCCTCCGCACCAACCTGGCCAGCGTCATCCTGCAGATGGCGTCGCTGCGTCTCGGCGACATCTCCCGCTTCCCGTTCGTCGAGAAGCCCGACTCCCGCAACGTGCAGGCGGGTGTCCAGCTGCTCGAGGAGCTCGGTGCGCTGAGCACTGCGCCTGTCGGCCCCTCCCGGAGGGAGGGGGAGCCCCCGGCGGTGGCTGGGTCTGGCGGGAGCGAGCGAGGAACGAGCGAGCGGATGGTTCCCGCCGGGGGTCCGCCTCCCGCAGGGAGGGGCCGACAGGCCCACGGCGGCCCGCGCCTGACGCGCCTCGGGCAGCGGCTCGCGCGGCTGCCGCTGGACCCGCGCCTGGGCCGGATGATCCTCGAGGCCGAGCGGCTCGGATGCGTGCGCGAGGTGCTCGTGATCGCCGCGGCGCTCTCGCTGCAGGACCCGCGCGAGCGGCCGGGCGACGACCGGCCCGCCGAGCAGGCCCGGGCGCAGCAGCTGCACGCACGCTTCAAGGTCGAGGGCTCCGACTTCCTCTCCTGGCTCGAGCTCTGGAAGCACATCAAGGACTCGCAGAAGGAGATGGGCTCGTCGGCCTTCCGGCGCATGTGTCGCGAGGAGTTCCTCAACTACCTGCGCGTGCGGGAGTGGCAGGACTTCGAGTCGCAGCTGCGGCAGGTCGCCAAGGAGATGAAGGTCGACATCGGACGCCCTGCGGACCAGCCCGACGCCGACGGCATCCACCAGGCGCTGCTCTCCGGCCTCCTCTCGCACATCGGTGCGCTCGAGGAGCGCGACAAGCGCGACAACGGTCCGGCCGCCAAGGGGAAGCGCCCCGGCCCGCGGGAGTACCTCGGTGCGCGGGGCACACGCTTCGCGATCTTCCCGGGCTCCTCGCTCAAGGGCTCGTCGCCCCAGTTCCTGATGGCCGGCGAGCTGGTCGAGACCGGCCGACTCTGGGCCCGGCAGAACGCCGCGATCAAGCCCGAGTGGGCTGAGCGCCTGGGCCAGCACCTGGTCAAGCGCAGCTACTCCGAGCCGCACTGGTCGCGCAAGCGTGCGGCGGTCACGGCGTACGAGAAGGTCACGCTGTACGGCGTCCCACTGGTCGCCGACCGCCCCGTCAACTACGGGAAGATCGACCCCGAGCTGAGCCGCGAGCTCTTCATCCGCCACGCCCTCGTCTACGGCGAGTGGAATCAATTGACCACCGCTCGTTACCAATTCTGGGCCGAGAACAAGCGGCTCCTCGAGGAGGTCGAGGAGCTCGAGCACCGCGCGCGGCGCCGCGACATCGTGGTCGACGAGCACACGCTCTTCGACTTCTACGACGCCCGCGTCGGCAGGGAGGTCGTGAGCGGCGCCCACTTCGACACCTGGTGGAAGCAGGCGCGGCAGCGCGACCCGAAGCTGCTCACCTTCGACCTGGAGATGCTCACCCACGACACCGCGGGCGAGGTCGCGGCGAGCGACTTCCCCACGGAGTGGCAGGGGAGCGAGGGCGGTCTCACCTTCAGCATCGGCTACCACTACGAGCCCGGCGCGAAGGACGATGGCCTCACCATCGACGTGCCGCTCGCGACCCTCAACCGGGTGGAAGCCGACGAGTTCTCCTGGCTCGTGCCCGGCCTGCGCGAGGAGCTGGTGACCTCCCTGATCCGCAGCCTGCCGAAGCAGCTGCGGGTCAGCCTCGTGCCCGCACCGAACCACGCCCGTGCCTTCCTCGAGGCCGTACCGCCGGGGGAGGAGCCCCTTCTCGACGCACTCGAGCGCCACGTGCGCTCGACCCTGGGCGTCGTCGTGCCACGGGGCGCGTGGGACCTGTCGAAGCTTCCCGACCACCTCAAGCCGACCTACCGCGTCGTCGACGAGCAGGGCCGCGAGCAGGCACGTGGCAAGGACCTCGAGGCGCTCAAGGCACCGCTGCGCCCGAAGTTCGCCGCCGCCATGGCCGAGGTCGCCGCGGAGTCCGGCGTCAGCGTGACCGGGCAGACCAGCTGGACCTTCGGCGTCATCGAGACGTCCTTCACGCAGACCCGTGCCGGCCACGAGGTGCGCGGCTTCCCCGCCCTTGTCGACGAGGGCGATGCCGTCGGACTTCAGGTCTTCGGCTCCGAGGACGAGCAGCTGGCCCGCCACCGGCTCGGCGTACGCCGCCTGCTGCAGCTCGAGCTGCCGGACCCGACCAGGCAGCTGCTCGACGCGCTCGACAACACGGCCAAGCTGGCACTGGCCGGCTCGCCCTACCCGACGGTGGCGGAGCTGCTCGACGACTGCCGGGCAGCCGTGCTCCAGCAGCACGTCGATGCCCGTCCGGCAGCGCGGACGCCGGACGACTACGCGACCCTTCGGGAAGCGGCGGGCGGCGACCTGGCGGAGCGCACCCGCGCCGTCCTCGACGACGTGATGCGGGTGCTCGAAGCGACGCGCACGGTCGATCGCCTCCTCTCGGGCCGGGCTGACATGACCACCCTGCCGGCGCTCACCGACATGAAGGCCCAGCTGGCAAGGCTTGTCCACAGGGGCTTCGTCGCTGAGAAGGGCACCGCGTGGCTGCGCCGGATGCCGGTGCAGCTGATGGCTCTCCAGCGCCGGCGCGAGCAGCTCGAGGCGCAGGTCGCCCGCGACCGTCAGCTCATGGACACGGTCGGCGACCTGCAGGAGGCCTACCTGCACCGCCTCGCCGCGCTCCCCGAGGGACGACCGGTGGGGGAGCAGCTGCGCCAGGTGGGCTGGATGCTCGAGGAATACCGGATCTCGCTGTGGGCCCAGCAGCTCGGCACGGCGTTCGCGGTCAGCGACGCCCGGATCCGCAAGGCGCTCGCCTGAGCCGTCAGCCGAGGCGGTCGAGCGCGACCACGGCGAGGGGGAGGTCGTCGATGACGACGAGGGTCACCGGGTCGCGGTCGTCGCGTCCCCAGTGCTCCTTGAGCGACGGCAGGTCGTCGATGAGCTCGCCGCAGGTGTCGCGCCCACGATTGCTGGCCAGGATCCGCCCGTGCGCGTTGACCACCGCGAGCCGTGTGTCGGCCGCACGCAGGGCGGGCAGCAGGCGTCGCTCGAGCTCGGACACGCCAACGTCGGCACCCGCGACGCCGAGGAAGGATGACCCCACGAGCACCGGTGCCGTGAAGGTCAGCGTGTAGTCCTCGGTGCAGAGGTAGTCGACGTAGGGGCCGGTGAGATGGCGCTGCCCGGTTGCGCGCGGGCCGGCGAACCAGGGGAGGTGCTCGTACTCGTAGGAGCTGACACCACCCGGGTCCGTGCTGATCTGGAGGCGCTGCGGCCGACCCTCGGCGTCGACCGCGAACCACTCCAGCCACCACTCCGCGTCGGCGAGGGCGCGGTGCTCGAGCACGACCCCGGCGCCCTGGACCAGTGCGCCGGGCCGGGCGAGGGCGGCGAGCACCAGGTCGGAGGTGCCGGACAGGTCGGCGCGGCGGCGCGGGCGGTCGAGGTCCAGGTCGGCCACGGCCTCTGCCTGGATGCGGTCGACGAGCTCGAAGGCCTCGGTGGTGACGCCGGACAGGGTCCGGGCAACCGAGCCGAGCTCGGTGTTGGCGATGGTGGTCATGAGCCCTCCTGGCCGAGGCGGAAGTCGATGAGTCGGGCGGTGGCATCGGCGACCCTCTGCTCGGCCGCGGTGCGCGCCGTGGCCGTGTCGCGGCGTTCGACGGCCTCGACCACGGCGCGGCAGGAGCGGACGACGTCGGCGTGGCTCGTGTCGTCGCCGAAGGCCAGCCAGAGCAGGGTGCCGAACTCGGCCTGCAGTGCCACCTCCTCGTGGAAGAGGCGGGGGGACTGTGCCGCGACGGCGACCTCGACGTGGAAGTGGGCATCGGCCCGGCGGCGTTCGCCTGCACTCTCGGCTGCGGAGAGCCGCTCGGCAGCGCGGTGCAAGCGGTCGATGTCCTCCGGGCTCGAACGCCGGGCGGCGAGTGCGGCGCAGGTGCCGGCCACGGCGACGTAGAGGTCGCCGAGGTCGCGGAGGTCGAGCAGGCTGAAGGAGTCGAGCCGCCGTCGCGCGATCGCTGCCGGTCCATCGCTGGGGGTGCGGACGAAGCTGCCGCCGCCGCGCCCGCGGCGCGTCTGGATGAGTCCGTCGTGGCGGAGGCTTGCCAGCGCCTCGCGCACCGTGACGGTCGAGACGCCGAACGTCGCGGCGAGGTCGGCCTCGCCCGGCAGCTGCTCCCCGTCAGCCAGCAGGCCGAGGGCGATCGCGTCGGTCAGGCGGCGGGCGACGAGCTCCGAGCGGGAGGAGGACTCCAGCGGGGCGAACACGGCTGCGGTGCCGAGTCCGTGGAACTGCAGGGCCACCGGATTCCTCCTGACGGGCGTACGACGGGGTTGCGGGAAAGTGTGCCCGAAAGTCTTGTGCTTTGAAAACTGATGTCATATGTTTTCCAGCATTCCCACTGTGACCGGAGTCACGAGGACAGGAGCCAGGACTGTGACGAACCGCGAGTTCGATGTCGCCAACACCATCGGCGGTGTCGCCTCCGCAGCGGCCGACGGGCGGCGTACGGACGTGATCGACCCCGCGACGGGGACAGCGTTCGGCACGGCACCGCTGTCGGGGCAGGCTGACGTCGACGCCGCCTGCGGGGCGGCGGACGAGGCCCGCCACGCGTGGGGCCGGACCACACCGGGCCAGCGGCAGGCCGCCCTGCTCCAGCTCGCCGACCTCGTCGAGTCGAACCTCGACCGCCTCGTCGACGCCGAGTGCCGCAACACCGGCAAGATCCGCCACCTGACCCGGAGCGAGGAGCTCGAGGTCGGCATCGACCAGCTCCGCTTCTTCGCGGGTGCGGCACGGGTCCTCGAGGGTCGGTCCGCGGGGGAGTACCTCAGCGGCTTCGTCTCCTACGTCGCCCGTGAGCCGATCGGAGTCGTCGCCCAGGTCGCTCCGTGGAACTACCCCTTCATGATGGCGATCTGGAAGATCGCTCCCGCGCTCGCTGCCGGTAACACCGTTGTCCTCAAGCCCAGCGACACGACGCCGGTCTCCGCCGCGCTCCTGGGTGAGCTGGCTCAGGAGGTGCTGCCGCCGGGCGTCCTCAACGTCGTCTGCGGCGGCCGTGACACCGGACGTGCCCTGGTCGAGCACGCCGTCCCCGGCCTGGTGAGCATCACAGGATCGACCCGCGCCGGCCGCGAGGTCGCCGCGTCAGCGGCGACCTCGGTCAAGCGCACCCACCTCGAGCTCGGTGGCAAGGCCCCCGCGGTCGTCTTCGCCGACGCCGATCTGGATGCCGCAGTGGAGGGCATCGGAGTCGGAGCCTTCTTCAACGCCGGCCAGGACTGCACCGCTGCCACCAGGGCGATCGTCCACCGCGACGTCCACGACGAGTTCGTGAGCCGGCTGGCCGCCTGGGTCGCCACCGAGGCGCGTGCGGGCCTGTCCGACGACGAGGGTGCCCTCTTCGGTCCGCTCAACAACGCCGCGCAGCTGGAGCGGGTCACCTCCGTCCTCGCGCAGCTCCCCGACCACGCGACCGTCGCGGTGGGCGGAGGTCGCCCGGTTGGCCTGCCCGTGGGCGGCTTCTTCCACGAGGCCACTGTCGTCACGGGGGTGCGACAGGGCGACGCGATCGTGCAGCAGGAGGTCTTCGGGCCGGTTCTCACCGTGCAGTCGTTCACCGACGAAGCCGAGGCGACCGCGCTCGCCAACGGCGTCGACTTCGGCCTCGCCGCGTCCGTCTGGACCGACAGCCACGGCCGGGCGACGCGCCTGGCGCGCGACCTCGACGCCGGCTGCGTCTGGCTCAACGCCCACATCCCCCTGGCCGCCGAGATGCCGCACGGCGGCTTCAAGCAGAGCGGCTACGGCAAGGACCTCTCGGCGTACGCGCTCGAGGAATACACCCGCATCAAGCACGTCATGTCCGCCACCGGCCGATGAATCCGCCGCCGACCACGACACCCGAGGAAGCCATGACCACCACCCTCACCTCCGAGGACCCCGCCGCCACGGCACTGACCCCCGCGATCTCGCTGCGCGGCCTGCGCAAGAGCTTCGGCGACGTCCACGCTGTCGACGGTGTCGACATCGACATCGCACCCGGCGAGTTCTTCTCGATGCTCGGCCCCTCCGGTTCGGGCAAGACCACCGTGCTGCGGATGATCGCGGGCTTCGAGCTCCCGACGGCCGGCGAGATCCGCCTCGACGGCGCTGACGTCACCCGCGAGGCGCCGTTCAGCCGCGACGTCAACACCGTCTTCCAGGACTACGCCCTCTTTCCGCACATGACGGTGTTGCAGAACATCGAGTACGGCCTGCGGGTCAAGCGCGTGCCGAGGGCCGAGCGGCGTACGCGTGCCCTCGATGCCCTCGCGCGGGTCCAGCTGGAGGCGATGGCCCAGCGCAAGCCCTCCCAGCTCTCGGGGGGCCAGCGGCAGCGCGTCGCCCTGGCGCGAGCGCTCGTCAACCGGCCGAAGGTGCTTCTGCTCGACGAGCCGCTCGGCGCTCTCGACCTCAAGCTCCGCCGGGAGATGCAGGTCGAGCTCAAGCAGCTCCAGCGCGACCTCGGCATCACCTTCATCTTCGTCACCCACGACCAGGAGGAGGCGCTGACCATGAGCGACCGGATCGCGGTCTTCAACCGTGGCCGGATCGAGCAGGTCGCCTCGCCGCAGGAGCTCTACGAACAGCCGGCGACGGCGTTCGTCGCGGGCTTCGTCGGGACGACGAACCTCCTCGGGGCCGAGGCCTCCCTCCAGCTGCTCGGGTCGCAGGGGGCGCATGCCCTGCGCCCCGAGCACATCCAGCTCCACGACGCCGAACCGGACGTCGTGGCCGCGGGCGTCATCCACGCCCGCGGCACGGTCAGCGAGGTCATCTACCTCGGCGCGGCCACCCACACGATCGTCGACCTCGACCAGGGCGGCTCCCTCATCGTGCAGCGGCAGAACGACAGCTCCGCCCAGCCCGAGCGCGCCGGCCAGCGCGGCGGCACCGCCCACCTCACCTGGCAGCGCACCCACTGCGTCCCCGTCGACGCAGCCGTCTGATCCCTCCCCGCAACAGAAAGCAGGATCGCCATGTCCCTCATCCGCACCGCAGGACTCCTCGCCGCCAGCGCGACCGTCCTGGTGGCCTCCGCCTGTGGCAGCTCGTCCGGCGGTGGTGGGTCCTCCTCTGCCGGCTTCACCGCCCCTGACCTCCCGCAGCTCGAGAAGCTCGGGAAGGGCGAGGGTGAGGTCAACGTGCTGGCCTGGCCCGGCTACGTCGAGGACGGCAGCAACGACCCGAAGGTCGACTGGGTCTCCGGCTTCGAGAAGGAGACCGGCTGCAACGTCAACGTGAAGTACTTCGCGACCTCCGACGAGGCGGTCAGCCTGATGAAGTCGGGCGAGTACGACGTGATCTCCGCCTCCGGCGACGCCTCGCTGCGCTTGATCGCGAGCGGTGACGTCGAGCCGGTCAACACCGACCTCATCCCCAACTACGCCGACGTCTACGACTTCCTCAAGGACCGCGACTGGAACTCCGTCGACGGCCAGGCGTACGGCGTGCCCCACGGCTACGGCGCCAACCTGCTGATGTGGCGCACCGACAAGGTGAAGCCCGCGCCGACCAGCTGGGACGTCGTCTTCGACAAGGGGTCGGCGTACAAGGGCGCGGTGACGGCGTACGACTCGCCGATCTACATCGCCGACGCCGCGATGTACCTGATGGAGCACGAGCCGGACCTCGGCATCGAGAACCCCTACGCCCTCGACGAGAAGCAGCTCGAGGCCGCAGTCGACCTGCTCAAGGAACAGCGCGTGAACGTCGGAGAGTACTGGTCCGACTACCTCAAGGAGATCCAGGCGTTCACCACCGGCGACTCGGTGGTCGGCACCACCTGGCAGGTCATCGCCAACGTGGCGCAGTCGGAGAAGGTGCCGGTCGAGACCACGCTGCCCGCGGAGGGCGCCACCGGCTGGTCGGACACCTGGATGGTCGGTGCGAAGTCCGAGCACAAGACCTGCTCCTACCAGTGGCTGAACCACATCGTCAGCCCGGAGGCCAACGCCGCTGTCGCCGAGTACTTCGGTGAGGCGCCGGCCAACTCGCAGGCTTGCCAGCACACCGCGAACGACAAGCACTGCGAGATCTTCCACGCCGGTGACGAGTCCTACGCCGAGAAGATCTGGTACTGGACGACCCCCATCGAGCAGTGCATCGACGGTCGCACGGACGTGACGTGCACCGACTACGCCCGCTGGACGCAGGCCTGGACCGAGATCAAGGGCTGACCCTGCCCGTCCCGTGAGAGGAGG